>JANNNO010000197.1:0-26627 GCA_031398585.1 Myxococcales bacterium | reverse complement strand
GGTCGCATCCGGCAGCCGCCCTCGAAGATCTTCTGCCCCACAAGTGGCGGCCTTCGGGCTGAAGCGCGGCCTGCGGCTCACGCTATCGTCCTAACCTGGCGGGCGCCCGGCGTCACGACGTCCCCGGTCGGACGGTTACTTAGCCGCGACACTGCCGCAGGCCTCGTGGACTGGCTCCAGCAGCCGCGCCCGGCGTCGTCCTCGCTGTCGGTGCTGGTCGGCGCGGCCAGCCGGAACGCTCCCGCGAGCTTGCGGCTGACGGAGGCATATGCGCTGGCCCGGCAGCATGCACCAGCGCATGTGCTTGGTGGCATCGCCATCGCCGAGCGCCACACGCGCACCGGGGACGAGCACGAGCGCATCCTTGCCAAGACCGAGGCCGGCTGCCGTTTCTTCGTCACCCAGGCGGTCTACGACGTGACCGCCACGAAATCGCTCCTGTCCGACTACGCGCTCGCCACCCGCCGGTCCGGCGGCGAGCCCGTGCCCATCATCCTCACGTTTTCCCCCTGCGGTTCCGCGAAGACACTGGCCTTCATGCAGTGGCTGGGAATTGCCTTTCCGCGGTGGCTCGCGAACGAGTTGGCCCACGCGCCCGATCCGCTGGCGACCTCACTGGGGCTCTGCGAGAAGATCTTTGCCGAGGCGTGGGAGTACGCCCGCGACAAAGGAATCCCGCTGGGAGTGAACGTCGAGAGCGTGTCGATCCGAAAGGTGGAGATCGAGGCGTCGGTCGAGTTGCTCCGGCGGCTGCGAGCCGTGATGAGCCGATAATAGTACCGGACAGACGACGGCGAGGACGTGAGGACGACGAGGCGCTCGGCGGCGTTGTTGCCCAGCCGAAACTCCCCGGTTACTGGCGATGCTTTACCGTGCCGGGCATGACTCCCCCGAACGCCGCGCGCGGTGGCATCTGGACGCAGTTCATCGTGGCCGAGCGCGGCGTCCCGGTGGTTGTACCGGCCGGCGGACGCGTGAACCACTATCGGATCGACACGGTCGAGGGACGCGCGGGGGCCGTCGTTGGGGGGCTGGCGCCCGGGATGACCATGGTCCGTCTGGAGGCGCCCCAACCGCAGGCGCCAGTGGAGGGCGGCTTCGTAGCGGTGGGCGTCGTGCAGCACGTGGCGTATACCGACGCCGATCGGCGGCGCGCGCTGGCGGCAGTCTCGGCCGCCGAACGCGGGCCGCGAGCGGTCTTGATCCCGATCGCGAAGGCGGACGCGTGGTGGGCGATGGCGCAGGACGAGCGAGACGCCTTCTTCCGTCAGGCGCCCGATCGGCCCGGCCACATCGAGATCGGCGCCCGGCACGCCGCCGCCATCTATCGGCGCCTGTACCAGGCCCGTTATCTGCCCGGCTCGCAGTGGGACTTCCTGACCTACTTCGAGTTCACCGACCAGGACGTTGGTGCCTTCCGCGAGCTCCTGGCCGCCCTGCGCGACCCGGTCCTCAACCCCGAATGGCGTTTCGTCGAGCGCGAGACCGAGATCTGGATGACCAAGATCTAGTCGGCCTCGTCGTAGCTGCGGGTCGTGAAGCGCGGCGCGTCGAGCGCCACCTCTCCGCCCTCGAATCACTCAGATCAACGCGTCATCTCCGTGGCCTTCTGGTTCGGAGCCCGGGTTGACCGGCGTTGGGGTGCGCATCATGATGTCTTGATGAGGACCACCTTGACGCTCGACCCCGATGTGGCGCGTCTACTGGAGGAGGAAGCGCATCGTCAGCGCAAATCCTTCAAGCAGGTGGTCAACGAGGCGATTCGCCGAGGGCTGACGCCCACGACCCGGGGCCGGCAGCCGACCGCCTACCGCGTACAGCCCCACAAGACCACCCTTCGAGCCGGCATCGACGCTCAGGCGCTCAACCGCCTGACGGATGAGCTCGAGGACGAAGCCGTGCTCGCCAAGATGCCGGGCAAACAACGATGATCGTTCCCGACGTGAATTTGCTGCTTTACGCGGAAATCGATGCCCATCCCCTGCACGCCGAGGCACGGCGATGGTGGGAAGGCGCGCTGAATGGCGAACGCCAGGTCGGTCTTGCTCCGGTGTCCGTGTTCGGGTTCCTACGCCTCGGGACCAACCGGCGCGTCTTCACCGAGCCTTTGGCGGTCGAGGACGCGGTCGGCCGGGTCGAGCGCTGGCTCGAGCGACCCAATGTCACGGCCCTGGTCCCCGGACGCGGGCACCTCGAAGCAGCGTTCCGCCTGCTACGGCAGCTCGGCACGGCCGCCAACTTGACCACCGACGTGCAGATCGCAGCGCACGCCATCGAGGTCAACGGCGAGGTGCACAGCAACGACGGCGACTTTGCCCGCTTCGAGGGCCTGCGCTGGGTGAACCCCCTGCGAGCCTCGGGAGGGTAAGTCATCGCAGCCGTCCCTGGCATCGATCGCCTCGAGTGGGCGATGGCGCAGGACGAGCGAGACGCCTTCCGTGATCTGCCCGGCTCGCAGTGGGACTTCCTCACCTACTTCGAGTTCACCGACCAAGACGCTGGTGTCTTCCGCGAGCTCCTGGCCGCCCTGTGCGACCCGATTCAACTTCGCGTTTGCGGTCTTGGCCGCCTGGGGGCTGGTCGGTCGCTCCCTTGGACTCGGTAGCCCCACGCAATCTTTGCCTTTTCTTTCGCCTACTGGCTGCTTTTGCCCGGCTGCGGCCACCATCGAGGGGACATGCGAAGCACGCGCGATCGAATCCTTGGGAGTGCGTCGGGCGGGCGGCCCCATTCGAAGCCACCACTCTCGGTGGCGGCGTCACTGCTGCTCGGGCTGACCATGGCGACCCTCGGCTGCGCCAAAGGTGATCCGTCCGGCCCCGCCGATGGCCGCGGAGGATCCGGCAACCCAGCGAGCACCGGCGGTCGCGGAGGCATCAGTACGGGCGGCGCTGGGCCGGCCTCCGGCGGTACCGGAGGCGGCGCTGGCGGTGCTGGTGGAAGTGCCAGCGGTGGCAGCGGTGGCGGTGCCGGTGGCGAAGGCGGCGCAACCAAGGACGCGGCCACGACGACGCCAGGACCGGACAGCGGCGGCGCCACCGACACCGCGCTGGCGGACGCGACCTCGGGAACTGCCGGAGACGTCGGTAGCGTCCCGCCCGCCGATGGGCCCACTGCAGTCGGGCGTCCCAACGAGCCGGGTCATCCCTGCAAAATCGGCACTGGCTACCGCTTCACCGTGACGAAGTTCGACCAGCCGCAGACCGGTGTCTTCACGGCGTGGTTCAGCGCCACGCCGTCGAAGGCGCGCACCGACAGCGTGATCGTGCTCGCGGAGGGCAACGTCAATCGCAGCAACCCACCCCACAACATCTCCCAGATCCTGGTGCGTTTCGCCGCGGGCGGGCAGCTCGACGTCCGCAACGGCACGGCCTACTCGGCGGACATGGTCATCAGGTACGAACCCATTCAGTACGACTTTCGCCTCGTGGTCGACGTGCCCGCCAAGAAGTACGCCGCCTACGTCTCGTTCAAGGGCCAGCCCGAGGTCACCCTCGGCACCAACCTCGCCTATCGCGACAACACCGCGATCCCCACCATGTTCGACCACTGGGGCGTGGAGGCAGTCGCCTCCGACAGGACCCGCGTCTGCGGCTTCCTGGTGAAGGCAAACTAACTAAGAACCTATTTCGGTAGGGCGTGACAGCAAGGTACTTCTAGGGCGCGGAACGCGCCAGCCTGAGCCCGGTGTCCGAGTAGGTGGCGTCCGGCACGAGGGCGTCGCGGTTGGCGGCGCGGCAGCGTACGGGGTTGCTGTGGTACGAGCCGCCGCGGTCGCGTCGGTGCGAGCCGCCTGGCGAGCCCAGGGGATCGGTGGCGGGGCCTTCAGGATAGTCGGCGGCCACGGTGCCCAGGTCCCACAGCCATTCCCAGACGTTGCCGTGCATGTCGTAAAGCCCCCAAGCGTTGGGCGACTTTCCTGCAACCGGCATCAGGCCTTCGTTGCTGTTGCCACAGTACCAGCCCACTTCAGCAAGAGCCGGCTCGAGCACGCTGCAGTCCGTGCCCTTCGTGATCGGACCGGCCGAAAACGCGGTCTTGCTGCCGGCGCGCGCGGCGTATTCCCATTCGGCTTCGGTCGCCAGTCGGTAGCCGGGACACGCGAGCTTTTCGGGCCAAGTCGGCGTCTCTTTTCGTCCCGCAGCCGCCGCATCGTAGATCGCACCAGCGGTCGTCTGGTAGCAGGGACGCAGACCATCTTTCAGCGACGACGCATTGGCAAACGCGATCGCGCGGTACCAATTGACGTTCTCCACCGGGCAGCTGTCGCCGCATTGATCCTGGTCGGACGGATTGTCGCCCATGAGAGCGCGCCACTGCCCCTGGGTAACCTCGGTCGTCTTCAGCCAAAACGGCCGCGTGATGGTCACGGCATGGGCGGTCTCATCGTGTTCACGACCGGGTTCTCCGACGGGGCTGCCCATGGTGAAGCTGCCCGCGGGGATACACGCCCAACCGGCCGGACAGAGCGGCCCGCCGCTGGCGTCTTTGGCGTCGAGGGCCAGGCCCCCCGCTCCGGCTTCGGGGCCAACATCTGATGGGACGTACGTGTCTTGCGCGGCGTCGAGCTGCCCGCCGGCATCACCGCCACCGGATGGCGCTTGGTGTTCGTCGCTGCCCGCCGGCCTGCCACCTTGCCCAGGCAGGACGTCGGTCATAGACGAACGATCCATCGAGGCTTCAACCGCCGAAGCGTCAACTGCGTGAGCGACGGTCTTGAAGGCCGGGTTGGGTCCCCGGCAGGCCGCGAGGGCCATCAGGCCGAGCATGACACTCCGCGGGGCGGTGCTTCTGGGGCCGCGAGGTCGCATGGTTCTGCAGATCTGATTTCGTCACCCCCGTCGCTCCGCTTGAAGACACCGCGCCAGCGATTCACCGCCACACCGATCATCTCATCGCCTCCGGCATCGCATTTATCTCGACTCAAGTGCTCACCGGTGCGCAGGGCCGAGACTGGCAAACGTAGCGGCAACGATCGACTATAGGAACAGCGCGGCAACCAATCAGCGACGGCACTATGACCTTGCCAATGAAAGAGTTCTCATCAATCTTTTCCAGGGAAGGTGGTCATCGCTGATGGAACCCGTTTCGGAAGTCTCCCAGTCGATCGATGAGCGCCGACGAAAAGTCCTGACGAAGGCGGTGGTCAGGGCTGCCGGTATGCTGGGACTCACGCAGGCCGACCTCGCCGTCGTGCTGGGCACCAGCGACGCTTCCGTGTCGCGGATGAAAGCCGGCACCTATCTGGTCGCGGGAAAAGAGTTCGAGTTGGCTGCTTTCCTGGTTCGCATCTTCCGCAGCCTGGACGCGCTGATGGGCGGTCATCGCGATAACGTGAAGGCCTGGTTCAACGCCGAGAACCACCACCTGTCGGGCACGCCCGCCAGCTTGGTGCGAGAGATAGAAGGGATCACTCGTGTCGCCCGATATTTGGACTTCGTGCGCGGGGCCCAATAGGGTCCAGCCTCTCGAGTTGACCCTTCGGCGCGTGGTCGAGTCGCAACACCACCTTTCCACCCGAGCGTTGGTGGATTCCACCGAAGAGCAAGAGTTGCTCGAGACAATCGTCGATGAAGTGAAGCCCGCTCGCCCGCGCGGCGCAGGCTTCGCTCGGCTGCACTACCTCCTGTTCACGCCCTTTCGGCATCCGCCGCTCGACAACGGATCCCGGTTCGGGGGGCGGGACGAGCGTTCGTTGTTTTATGGCGCCAAGTCGGTGGAGTCCGCTCTGGCAGAGCGCTCCTATTATCAACTCGTGTTCTTTGCCGGGACCGCCGCGCCACTCGCCGCCAGCCCGATCTCGTGGACTGCATTCGCGGCCGAGATCTCGACCGACAAAGGGATCGATCTGACGACGGGCCCTTTCCGGGACTTTCGCGATCGCATTTCCTCCCCGACGCAATACGCAGATAGCCAGTCCCTCGGACGCCGTATGCGTGCCTTCGGCATCGAAGCGTTCACTTACCAGTCCGCGCGCTGCCCACGCCAGGGCACCAACGTTGCCCTGTTCGAGCCAGTCTTCAAACACACGACACCGAAAAACTCCCAGACCTGGCAATGCCTGGTTGTGGGCGACGCCTGCGAGCTGATCGCTGTGAACACCACGCCCGTGATTCGCCATCGATTCACGCGCGCCAGCTTCGAGATCGAAGGAAAGCTTCCCGCGCCCGCGGTGTGAAGCGGCACCAAGGATCTTCGGCAGACGACGATCTCACCCGGCGGCGTCGTTTCGTGACCTAGAAAGAGACGTTCATTGCCAGGCAGGTTCCGGTCTTGGGCGCCGCGACTGTGAACGCCTGCGGTACCGTCGTCTTCGGGACGATCAAGGTGTCTTCGCTGAACGACGTGCCTGCGACTTCGCAGGTTCCCGCGAGCACCAGCAGGTAGTTCCCCTTCACGCCGTGGCTGGCGGCCGCCTTCAGCTCGACGAGTTCGGCGCTCATGCCGCCACCTGCGTCGAGCGGCACCGTATAGACGCGAACCCCTGGCTTGTTGTCGACGAAGGCAAGCGCCGTGGAAAGGTCGGGCGCATTCGTGTCGATGCGAACGGGCGTGTACGCACCGATGAGGTTGGTTTTCGCGAAGTCCGGGGGCGAGGCGTACGCGAGGATGAAGAATCCGGAGCTCTTCATGATCTCGTGCCCGCTGCCGGGCGGATTGAAATAGACGGTCTCGGTCGGATAGACACCCTTGGCGTCCGTCTGTGAGCCATCGATGACGTACACGGATTCGGTCTTGCCGTGATAGTGCAGCCCAACGGCGCCGTCGCTCACCGTGTACCAGAGAATGGCGACGTGTTCGGTCTCGGCCTTTCCGGCGAGGATCAGCTTCTTCACGTTGGGGCGAAAATCGAACCACTCGTAGCCGGCAGGTTCCACCTTGAGCTTCTTCAGATCGAGCACGGTCGAAGCGCTGAGTGTCTGACTCCCCGACGTGTCCGTCGACGAGCTGCACGTGGTGGCTCCCGCCGCGGCCAGCGCGCCAAGACCGAGAGAAAGAAGGCCCGAAAAGCGATTCATCGACAATGAAAGCCGCACCGGCAGGATGGTTGTCAACCTCAACCGAGCGCCGCGGCGTCTTACGTCAAGCGCGAGTCCTCACGTTGTCCATCACATTTCGCCCTTGTTTCGGGGCCGCTGGACCTCGAGCGTGGGGCTCGGGTCGCCGGTCGTACCTTTGAGGAGCCCGCGCACCCGGTCGACCCGGGCCAGCGCCAAGATCTCGCGCGCGTGGGGCAAGAGTGACTGTCCCGCCGGCATCAGGCGCATGCCGCGCGCGGTCCGGTGGAAGAGCGGGACACCGAGCTCGTCCTCGAGGCTATGAATGCGGCGAGTGAGCGGCGGCTGGGACACACACAGGCGGCGGGCGGCCCGGCTCAGGTTCTCCTCCTCGGCCACCGCGACGAACGACTCGAGCTGCAGGAGCGACACGCCCCAAGGCTAACACCCACAGACCGGCCGGGCGATACCGTTTGAGTATTGGCCGCACTGCGCGCCCCAATGCAAAAAGAGCGGCATGGCCATCGTCATCCACGGGCCGCGCGAGATCGAGCGGGCGCGGCGTGCCGGGCAAGTGGCGGCACAAACGCTCGCGACCGTCCTCGCCAAACTCCGTCCCGGGATCACCACCGCCCAGATCGATCGTTGGGTCCGTAGCGACACGACGGCGCGCGGGGCACGGCCGAGCCAGCTCGGTTACCACGGCTTTCCCGCGGCGGTCTGCACGAGCCGCAATCACGTCGTCTGTCACGGCATGCCGTCGGAGGACGAACGGCTCGAAGAGGGCGACATCATCAATGTCGACGTCACCAGCGAGTTCGACGGCTTTCACGGTGACACCTCCGCCACGGTGGCGATCGGGACACCACCACCCGACGCCGCCCACGTGCTGGAGGTCGCGCGCCGCTGCCGCGATGCTGGCGTGGCCGTGGTTCGAGACGGCGCCCGTCTGGGAGACGTCGGTGCCGCCATCGAACAGACAGCAGAGGCCGCAGGCTGCGCGGTGGTACGCGAATGGGGCGGCCATGGCATCGGACGGAAGATGCACATGGAGCCGCACGTCCCCTACGTCGGGCCCGCCGGGCGCGGTCAGCGCCTACGAGCCGGGATGATGTTCACGGTCGAGCCCATGATCACCATCGGCCGCCCCGACGTGCGCAGGCTCGACGATGGCTGGACGGTGGTGACAGCGGACGGCAGCCCCTCGGCCCAGTTCGAGCACACGGTGCTGGTCACCGAGCACGGGTGCGAGGTGCTCACCGTCCTGCGCGTCCAGAACGTCAGCGTTTGAATCCGGTCTCGCCATAGGGGCGAAAGGCTCCACATGCGCAAGCCGCACCGTTGGCGTAGCCAATGGGTCTACGGCCCGCCCTTCTCAGGCAGGCACCCGAAGAGACGAAGGTGGATCTGATCGACAACCTGCCTGTAGCTCCGCTCCAGAAACTCCAATCTTCGGCGAGGGCCAGCGGGAGTGCTCTCCGCGAGGAGTTGGTCCAGCCTGCGCTGGGCGCCTTTACCAATGCGCCTGCTTAGGACCTCCACCGCCGAGTGGCCGTGGGAAAGCCGCCCCATAAGCACCTCAAAATCTTCGACGTCCCCAAGGATGGGCGCGGCAACTCTCCGACCCTGCAACAGACCTTCGTCGCGGCGCCTTTGTTCGATCTTCCTGTAAAGAAGATCATGTTCGCCGAGGCTGTCGTAGGTCACCACAATCGGATAGACGTGGGCGTCCATGGGTATCCCCACCTTCTCAAACGCGCCCGCTCGGATCCGCCTTAGGCGGTCGTTCAACAGGCGCAATGCCCCTGCCGGGTGTCGCCTCGCTTTCGGGGCGAACAGGAATCGCTCCCACCAGCTGATGGTTGGTGCCGCCGTCGCGGCTGTCCGCGACGCGGACTCGGTCATCATGCTCCCCTTCACCGAGAAGAGGAGGACAGAGTCGTCCTCCACAACAACAATGTCCTCAACTTCGGTGTGGTCGCCAATACCTTCTGACATCACGAACGTCGCCCGCGTGCAGGTCTTCGCCGCCTCGTTTGCGACAAGGCGACAATACCCTTCCACCATGTCCCCAAAGGCATGCAACCAGACTTCGGCGCCGCGCTTGTCCCCGAAGACCTTCTTGGCCCCGTCGCGATACTTCCCCCAAAGACCGGTATGGAGCTGATTTCGCAGTTGCCACGGGGATGAGCCGATGAACTGACAGCCCTCGACTTGTACCAAGGGCCGATGAAGAAGGGCGACTGGATGCAATGGCAGACCATCCTGGTCGCGTTTCACGCTTGCGGCGAGCTCGTCGCGAGTTGAGCTCAATGTCTTCAAGAGCACCTCAAACGACTCCGCCGGCACCTTGGTCTCGGACACAAACTTCCGCAGGTCGATGACCGGGGACTCATTCGTCCCCCATCCCTGAGACAGCATATATAGTGGGCCAAGAACCGTAAGGAAGTACTCCTCGAACGAGGTTCCGAAGGCAGCCGTCTGGAGCCGCTTCCAAGCCTCCTCCGCTTGAAGCTCGTTGCTCCGAGGAGGCCTCGTCTCGAACAGGATCTTCGTCCGCGCCAGTAGTCGTGCTGGATCGGGACGATTGTTGAAACGCAGTACCTTTACGACTCGCGCGGACAAGTTATCACTGCTGGGCTCGGCGTGCGCGTGATGCTTGCCAAGAAGTGTGTTGCCCGCGAGCAACCAAGTGCACATGACATGGTCGGGGACAGCATCCTGATCCACGAGCCCCTCACTGGCTGCGCCTTCGATGAGGACCAGGTGCTGCAACCAAAGGATCACCTCCTCGTGCGCGACGACCATCGACGATCGACGGCTCTGCAAAGCGCGGCGAACGTGTTCACTCACCGCACTGGTTGGGCACTTTACGAGCAGCAGGGGATCCACCGTCTTCTGCTTGACTGCCTCGCAGTCAAACTGCTGATTGGCCAGGAAGGCAGACAGCTCCGCTAAACGGTAGAAAGATGTCGTCCACGGCCAGTTGCGCACAGACCGCAAGAAGGCACCGCGGTCGAGTGCGTCGCCGAAGACTCTTTCCCAATTCTCGTAGGGCCGCGTGTAGTCCATGCTCGATGGAATATGAGCGGCCCCCCTCATCTTTGGACCCTTCGCTGACGGTCGCCTCGAATCCTTGACTCGCTGGCGTCGCTCGGCGCGTTTCCGCTCCGCTCGCAGTCTGCTTACCTTCCGGTTCTTCATCGCGCTCACTCCTTGCTCGCTAAGATCTGACCGTCGAGGCGAGCACGTTGGCGTAGCGCTTTGCATCCCGTCTCGTGGATCACATCGCCCATTCCCTGAGCAAGGAAGCGTAACGGAAGGCGGACAGGTCGCCAACTACACTCGCTTGACGTTTCCCATCGGGGCCACAGGTTTCAACGTCGAGCAGTGACGAGAAGCGAGGTGTCGGCATTGACCGCAAGCCGCGCACCCGATTGGCGTGGCTGCCTCTTGCGACCGCGGATGATCAGCTCGGCCACGCCGAGGTTGATTGCCCAGGACAACGCCATGAGGAGATCTCGCGCCACGCCCACTCCCTGCCCGGTGAGCAGCATCCACGGGCCGAGGATCAGCACTTGCGTGCCGGCGCCTTGGCCGATGGCGTAGGCGCGGATCATGAAGGCCTCGTGGCGGGGAACGTCTCGGCGCAGGATGCTCGACAAGGCGATGATGATGGATGCCACCATGGCCAAGCCGACGACCAACCGCACTGCGAGCAGGATCGGCCCCTGCAGGCCGGAGGGGATGGGATAGAGCGCGGTCATCCAGACGCCCGTGAGGCCGGCCAAGACGCCGCACACCACGAGGACCCTGCCCGCCCGACGATGAAAGCCCGGCCAACGCAGGCGAAAGCCCTTCGAGAACTGGAAAGCGCCGAGCAGACTGTAGATCGTCGCGCTGATCACGTGGATGACGATGGGCAATGGCGCGGCGACGAACCTCGCGTTGTCGGGCGTGACCGAGCCATTCGACATGTTCACGAACCGCGCGATTCCGCCCAGGATCGGAACCAGGCTCAACAACAGCAGCAGGGCGGGAACTTTCCAGTCGCTCACGGTCAGTCTCTTGCTCATGACAGATCTCCTTGTTCTTTCTCAGGTGAAGGTGGCGAGGAGCCAGGCGGTCGCGTGGGCGGCGATGAATAGGCCGACGCCGAATACGGTGTGGGTAACGAGGCTTTTGCAGCTGTTGAAGAAGGGCCTCGGTGTCTTCGAAGACGCGATGCCGGCGCCGATCGCCGGCTGGAGCACCAGCCACGGGGACAGGACCGTGACAACGCCGATCACGAGCGCCGGCAACAGCGTTGGCGATCGCGCCCAGGCCAGGCCGTGCACGCTCAACAGGAGCGCGGCGAAGCCGATCCCAATGAGATAGTGCGCGCACCAACCGATGAGCCGTTCACCGCGTACCGGCGGCGTGCGCGCGATGTCCTCGTGGAACCAGCGGCCGCGGGGCAGATTGCCCACCCAGCGGCCGAGCAGCTCGAAGCGGAGCGACGGGATGCCGAAGCGGCGCAAGACCGCCGCCCACAGGTCCATGAGCAGCGTTGCGCCTACGCCGATCACGACAGCACGAATGACGCCCTCGAAAAGATGGCTTGTCATTGGAGGTCGAAGGCCATCATCGAGCCGATGGAGGGGAAGCGAAAATCCGAGCCGTGCAGCTCCTGCAGCGTGCCCTCGAGACCGATCGCGAACTTCTTGCTGAAGCGATAGACGAAGCCCGCCCGCGCCATGGTCGTGAGGTCGGCGTGGCCAGTCCTGGGCAACCAGCCGTAGCCCATGCCCGCAGACAGATAAGGCTCGAAGGCCCCAACCGGTACCATCAGGCGCGCCGTCGGCATCGCGCTTACGCCGAACTGGTTCTTGGCGTAGTAGCCGCCCACGCGGCCACCAACGCTGACGCGTCCCCATCCGAGATCCATCGTGTATTTCAGCTCGGGGTCGGCGCCGCCACCCCAGCGGTAGCCCGCCTTGGGCAAGATGAGCACGGGCGTGGCGTTGAAGCTCCAGCCCGAGTGGTCCTCTTGCACCACCACGGCACCCGACGCCGCCGCGTGCGCGGCCACCGGATCATTGCCGGCCTCGGCCCGCGGGGAGACGAGGAGCGCAATTGCAAGCATCGAACCGAACGTTGAGCGGGCGTTGGCAAACGAGACGAGACGGCTGAGATTGTTCATGGTCTGTGTCCTTCCTTGTTGTCGTTCATTGCGTTGGCGTTCTTTCAGAAACGGTTGCTTGTGGAGGCATCGCCGTGGAGGCGATCGAAATCACTGGCCACGGTCAGCACGTGGCGATGGGAGGTGCGCACCAGGCGAGCGGCAACCGAGCCGAGCGCGACGGCCTGGCCAAAACCGGCGCCGTGACGACCCACGACGATCAGGCTGGCGCCGACCTCGGCCGCGACGTTGTCGAGCTTCTCCCAGGGCCTACCGCTGCGCAGGACGCCAGAGATCTCGACTTGCTGGCGGTGGCGAGCCACCAGCTGCGCCAACACTTCGTGGCTCTCGCGGCGCCGCTCTTCTTCGACGCGCTCATCGACGCAGAGCTCGCAAACGTGAACCAAGGTGATGCGGCCGCCCGCCGCCAGGGCCAGTCGGATCGCCAGCTCGAGCGCCTGTTCGGCGTACTCGCTGAAGTCGGTGCCGACCACCAGATGTCGAAGCGTCTGCATGAACTCACCATGCCGACAGCACGTGTCCACGGCTGTTGGATCTCCGTTGGATCTGGGCTGCTCGCGTCCAATCCGCGTTGGCTCGCCGCCTGGGTGCCCCCTGCCCCCCTCGCCTCTCGGTCCGGACCGCGCTAAAAGGGCTTCCGCTTATGGTCTCCTTTCCGCCGTTTCGCCTGGACAGCGAAGAAGGACGCTTGTGGAAAGGCGAGACCCCTCTCGCCCTTCGCCGCAAGCCCTTCGCGATCCTGCGTTACCTGGTCGAGCACCCGAAGAAGCTGGTCACGCACGAGGAGCTGATCGCCGAGGTCTGGCGTGGCTCCGTCGTGAGTGAAAGCGCCATGCGCAGCCACCTGCACGAACTACGGCAGGTGCTCGGCGACGGAGTGATCGAGACCGTGATCGGGCGCGGGTACCGCTTCGTGGCCGAGCTTCGCCAGGACCGGGAGGATCGGGAGGAACAGGACGCCCCCGCCCGGATCCCCATGGCGCCCGATCCCCTCGTCGTCGGGCGCGAGGCCGAGCTTGCGCTGCTGCAGACTGCGTTCGAGCGCGCGCAGGGCGGCCGCCGGCAGCTCTGCTTCGTCACCGGCGAGCCGGGGATCGGCAAGTCGACGTTGGTCCGGACGTTCTTGGCGGGCTTGGCAGGGCTCGACTCCGCAAGGCTGTTGATCGCCCGCGGCGCCTGCTTCGAACAGCACAGCACGCCCGAGCCCTACCTCGCGATCATCGAGGCGATGGCCGGCCTCGCGGGTTCGGCGCGTGGCCCCGAGGTGCAAGCGGCGCTGGTCCGCTATGCGCCGACCTTCGTTGCGCAGGTCCCGCACCTGGCCGGTGATGAGCAGCTGGCCGAGGTCACGCGGCGGGCGACGTTCAGCAATCAGTCGCGGCAGCTACGCGAGCTCAGCGAAGCCCTCGAGGCGTTGAGCGTGCGGGATCCACTGGTGCTGGTCCTTGAAGATCTGCAGTGGTCCGACGTGGCGACCATCGACCTGCTCTCGTCGCTCGGGCAGCGCGAGGCTGCCGCGAAACTGCTCGTCATCGGCACTTCCCGCCATGCAGAGATCCAGCGGCCGAATCACCCGCTCAACCAGGCTATGCGCTCATTGGTCGCCCGCTCCGGCGCGATTGAGCTTCGTCTGCCCAAGATCGCGACGGCGTCCGTGCAGAGCTTCATCGACAAGCGCTTCGCCGGCCACGGGTTCCCGCAGTCCCTCACCGACCTGGTGGCGAAGATCACCGGCGGAACCCCGCTGTACCTCGTGTCGCTGCTCGACGAGCTCGCGGGGCGAGGCATGCTCGCCCCGAGTGACGGCAAGTGGCTCCTGACCGTCCCGATCGAGGAAGTACAGGCGCACCGGCCAGCCAGCGTGAAGCAGTTGATCGACATGCAGCTCGATCGGCTGCCGCCCGCCGAGCAGCACGTGCTGGAAGCCGCCAGCGTCGTGGGGGCCGAGTTCTCCACCCGCCTGGTCGCGGCGGCGCTCGAGCAGAGCGTGGAGCAGGTGGACGACGTCTGCGATCAGCTCGCACGTCGCTCGCAGTTCCTGCGCGCCGAGGCTGACGATCGTTACGGCGTCACCCACGCCCTGGTCCAGGAGGTCTGCCTCGAGCGCAGCAGCCCGGCGCGACGCCAGCGCTGGCATCGCCTGGTCGCCGAGGCGCTCGAGCGTGATCCGCGCGCGAGCGAGAGTTCGCACCTACTCGCCAAACACTTCGATGCCGGCGGCGAGCCCGCGCGCGCGATCGCGGCCTACCTGGCAGCCGCCCGTCAGGCCTCCACTCGCTACGCCGGTGCCGACGCCGTCACACTCTGCGCACGCGCGCTCGACCTCGTGCCCAGCCTGCCCGCAAGACAGGAGCGCGATCGCGTCGAGCTCGAGGTCTTGACCACGATGTGCCGGGAGGTCAACTCGAACTCGTTCAGCGCGGCCTTCGCCGGCCGCGACGCCGCCACGATCTATCGGCGCGCCATCGAGATCGCCCGCTCGCTCGCGGATCCTTCTCGCCTCTACGCAGCGCTGACCCAGGCGTGCAACTACGACATGGTCACCGCACGTTACGACCACGCCAAGGGCGTGACCGCCGAGCTCGAACGCATCGAGCAGGCGCACGATCTGGATCCGGTCCTCCTCCACGCTGGGATCTTCGCGCGCGGCTACATAGCCTTCTTCCGCGCCGAGTTCGCCGATGCACTCACGCTGTTCCAACGACTCCTTCCCGCCGAACACGAACCCTCGCCGTTTCACGGCAATCTCCACGGCCGCGCCCTGGCGTTGGGACACATCGCCTGCGCGCACTGGGTCGTCGGTGAGGCCGACCGCGCCATCGAGGAAGCGTCCGCGACCATCGTTCTCGCCAACGAGATCAATTCGCCGATCCTGGTGGCCCTCGGGCATGTCGTGCGGGCGCGACTGCGCTACCTGCGTCGCGATCCGCTCTCGACCATCGATGCCGAGACGCCGGAGACTCTGCGCGCCGCTTCGCTGGATCTCGGACTTCACACCGAGGCGAGCGCCGTCGCGTTGTGGGCGCAAGCCCGTCGCGGCCCCCTGCCGCTAGCCGCCATCGAGCCGATGCTCGAACGTCTGCAGCAGCGCCTCCAGGAGGTCGCGACCTGCTCGACCTTCGTCGCCATGGTCCTCATCGATCTGCTGCTGCTCTCCGGCCACCTCGAGCACGCGCGCAAGCTCACCGATGACATCATCGCCTTCGCGACCGCACACAGTGAGCGCGTCTACCTGCCCGAGCTCCTCAGATTGCGCGGGCAGCTACGCGAGCCGACCGACCCGCGCGCGGCCGAGGACCATCTCCAGGCGATCGAGCTCGCCCGTTCGACGGGAGCGCAAAGCCTCGAGCGACGCGCCGCCGATAGCCTCGCCGCGCTCCCGTCAGTCGAGCCCCCAAAGGTGGTTTGAGTTCTGTCACACCTGCTTGGCCAGCAGGTCCGCGTACGCCGCGGGGACGATATCGTCTCGCCGCAATTCCAAGGCGCTCTGAACTTGCAGAAATTCATCGACGCCTTGGGCGTCAGTGCGACCGTCACCAAGCACGGTCTCGAGCTCGACGAAATCTCCCAGGCCGGCCACTCGGTCGAGGTGAATGCGTGTGTTCCTCCAAAGGAACAGGTGACGTCGCTTCTCGACGACGATCCCGGCACCGAGCGCAAGGCCCAGAGCTGCGGTCAGTCCAACAGGATCGGCGGTCTCGTAGATCAGGTAGTCGCTCGCCCGTGCTGCCCTTTCGTCGGCTCGCCGGTAAGCGATGAGTTGGGCTCCCGACTGGCCAGCCTGCTCTCTTAGCTTGAGTCGACTCTGACCCGAGCCGAAGAAGGTGTCCTTCTGGACCAGGACGCCCGAATCGACGGCACCCGCCAGTCGCGCCCGTTCAGCGACCGTCGTCAGGTCGGCCCCGGCAAACTTGGCCTCGATGTTCCTCGCCATGAGACGCCAACCTAGGACGGAACCGGCGCGCCAAACCAGGTCGTCAGCGCCTCTTGCAGGCCGGGGAGACCAGGATCTTCGTTGCCCACCCAGGCGACGTACCCGTCGGGCCGGATCAACACCGCCGTGGGAGCCCCGACGGCGCCGAGGACCGGCAGCTCCCACGCCCCTGCGTAGCGAGCGTCGATGAGAGGAACCCGATCCGCCCATCCCGTCGCGACGATATCGAGCGCGCCGGCTGCACGAAGATTGAGCAGGACCGGCCGCCCTTCGTGAAGCAGCTTGAATACCCGCATCGGGCCTCGGGTGGTGATCAAGTCCAGGTCGGGCATGCGACGCCCGAGCAGCGGATGTCCCTCGCCGAGGTCGTAGCGAATGTCGAGACCCGACATCATCGCGCCGTATCGTTTGCGGGGCTCCTCCATCTTGAGCAGATCGGAGACAGTCTCGCGCAAAGCCTTGGTGCGCTCGTCGCTGCCGTTGAGCGCTGTCTGCGCCATGGTGAGCCGGAGCACGCGCGCGCCGATGGGGTGCCGTTCGGCCTGATAGGTATCGAGCAGGCTTTCGGGCGATGTTCCTTTGACCACCTGGGCCAGCTTCCATCCGAGGTTCACGGCGTCCTGAACCCCGATGTTGAGTCCCTGCCCGCCATTGGGCGCGTGCACGTGTGCGGCGTCCCCGGCCAACAACACGCGCCGATCTCGGTAGGACGCGGCCTGCCGAGTCGTGTCGGTGAACCGCGATAGCCACGTCACGTTGTGAACACCGTAGTCGCTGCCGTAGACCGCGATGAGCGCTTCGCGAAGGTTCTCCACGGTCGGCTGATCGCCCTGCCTGACTTCCGGTTCGATCAACACCGCGCGGAGGCGTTTGCCGTCGTCGAGCTTGCCGAGGGCATTGATGCCTTTGTCTCCGTGGCGGATGCCAAAGGGCGGATCCCCCGTCATCTCGACCTCTGCGATCAGGTAGCTGACCGACGGATCCCAGCCCGCAAAGTCGATACCGGCCTTCTTGCGCACGAGACTTCGACCGCCGTCGCATCCGACCAGGTACTTGGTGCGCAACGAACGACCGTCGGAGAGATGCACGTAGACGCCGGTGTCGTCCTGAGCAAAGCCGGTCACGTCGAGCCCGCGATGCATCGCCACCGGCAGCTCGGCGACCCACGCCGCCAAGGTGCGCTCGATGCCTTCTTGCCAGAGTGCCAAACCGTAGTTGTGGCGAGTGGGAAAGTCACTGATGTCGAGAGGGTTCATCGCGAAGCCCGCCACCTGCATGACCTTTCCTTGCGAGAGGAAGCGCTCGGCGATCCCACGTTGGTCCATGACCTCGATCGTGCGCGCGTGCAGACCGCCGGCCCGCGCGCCGGGAAGGTCCTGGCTCGTCCGCCGCTCGACGATGGCGACGTCAATCCGTGCCAACGCCAGCTCGGCCGCCAACATGAGCCCGGTCGGCCCGCCTCCTGCGATCACCACTGCGTGCTCGGTCATGGTCGCGCCCCCCCGGCTGTCAGGTGAGTCATGTTCGGCTGGTGATCTGCGCTCATCCCCGCCCCTTGCGGCAAGCCCCACCCTCCTTTATAAGTTGGAGGTGGCGATGTGCTAGGAGCGTCGGATGGACGCTCCGGTTGAAGCCCGCCTGATCGATCTCGAGACGCGCTACACGCACCTGTCCCGCCAGTTCGACGAGCTCAGTGCCGTCGTTGCCGGCCAGCAGACGGTGGTCGATGGCCTGGTCAAGAGCCTACGCGAGGCCCTCACCCGCCTCGCCGAGCTAGGCACCCCCCACCCCAACGATCCCCCGCCGCACTACTGACGTGTGGGCAGATCCCCAATCTCAGCTTCCGCCCGCGCCGGGTGCCAGGGCTCCATCGATACGGGCAAGATCCTCGGCCGTGACGAGATCCTTGCCGAGCTGCTGTCGCGCGCGAACGATGCGGGCTTCCAGCTCCTCGTCCTCGATCGGATCAAAGCTCGTAGCCAACTTGGGATCGACAGGTGGCACCAGCGAGAAGGCCCCCTCGGCCGGGCGGCCGTCGCCGGTGCGGCCGCGCAAGATGTACGTCCGCGCGGTCACATCCGGCTCGTGACGCGTGTCGAGACGAATCGTCACGGGCACGACCGCGCCCGGCGCCAGAGCCGCCGCCGCGAGGAGCTCGACGGCTGCGATCTGTTTGCGGTCGGTCTGTCCCGAGGCAAGCGTGCTCTCCACCGTGACCGATTCGATGGCCAGCGCAACGTTTTCGAAGTGACGAACGTCGACGGTCTGTACGATCACGCCCGCGGCGTCGGGAGTGGCAAACCGCGCCTTGGACCGGGCGACGATGAGCGCTCCCCCCTGCCGACGGACATGGGCGGCGTAGTTCATCAATTCGACGCTGGTGCTTGCCGCCAGCTCGCGGCCGTCGCGCAGCCGCACCCTGGCGCTCACGAGTTGGTAGGTGAAGAGGTGTGTCTGGGGTCGTTCCGAGAAGTCGTGAGTGACCTCGGCGACGGAGGTCACCTCACCTCGCCCGTCGCCGAAGTCCCACTCGACCTCTGCGATCGACGGCGCGCTCCCCTGCCCTTGCTCGCCGCCAAGGAGCCGCACGGCGAAGCGATGGGTCTCGTCGGCGTTGGCCACCGCTACGGGCGTGATCTCCGCCATGAGCGGGGCCTCACAGCGCTTGACCCGGTAGGCGGGCACCGGCGCGATCACCACAGTGCCGTCGGCGCTCATCACCGTGACGTCGGGGAAGTGCGGAACACCTCCTTGTCCCAAGCGCAGCCGCAGCGGCACACGCGTGCCGGCAACGTGACCGACCAGCACACGAGCATCTTTGGCGCCGGCCCCGGCGAGCTCGACGGTGACGAGGTTCGACTCGCCTTCACAGACCTCTTCCTTCTCGACAGTCACCGCGGCGATTGCCAGCTCGGCCGCTCGCGGCTCGGTTTGCAGCCGCGGCGGACGTGTCGCGCTTGGTGCGGTCGTCCGCCCATGCGTGATGGATTCGGCCTTGGGCAGGCTCACCTGGGAAGACTCTCGCTGGGACAAGAGCAACCAGAGAGACGTGAGGAGAGCCGTCACGATGAAGGGGATGACGACGGCATGGCGGCGACGACTGGTTATATTCATGACGGCTCTCCGTGTGTAGGGCGACATCGAGGAAGGACTGCGTAGCCTTCGGGTCTACGGGACAGGCGGTTGCGGGTTGAAGAGAAGCGAGCCGAGATCGATGTGCTGCGCGATGGCATGCGCGTAGTTGAAGCGCGGCCGCAATTGCACGGTCACGGGATGCAGGTTGAAGTTGCAGAACAACCTGTCGTAGTCGTTCCCATTGGTGTCTGACTGACATTGCGCGGATCGCAACCCGCCGGTCGCTTGAGGAGCTCCGTAGCTCGACAACCCGTGATTGTTGACGCCGGCGTCGGGCACGCTGAGCCAGCCACTGAAGGACCGAACGGATGAGATCATCCCTTGAATCTCACAGTGTGCAGGCGCCGTGTAGACCACGCGGCGATGGGCGACGTTACCCGGCGTGGTGAAAGTCGACCGATCGCCGCCGCCCTCGGTCATCCGCAGGGTCGACTGCACGACCAGTGCATCTCCCTGGCGCTGCAAGTAGACGTCCCCGCGGATGTTCGGGTGATTGCCATTCATTTCCGAGTCGCCATGTCCCGGCAGGTGGTTCAACGGCACGCGAACTCCCGGCAGCAGCACCTCGGTGTCCCGGCACACCACCGTCTCTTGCCCGCGGTGCTCGGCCCCGACGCGCGTCGCGAAGCCCGTGTTGTCGGGGATGTCCTCGGCAGCGGCCCAGCAGCCGAAAACCTCGGTACCCGGATCGCTCGAGAATCGGAGACTGCGACCGAACGGCGCGGTGCCGTTGTTCGGCGCCCAGGGGCTGGTGCTGGAGGTGACGGCACCCGCACCGAAGTTGACCAACCGATCTGGGCCCAAGACCGATGCGGTACGCCCACCGAACCACCGGTTGCCGTCATGCCACGCGCTGTCCGTCCGGCTGCAGCTGTAGTTGTCCACGCCAGCAAGACAGTTGGCGACTTGCTCACCCGCACGACCGCAGACATTGTGAGACCGAGCGAAGTCGCGCTCGAACGAGTTTGCGATGCGATCGACGACCTCGGTGTTGCACTTGTGCTCCGTCTGGTCGTGTGCGGCCTTCAGCCCGCGATAGACCGCGTGATCGTTGAAGCCCTCGGTCGGGATGACGATGGCGCCGTTGCTTGCGCGGTTGACCGCGTAAGCCAGGAAGTTCGAGCAGGCAAAGCCGGTGGGATCCGCAATACCGATCTGGCTGCCCAGTGATGCCTTGAAGTTGAGGAAGCTGTACGGGCGAGTGAGTCCCCCGAAGAGGTAGCGCGAGAGGCCATCGACGGGAGACGTGCGCTCGTGGGCGTCGAGAAATCGGGCTGTCTCGCGAGCCTTTTCGTTTCCGGCGAAATAGAGCGCGTGTTCGTAGCCGATCGAGGCGTAGGCGCCCGCAAGGTTGGTCCGCGAAGGCCCGGGCCCACCGTTGCGAAGGTTGTCGGCCAGCAACGGCGTACTGTAGAGCTG
This sequence comes from Myxococcales bacterium, assembly GCA_031398585.1. Taxonomy (GTDB): domain Bacteria; phylum Myxococcota_A; class Polyangia; order Fen-1088; family Fen-1088; genus JANNNO01. Next base: position 5,959 of record JANNNO010000197.1, on the reverse strand, counting down.
CGCGGCGCGATCCGGATGCGCCTTGGGGGTACCCCGGTGCGACTGGCTGATCCCGGACTGCCCGTGCGATAGCACGACGTGGGTAAAGTACCGGCCGGCGGAGTCGAAGACGGCCGAGACCACCTCGCCATTGACCCGCGTGACCACGGCGGCGCCTTCCGGCGCGTTCCAATTCACGCGGAGACGCCCACAGCGGATGGCGGCCTGTGCATCCGCAGAGAGAGCGCCAAGGGAGGAGGCCGCTATCAAGAATGCGGCGCTCGAGGTGAGGAGTCGGTGGCGGGACGATTTCGAAAGTGACATGGCAAGGCTCCCTGGAGGGACCGCCAGCCCGAGGAAGCCGCGGCTGGCGGCGTGAGAATGATCGGCTCTGCCCTGTTGACGTCGAACGCGCCCAGTCTTCCCGCACTCGATGGGGAGCCCGCCTCTCCTGTGAAGCGGTTCACCCCTCCTGCCCGGTCCGGCCCCGGGCCCCGAAACAGAAAAAGGCCGGCCACCTCATGGTGACCGGCCGGTTCGTGCTTCGTTCTCGTGGTGGCTAGGGGGCGCCGCTCAGTTGCAGTAGAAGTGCTTGCAGACCTGGACCTCCTGCGAAGGAGCGTAGCGCTGCAGGTTCGTGCGCATGAATGTGCGGCACTGTTGCACGGCTGCGTTGGACGCCGTGTCGCGGTCCTGGTTCTGGCCCTTGCCGGTGATGCTGTAGTACTCGTAGCGGCCGTTGACGGTCAGGTTGGCGTAGCCCTTGGCCTGGCAGTTCCAGGTCTTGTTGACTGGCGGCGGGGTCTGCGGGACGCCGGGAACGTTGTGGTATTCACCGAACTGGCACATGTCCCACTGCTTCTTGCAGAACTTCTGAATGCAACCGTTCGACGTGTACAGCGAGTCGTAGTTCCAGTTGCAGCGGTTGGCGTTGGCGCAATCGCGGATGCGGCGCCAGAGCTCCTGGTCGGCCGGATGAGCCCCCTGTGAGTAGATGTTGGCGGGCTCATCGGTCTGGGAGTTCATGCGGGTGTAAGCGATCACGCGGCAAGTGAGGCCTGCGCTGCTGTACTCGAGCTCCATCCCTGTGGCACCCTCGGCTTCGGCCTCAGCGGCGGTCTCTTCGGGCAGTTCGCAGCCGATCGAGAGCGTGGCAGTGAGGAGCGCGAGAGCGACGAAAGATCCCTTGAGCGACATGGTCATGGTCCTTGTTGAGGTTGCCGCTCGGCCGGACCGCGGAGGGTCCCGCGAGCGATGAAGGGGTATCGGGACCACGCGCGGGAAGTTTCCTGAGAAAATGATTTTTCTTGTGTGATTCTAGCTAGTTGTGGCGTTCCTGCCACATGTGAACCGGCGGCACGTGAAAGCGCACACGTCCGGCATCGCAGGTGAAGGCGTGCAGCTCAGGCCCGACGGCAGCGACGCGAGGGCAGACGGGACGAAAAGGGTGGCTGGCCGCGCGGATAGCGCAAGTCTCGCGGGGCTACGGCTCGAGCGGACCGGGCTCGCGGTGAATCTCGAGGATGACGGTCTCGTCGGGCGAACGAACGCGGAATCCCGCCGTCATGTTGCACAGGGGGTTCTCGGGCTCACCGATAAAGACACGGCAGGCCGCGCGCTGCCGCTCTTTCTCGTCCTCTGGCATCGCGTAATCGAGGCTGAGAACGTGAAAGCCTCGGGTGTGTGCCCCGCCCAGCATGATGGACTGCGGTTGGTCGACGGCGATGGTTTTGTCGAGATAGACGATGAAGGTGTCCACCAAGGCGCCAATGACGTTGTCGAAGAGCGCGGGCAGTCGCCCGGGCCGCGTCTCGATGAGGCCCTCGTTCTGCACCGAGCCCGCCTTGAAGGCGAACACCTCGGCGACCGCTAGCCTTACGGTATACGTCCCCTTGGGCGGCAGGTAGCGAAGCGCCACCTCGAACTGCGCCGGAAACTGCGCAGCCACGCGCGTCTTGACCAGTGCCAGCTGCGCCATCGTGAACAGACCGTCATTCTTCCAGACCAGGCCGATGTCCGCAGAGTCGGGCACTGGGACCCCGGGTCTGACCGTGATCTGACCGCGCAGTCGCCCGATCACCTCGCCCTCGTAATCAGCCGCTGCCAAAGGGTCGCACGCGGACACGAGCCCCAGCCACGCCACAGCGGGCAACCAACGACGTACAGGGAGTCTGTTTTTCGCGGGCGACATCAGTCGAGCGTGTGACGTCAGCCGCGAAGATCGCGTGGCGGCAAGGCGGTGCCTTGGTCGTTGCTCTGCGGTTTGGCCGCAGTGTCGGGCTTGGAGTTCGCGCCGCTTTCCATACTGCCGGCGGCGTTCTGAAACGGCAGCATGCTTCCTGGAAATGTCCCGCTCAGATTGCCCGCGTTTTCTGCGCCGCTGGCTTCGAGACCGACGTCTCCGGCGTTGGCGGCGTCCGCGGTGTTCCCTGCATTGGCGGTGTTCCCTGCATTGGCGGCGCTCTCCATGGGGTCAAGGACAGCACCCTTGAGGAGATCGCCCGCTTTGCGAAGCGGCCCCTCCGGCACCAACTCGTTCAAAGCACCCGTTATCCCTCCCACTTGAGGAAGCAGCGACAAAGTCTTGGCCTGCACCCCACTCGGCGATGAAGGAGGCGGGTCGACACCGTCCGTGAGAGCCTCTGGCGTCCCCGCGGATTCGACCGGTTTGGGCTTCGTGGCGATCTCAGCCTCGTTCGAGATCTCAGCGGGGCGGATCGAAGGTCGCGACACGGGGTTCATGGCGGAAATATCCTCCAACAGCCCTCGCGGCGGCGAAGGAAGTTCAGCGAGCCTGGCGCCCAGGCCTTGTAGAGGCGTGCTGTGCAGCACACCGGGCGAGGACCGATCGCTGTCCAGCCTCGCGAGCCGGCGCGCTTCTGGTCCGCCGCTATCGCGTTTCCCATGGGATCGACCTGGAGTTGGCGCGGTAGGCGTGACCGTAGTCGTGAGTCAACGCCGCGCGCGGGTGGGTGTTTCGCGTTGCTCTCGTCAGCTTTTGGCGCTGCCTTGCTGTGACGCGGGAGTTCCCTCGCGACCGCACCCTGGCACCTGTGTCAGCCATGTCGGACTCGCGTCGCGACGTCGACAGCGAAATGCTCCGTAACGGCCCAGTGGCCGCCCTGCCGTCCCTGGCACGAAAGCTGCGGTCGAGGGGCGCATGCAGCCAACGCGGCTCGTGCTGTGCGCGGGGTTTCTGGTTCAGACCGCGTGTTCAGGCATGGTGGAGGGCGAACCTTTCGATCGCACGCCCGCGAGCCCAGGCGAGAGCCACCTGTCACCGCAACGGCCCGTCCCGGCGCCCGAGTCGAGTGGTCAGCCGGCAAGAGCGATTCCGCCCGATCGCGAGATCGCTCCGGCAAAACCGATCTCTGGACCGGTTGGAAGTGCATCGGTGCCGACTTCGTTGCAACCGTCCTTCGCCAAAGTCAGCCCGAGCGTCACCCGGGGACTGCCGCTCTCGGGCGGGACTCTGCTCAGCCTTCGCGACGGAAGCCGCATTCTCGCTGCGGATCCGGATCGGGACCGCCTCTTCCTCGCTGATCTCGACACCGCCAAAGTGCTTGCCGAGATCACGCTATCGCCGGGCGACGAGCCGGGGCGAGCGGTCGAGGATGCGCAGGGCCGCTTGCACGTGGTGCTGCGCTCGGGCGGGGCCGTGGCCACGCTCGCAGCCGGCAGCGTGACCATCGAAAGGCGACCGGTCTGTCCGGCGCCGCGTGGGATCGCGACCAGCCTTACCGGGGACGTGATCTTCGTCGCCTGTGCCGGCGGCGAGCTGGTGGCATTGCCCGCAGCGGGTGGAGACCCTCTCTGGACGCGCCAGCTCGCACGGGATCTTCGCGACGTCGTGGTCGATCGTGCAGGCCAGATCTTCGTGAGTGCCTTCCGCAGCGCACGGCTGACCGTTGTGGACAGCAACGGCGAGGTGCAGAGCGAGCAGATGCCGCCCGTCGCCCTCAACCTCACCCGACGTGGACGTGCGGGAACCGAAGGGCCGGCGAAGACACGCTTTGCGCCGCTGGTCGCCTGGCGGATGGTGGCGGCTCCCGACCGGGGCGTCTTGCTGTTGCACCAGCGCGCCTTCACGGGCGAGGTCGAGGCCGGAGCGGGGAACACGAACGGGGCCCGCTCCCTCGGCGGATACGGCGGCTTCGGCCAGGGCTGCGGCGAGGGCATCGTGCAGTCGGTCGTCTCCTCGCTCGGCGGCGATCGCGCCCCCATCGACGCGCCCGCCATCGCCGCCCTCTTGCTGGGCATCGACCTGGCCATCGACCGCAACGGCAAACGCGTGGCTGTGGTCTCACCCGCGGATGCCTATGTGGCGGGCTTTGGCAGCCTCGTCATCACGGCGCCCCTCGAGATGGCGACGACCCCGACCGAAAGCGGATGCTTCCTGGCCGAGAGCCCCGTCGGTCCCTTCCCTATGCCGCAGGCTATGCGGCCCTCCTGGTACGAGCGAGACGGCAACTTCGCATTTGGCAATCGCGTATCGGGCGAGGCCGTCGCGGTGGCGTTCGATCGCTTCGACGACGTCGTGCTGCAGATGCGTGAGCCCGCCGAGCTGCAGGTCCCAAAACGCGGGCTGCGCATCGCCCTCGGTTCTGAACCGCGTGGCGATGTCGGGCAGGCGATCTTCCACTCCAATACGGGCGCGGGGATCGCGTGCGCTTCGTGTCACCCGGAAGGCGCCGAGGACGGCCACACCTGGCGCTTCGTCGATCTCGGTGCGCGACGCACGCAATCGTTGCGCGGAGGCGTCTCGGAGAGCCTGCCCCTGCACTGGGAGGGCGACATGAGCGACGTCGCTCAGATTGCGCGCGAGGTCTTCACGGGGCGCATGGGCGGCCCCGTGCTCACTGCCGCCGAGACGACGGCCCTCACGAGCTGGATCGATGCCATTCCTCACTTGCCGGCGTCGCCTCCCAAAGACGTCGTGGCCGTGGCTCGCGGCAAGGTGATCTTCGAGGATGCCACGGTTGGCTGCGCCAGTTGCCACGCCGGCCCGCGCTTGACCAACCACCAGACGGTCGACGTCGGTACCGGTCGCGCGCTGCAGGTCCCTTCGCTGAGGGGCGTGGGAGCGCGCGCCCCTTACATGCACACCGGCTGTGCGCCGAACCTCACCGCGCGCCTCGAGGGTGAGTGTGGCGGCGTTCGCCATGGCAACACGGCCGGGCTCAGCGCCGCTCAGGCCGCGGATCTCGCCACGTATCTCGAATCGCTTTGATGAGGAGGACCGCCGTGATCATCGATCTGACTGCCCATCTGCGCCGCCTCGTGCTCGCGGGCTTGCCCCTCGCCGCCAACGCCTGCGAGCCAACCGCGGTCGTGCTCGAGCCGCCTTTCACGACTCAACAGAAGCTGCTTGGCGCCCGCTGCCAGCAACGCGTGGTTCAACGGGCGGAGCCGCACCCGCGCCTACTCAGCACGTCGATCGCCTTCGGCGAGGCTGATCCACGCTTTTCGGACCTCTACCAGAGTTGTCATGGCGAAGGCCGGTACTGCGGCCGCCTCTGCAGCGAGGTCTTCCAGGCCGCCGAGGTGGAACCTACCTCGCCGAATCACACCGTCAACGCGGCCTCGTGCGAGCTCGGCTGCGATACCGAGGGCCGCCCGGTGGCACGCATCGGCTACTTCTCCGAGAGTCGCCCTGTGCCGGGTCGCCGCCCCCAAGGATTCCTCGCCGCCTCCTGCGATGCCGCTCATGCCTCCGTTGGCGAGTTCTTCGCCGCAGCCGCCACGATGGAGGGCGCTTCGATCGCCGCCTTCCAGATCCTGGCGGCGGAGCTGCGCCATCACGCCGCGCCCACGGACCTCGTGGATCGCGCCCTGGCATCGGCCCGCGACGAAGCGAGGCACTTCCGGCAGACGGCGCGGCTGGCTCGCAGCTTCAAGCATGCGCCCGTGCGCTGCCCGCGGGTCCAGCGCCACGCCCCGCGCGACCTCATGACCGTGGCTCGCGAAAATGCGGTCGAAG
>JANNNO010000157.1:0-9436 GCA_031398585.1 Myxococcales bacterium | reverse complement strand
CGCGTCACTGTGCCTTCACGCTGACCGGAGACGACGGCGCCGTCACGCTTTGGATCGTCGATGCCAGGACCGCGCGGGCTCGCCGCGTAAGTCCGCAGCGCCTGGTTGGCGCCGGCACCGCCAGCTACGGGTGGCTTCCCGATTCGCGAACCTTCCTGGCGCGAATCGTTCCCAAGACACGCAAGGGCGAGCCGACCCCCACGGTCGCACCCGACGGCCCCATCATCCAGGAGAGCACGCCGGGCAAGAAGGCCCCGGCACGCACGTATCAAGATCTCCTGAAAAATCCCCACGACGAACGGCTGTTCGAACACTACCTCACGTCGCAGCTCTGCCGCATGGACCTGGCCGGCAAGATCACGAACATCGGGCAGCCGACAATGATTGCGGCCTTCGACGGCTCACCCGACGGCAAGTACATCTTCGTCGGGATCCTGCACCGACCGTATTCCTATCGCGTGCCTTACAACCGCTTCCCCATGCGGATCGAGATCTGGGACATGCGCGGCCGGCTGGTCAAGCTGGTTGCAGATCTGCCTCTGCGCGACGACGTGCCCGTCGATTTCGCGGCGGTGCCCACGGGCCCGCGATCCTTCGAATGGCGTGCCGATGCCGACGCCACTCTGGTCTGGGTCGAAGCGCTCGACGGGGGCGACCCCAAACGCGCAGTCGAGTTCCGCGACGAGGTGAAGTGGCTGCCGGCACCTTTCACCGGCAAGCCGCGCTCGCTGCTGAAACTGAAGCTTCGCTACGGTGGCATCCACTGGGGCGACACCGAGACCGCTCTGCTCAACGAATGGTGGTGGAGCGATCGCAAGACTAGGACGTATGTCTTCGCTCCCGATGTCGCCCGCATCGAGCCGAAGATCCTCTGGGATCGGTCATCAGAAGATCGGTACGACGATCCCGGCGATCCCGTGTTGACGACAACCTCGCGCGGGACCTACGTGCTGGCGTTCGTGCCCGGGACGCGGCAGATCTATCTGTTCGGCGATGGCGCCTCACCCGAGGGAGATCGCCCCTTCGTCGATCGGCTGGATCTGGCCGGGCAGACCACCGAGAGGCTCTGGCGCTCCGAAGCACCTCACTACGAGACACCCTGGCGAGTGCTCGACATCGCCGGCGGCGAGTTGCTGACCCGGCGGGAATCCGTGGCCGAGCCACCGCAGTACGTGCGGCGGCAATTGCCCGACGGGCCACCGCAGGTGCTCACGCGTTTCCCCCATCCCTCTCCCAAGCTGGCCGCGATCGAAAAGCGGCTGATTCAGTACCAGCGGCCCGACGGCGTCACGTTGTCCGGCATGCTCTACCTGCCGCCCGGATGGAAAGCCGGCGTCGATGCGCCGTTGCCACTGGTGATGTGGGCCTACCCGCAGGAATTCAAGAGCAGCAGCAGCGCCGGCCAGGTGACCGATTCGCCGCTACGTTTCGCGCGGTTGAACTGGGCCACGCCGCTCTGGGCGCTGGCGCTTGGCTACGCCGTGCTCGACGGCCCCACCATGCCGATCGTGGGCGAAGGAAAGGTCGAGCCCAACGACTCGTACATCACTCAGCTCAGCGCCAGCGCAAGGGCTGCGGTCGAAGAGGTGGTTCGCCTGGGCGTGGCGGATCGCGATCGCATCGCGATCGGCGGTCACTCCTACGGTGCCTTCATGACGGCGAACTTGCTGGCTCACACCGATCTGTTCCGCGCCGGCATCGCCCGCAGCGGCGCCTACAACCGAACGCTGACACCGTTCGGTTTTCAGTCCGAGGAGCGCACGTTCTGGGACGCGCCCCGGACCTACATCGACATGTCGCCCTACGCCCATGCGGATCGGATCAAAGCGCCGCTGCTGATCATCCACGGTGAGGCCGACAACAACCCCGGCACCTTCCCGATGCAGAGCGAACGGCTGTTCGAGGCGCTCAAGGGCCTGGGCGGCACCGCCCGCTTCGTCATGCTCCCGGCCGAGAGCCACGGCTACCGCGCTCGCGAATCGGTCATGCACACGCTCTGGGAGATGGCGACCTGGCTGGACCTTCACGTCAAAGGCGCGGCCGCTAGGTCCTCGGAACGAACGGTGGCCACAGCGTCTGACGGGGTCGCGAGCGCGGCGTTGGCGGCTGCGGCCCTCGACTCGTAATCACCGCAAGTCGGATCGGGGCGTCGCGGTCGCGGCGCTGTCCCACACGGGGTTCGGCCCGTCTCCGCCAAAACTGCGCTCACGCTGCGGACCGACACGCCATTGTCGGCCGCAAGAATGGCGGTCAATCGTCCTTCCCCTCGATGATCGCGGCACGGCGCACGACCACTTTGGCCAGGGCCGCGCACCCATTAGGGCCGGCGTTGCCGGCGTTTCGCGGCCACTTCCGCGGCCGGCATGAGCGCACCCCTGATCCTGAGGCTCTCCCGCTCTTCTGGTACGGCAGCTGCAGTCCAGCCCTCTCACGCACCCAACGACGGTGCCAAGGAGGGATTTCATGAGTCTCAGTCTCGTCACGCAGAACCAGCCCGAACACCAACCGGAGCCGCCGTCAGCCAGTCGGGTCCAGCCGGGGGGTGACGAAGCCACGCTGGCGGCCCTGCGTCCTCGGCTGGTGCAGATCGCCTTGCGCTACGTGCACTCGGTAGCCGACGCCGAGGATCTCGTCCAGGAGGCCTTCGCCCGCGGGCTCGACATGGGCACGCGCATGCGCCCCGACTCGAACCTCAAGTCGTGGATGGCCACCGTCATCCGGAACCTAGCCATCGACAAGCACCGCCGCGACCGAATGCGCAGCCGGCAAGAGCCCCTACTCTCGATCGTGGAGGACGAAGACCCACCCGTCGGCGAACCGGATTCCGAGATCGCGGTCGAGGACCTCAGCCGCGCCCTCGAGCTGTGCAACGCGGATCTGCGCACAGTGTTCGAGCTGCGGCACTTTCGCAACCTCTCGTACGGCGAGATCGCCCGCACGCTCGAGATCCCTCGCGCCACCGTCGGGACGCGGCTTTTGCGTGCGCGTTCGCGCCTGCGCAGCCTCCTGACGGTCCCGGAACGGGAGCGTGCCGCCTGAGCCGATTGAAAAACGGCCCCTCCGGAGGGGAGGGGCCGCAACACTGACGACCAAGTCTGGCTCGTGCGAGCCGGCTTCGATAGCTCGTTCGAGCCGCCTTACGTCGACAGCTCGGGGAGCGTGCCCGCCAGCGCAGGGGCGCCGTAGCCCGTGACCGGGTGGTCCATGGCGTTGCAGATCGATGCCAGCAGCTTGTTGTGGGGACCGCTTGCGTACTTCACCACGCGACCGGTCTTGAAGTAGCCACCACAGCTGCCGATCAAGCAGAACGGAATCGGGCTGACCTTGTGGCTGCCGCCGTCTTCCTGGCCGTTGCCGACCACGACCACCGAGTTGTCGAGCGCGGTGCCCGGCCCTTCCGGCGTGTCGTCGAGCTGCTTTACCAGGTTGGCGACGTTGCTGTAGAGCCAGTTGTCGATCTTGACCTTGTCGGCCCCGCCGCCGTGAGCCACCGCGTGGTAGTCGCGGCTGACGCCGATGTTGCCGAACGAGTTGCCGTCCCCACCGCCATCGTCATAGAGGTCGATGGTCGCGACCCGGGTGACGTCGCACTTCAGCGCCGCCGCCATGATGTCGTACATGACCTTCATCATGGTCGGTGTGTCGAGCTTGGCACCGCCCGGCATGCCCGGCTTGGTGCAGGCCGCGCCCGCGCTCGGGGCCGACAGACGCTTCTCGATGTCACGCAGCGATTCCTGGTGCGCGCCGATCTTCGAGCGATCTTCGGTGCCGAGCCGCTTGCCGAAGTTGTCGAGTTCGCGACGAACGAAGTCGAGCACGCTCTTGCGCGTGGCGCGCGCCTTGTCGAGCTCCATCGTCGGCATCATGCCGCCGCCAGCGAAGACGCGGTTGAAGAGGCGCACAGGATCGATCTCCGGCACGTTCTTCACGCCAGCCGACCGCCACGACGACGGCTGCCCGTCGCCAATCGAGCGCACGCCAACGTTCATCAGCGGCACCGGGAGCTGGACCTTCTTCGCGATCGATTCGGAGATGGTCTGATCGATCGACGGCCCCTGCCCGGTTCGGCCCTTGGCCTGGCCGGTCCAGAGCGCGCCCCACGCGAAGTGACCCGCGTAGGTCGCCAGGTTCAGACCAAGGCCGGTGGGCAGGAGCACCTTCTTGGCGAAGGGCTCGAGCGGCTTGATCGTCTCGCCGAAGGTGAGCTCGGTACCCGCCGGGTAGAACGAGCTCTTGATCACGCCGTTGGGCCAGGTGACCAGAACGAGGCGTTTGGGGAAGCCGTTCGGTCCCGCGGCCAGCGCCCGCTCGGCGTGAAGCAGCGGCAGCATGCCGGCAGCGAGGCCCATGCGCTTGAGCAGCGCGCGGCGCGAGTAACGGTCGGTCTTGGTGATGATGGTCATCGCAGCACCTCCCCCTCGGAAGGGGTTCGGTAACGGAAGGAACGGGACCCGGCCACCGCCACCAGCAGATCGCGAATGTTGTGACCGTCGCGCGCGAAAGCCGCTCCGATCGCCTGCAGGGAAGCCCGATCCGCGTCGGCATGATGGCGGCGCAGAGCGAACTCGACCCACTGCTGGGCGAAGCAGTTGCGCACCGTCTGGCTAGAGGCCAGGTGGCCGACCAGCTCGCGTGCGTTGCCGTAGGACTTCTTCACGCCGTCGATCTCGAAGCTGTCCGAAGCGTCGACCTGACCGCCGTTGTCCATGACGCGGTAGCGACCAATCCCGTCATAATGCTCGAAGGCGAAACCGAGCGGGTCCATGAGGGCGTGGCAGCCAGCGGCGCACGCGTTGGTGCCGTGCTCGGCGAAACGCTGCCGGGTGGTGCCACCATCGGCGGCGGTCTTCGGGTTGGGCACATCGGCCGGCGGCGGCGGCAACTCACCGCAGAGCAGCCGTTCGAAGACCTTCTTGCCGCGCTTCACCGGGTGCGAACCGTCGGTTCCCCCGGTCACCGCCAAGAACGCGGTCTGGGTGAGCAGGCCGGAGCGCTCGGTGGCCGTGAGGGGCGACTGCTTCATCGCGGTGCCGGTGACGTCCTTGAGGCCATAGATGCCAGCCAGCGGTCCGTTCACGAAGGAAAAGGTTGCGGTCAGCAACGTTCCCAGTCGCCCGTCGCCGTCGAAGACGACGTTCGAGACGAAGGCGCGTGCCTCTTCCAGCATCGCTGCCTTGAGGTCGTCCTTGAACTCCGGGTAGACCTTGGCGTCCTTCTGCCGCTCGGTCACCTGGTAAAGGCCGAGCCACTCCTCGACGAATTCTGAGACGGTGGCGCGCGCCTTGGGGTCGGCCAGCATGCGCTTGGCCTGGGCTTCGAGCTCGGCCTGCGTACCGAGCTTGTTGGCCGCCGCAGCGTCGAACAGCGTCGCGTCGGGCATCGATCGCCATAGGAAGTACGACAGCTGCGAGGCGTTCTCGTAGCCGCCGAGCTTGACCAGCTTGCCTTCCACCAATGGGGCGGTGGGGCCGCTCTCCCAGTGATAGATGAAGGACGGCGACTGCAACATGCCTTGCAGCATCACGCGGATGCCGCCGGCATAAGGCAGCGACAAAGGAGCGTTGCGGACTTCCTTGTAGAGCGCAACGAGGCTGTCGATCTCGCGATTGTCGAGCGGGCGTCGATAGGCGCGCTGTCCGAAGGTCTTGGCGAAATCACGTGCGCATTGCTCTTCGGCCGGCACGCCGCCGGGACAGGGAGCCAGCGTCCCGACGTTCTTCTCGGCGGCAAGAGCGAGCGTCTCGGCCGCGTCTTCGATCGTCGAGTAGTCGAGCGACGAGACGAGTCCCGCGCGACGAAACGTAAACTCGGTGCCGAGGTCAGGCGGGAACTTGTCACCCGGGCGCGTGGCATCGCCGAGCAGATCCCTGACCGTGTTGTTGTACTCGCGGCTGTCGAGCCGTCGCAGCGGCAGAGGGCCAGCGGCGTTCGGATCCACCGGTCCGCCTGCCGAAGGCCCACCCGACGAGGGCGGCGAGCCAGGCGTGCCGGGCATGGCGTTGGGTGAGCCGCCGGGCGTGCTGCCCGCGGGTCCCATTGCCCCGCCGGGGTTGGCGGGATCACCGTTGGGGCCACCACCGCTGCCGTTGCCGGCATTGCCAATGCTGTCGATGGAACCGACGCAGGCGAGCTGGGCGGCCAGCGCGGCACCTATCAGCAGCTGGGACCAGCGTGGGCGAGCTGTGGAGACCGGCCGTACAAGCGGCGACTCGGTCGGCAAGGCTGGCCGCAAAAGCGGCGAGCAAGTGGGCAAGGACCGGGACTGCGTTCGAGCCATCTTGCATCCCCTTTGCGAGGTGAGCGCCACCCTTGTGATTCGGACCGGCGGGCGCGGCCGGGCGTTGCGGCGGCCGAAGCGAGTCACGTTTTCGTGAAACCGTTTCGACTGGAGAACGATGGCGATAGTAAGGGAGCGCGCACTGCGCGTCGACCACAATCGACGACATCCCTGTCATGCCCCCAGATTTGGCTGGATATGTCCAGCCGCATGGCAGCGATGCCCCTCCGATCGAGGGGGCGGCCTCATTGCGGTTCTCAGGTGACTGCGGCGTAGAGCACGGCCGCGCGAGGCGTTCGATCGGTCGTTCCCTCGCGGACTAAGCCGTCGAAGCCTGCAGGCCGACCTCGTCGTAGCGACGGGCCGCTTCCAGCAAGAGGTGGCTGGTGGTCGATCGCATCTCGTCGATGGCGGGAACCTGGTCGGGTTGATAGTCGAAGCGGCCGTCGTGCCAGTCGAGCAAGGCAAAGAGCGCCTCGCGGCCGTGCAGGCCGGCGCCACCGGCGACCCGGGCGCTAACCACCTGTCCGGCGAGAAAGCCGATCTGTCCCGAGCGACGGCCGGCATGCAGGCTCACGGTGCCAGACCGCCTCTCCATTTCGAAGATGGTGAGCACCGTAGCCAGGCTCACGTTGGCGAGCGCACCCGAGAGCGCAGATTCCTGATCGCGGCCGCGCGGGTTGCGTGCCTTTGGTTGTGCCGTCGAGCGGATCTCTCGCTTCCGTCTTGCCACGCCCACCTCCTCTATGGAAAACGCGGTCATCCGCGCGCAGCCACTCTGGATCCCGAAGAGTTTTCCGACAACCCTCAAAAGTAAGCTGCCCAACTACCCACATGGCGGGAGACCTCTAGAATTTGGATGCCTGCACGCGACGCGCGCCACTTCACCCGACATGTCCGCACTCGTTCGCACCGCCCTCGCCCTCCTTTTGCTGATGGCCTGTCAGCCCAAAGCCGATCCCAACATGGCGGCGACGACGACCGCCAGCGGGGGGAGCCAGGCAGGAGGGATAAGGGGTTCGGGCAGTGGCGGAAGCGCCGGGAGCGCGACCCCCGCGGGAACAGGCGGAGCCGCGACGGGCGGCGGAACCGGCGAGGGCGCGGCGGGCGGCGCAGGAACCGGTGGCATGATCACCGGCGGCGGTAGCGGAGGCGCCATCGCGACCGGCGGCGCGAGCGGGAGCGCGGGCGGCTCAGGCGGGAGCAGCGGGGGCGCCGGTGGCGGCGATGCACGCGGCGATGTACGCACGGAGGACGCGCCGGTCGACAAACCCGGCGGCGATGTCTACCCAGAGAGCGATCACCTGCCCAATCGACCTGACATTCGCTTGTGCAAGAAGGAGTGGACGCCAGAACAGTGCTGCGCCTTCCTCTGCAGCTGCCTCAACAGCATCTGCGCGGACTCCGCCAAAGCGAAACCCGGCCTGGCCACGTGCATGAACTGGTGCCCCAAGATCTCGAACATGGCGCGCCGGTGCCACGTTTATCACTGCTACATCTCGATCAGTCCCACCGGCGGAATCAAGGACCACGACTCGCACTGTGGGCACGCCGCCAACGAGGTCGCTGGCGGTTCCTGCCCGGCGGTCGTGCATCAATGAATGCGTGAGAGGCGTCAGCCTAGAAGGCGTGAGCCTAGGCGCCGATCGCGGCGGCGATGCCGCGTAGGTAGGCGAGCGATTCGCGGATGCCGCCGGTCGGGTCGGTGGGATTGACCTCGTACTCGACGGCGCAATGGCCAGAGAAGCGGCGTTTGGCCAGCGCCTTTAGAATCGCAACCTGATCGATGATCCCCGCGCCGATCTCGGTACGGCTGTCGCGGTCGGCCTTGTCCTTGAGATCTTTGAGGTGCAAGTCGAACAGACGTGCGCCGCACTCGGCGATGGCGCGCACCGGATCGGAACCGGCGCGCACGGTGTGGCCAACGTCCATGCAGATGCCAAGGCGCCGGTCGCGCTTCTTGATGATGGGCAAGATGTCCTTGGGCGCCTGGTAGTGTTTGTCTTCGGGGCCGTGATTGTGAATCGCGAGAGGCAGGTCGTGCTCCTTGACCGCCTTTTCGACGACGTCGATCAGCTCCGGGTTGGGCGCCGCAACGATGAGCGGAGCGCCCGCTGCCTTGGCGTAGGCAAAGGCGCGCGCCACTTCCTCTTCGGTCTTCATGTAGATGACGCCGACTCCGGCCAGCGTGATCCCGGCCGCCTCGAGCTTGGCGCGGGCCTCGGCCAGCTGCGCCGGCGTCGAGGCGAGCGGCAGGTGCATCTCCTTGAGCGTGATCTGCGTGATCCGCTGCGCCTTACAGAACTCGATCACCTGATCCAGCGTCTGCTTGCGCATCGAGTACGACGCGAGGCCGAACTTCAGCGCCCAGGGCTTGGCGGCCGCCTGAGAGGTTGATGCCGATGCGATGAACGGCGCCGACAGCGCCGCGGACAGAAGTGCCCGACGGGAAACCGACGGGATCACGGAGGCGGCAGATGAGGAGGCAATCGAGCCAGGCGTCTTCATGACCGCGACTTTAGCGCAGGCCGCAGGGCACCACCGCGCGCCGAACGACGACGACAGCGACGATTCGCGCTTCGTTCGCGACGGGGGCAGCCCCGAAGGCCTCGCGTCGCGCCAGCCAGCCGCCCTTGGCCCGTCATCAATCGATCACGAGGCCAGTTCTGGTCATTTTCCCCACGGGAGTCGCGAAGTGACGCCAGGCCTCTCGCATCGTTCGTAAAATCGCAGGCGTGAAGCCTCCTGCCGACCGTTGCGGCCTCCTTGCCGCCACTGCTTTCCGAATGCCCAATTTCTCAGCGACTTCGGCGACAGCGGCTTCCGCGGCGTCAGCGACAGCGGCTTGCGCGGCGTCAGCACAGTCGGCCGCCCTCCCCCTCGCCAGGACGTTGGTCTTGTTGCTGAGCCTCGGCCTGTCGAGCGGCTGCGGGGAAAAGGCGAGCGGGACCGGTGCGCCCGCAGGTGGCCAGGGCGGCGGACGATCCGGTGGCGCAAGCGGCGCCGGTGGCAGCGGCGGGACGGCGTCGGGAGGAAGCGGCGGCGCGGCGCCCGGAGCCGCCGGTAGCGGAGGCCCTTCGGGCGGGGGATCCGGCGGCACGAGCGGCGGCGGCAGTGGTGGCGCTGTCGTGGGTCCGGGCGGCAGCGGGGGCGCTGTCG
>JANNNO010000153.1:0-14921 GCA_031398585.1 Myxococcales bacterium | reverse complement strand
CTGCACAAGAAGGCCACCTCCGCCCCCGTGCCGCTGGCCAAACTGCGGCCCGATTTGCCCCAGGGTGTGGTCGAGCTGTGCGAAAAGGCCATGGCGCGTCTGCCTTCCGCCCGTCCCCAGAGCATGGGGGCCCTGGCGGCCGAGCTGCGTGCCACCGCCGCTAGCCTCGGATCCGAGACCCCGCCGCCCCAGGTGGTCCTGACCCCCCCCCGGCGCGAGAGCCCGGACGGCGCCCTGCTCACGGGCTCGATCGGCGGCGGTCGTTCGGTCTCGTGGCCCCAGCTACCGAAGCGGGCCTTCACGGCGGGTGTGACCATTGGGCTCTGCCTGGTGGCGCTCGTCATCGTGCGCGCCGCTCGCATGCGGGGGCGCCCGCCGGTACCGAGCGTGACCGAGGCCGCCGAGTCAACCCCGCCCCAGCGCTCTGCCGCGGAGCTGGCCGCCGAGGCGGGCACCATTGCGGTCGAGCCCTACGTGCCGAGTCCGACGATCCTCCCGCTTTCTCCCAACGTCTATGGGCCGATCGACCTCCCCTCGGAGGCACCCCTTCCCGAGGCCGCCGACCCCGAAACCAAAAAGACCGCCAGCCGGATGGGAGTCTCGAAAGCCGAGCGCAAACGCCTGCTCGAAGAGGGAAAGGCGCTCTATCAGGCGGCCCGTTTCGGCGAAGCCAAGGTCGCCTTTGCACGTTTGCTGGAACGCAAGCCGGTTCCGGCCGCCGCTCTGCTCGGCCTGGCCCGGGTGGCTTTCCAGGAGGGCGATTACCCCGAAGCCCAGAAGCGGGCCCAGGAGGGTGCCAAGGCCGGGGCGGGGGTCGACGCCTACGTCGTGCTGGGCGACGTTCATTACAAGCTCAACCAGTACGGCGAGGCCCAAAAGGCCTACCAGGAAGCCTTGAAGCTCGACGGCAAGCACCCGGTCGCGCAGCGAATGTTGACCATCGTCGGCCGCAAGTTGCACTGATCGCCAGCTTGTCCTGGCGCCATCGCGCTGGTTTTTGGGCGCTCACGCGCCGACAGGACGAGAATTTGACCGGTGAAGGCTCGCAGGTGGGCTAACCTAGCGCCGGGTTCGGTTCAGGGCTGATGACGGGGCGCTTCCCGCGACAGTTCGGTAAATACGTCCTCCTCAAGCCGCTGGCGAAGGGGGGTATGGGCGAGATCTACCTTGCGGCCGGCGGCGAGGTCGGCGGATTCGAGAAGCTCTGCGTGATCAAGAAGGTGATCACGGAGAAGGCCGACAAGACCAAGGCCAACCGCTTTCTCGACGAAGCCAAGGTCGGTCTGCGGCTATCGCACTCGGCGCTGGTCAACACCTTCGACGTTGGCGAGGTCGCGGGCGAGTTCTACATCGCGATGGAGCTCATCGAGGGCAAGGACCTGCGCGAGGTCTGGAACCGCTGCGTGCGGACCCGGCAGCGGATCCCGCTCGATGTCGCCTTGCACGTCGTGCGCGAGACTGCGCGGGCGTTGTCGTACGTGCACAACTACGGCGATCTGAAGCTGGTTCACCGGGATGTCGCTCCGCCCAACATCCTGTTGGCCTATGTCGGCGACGTGAAGCTGACCGACTTCGGTCTCGCGCGCAGCGTGCTCAAGCAAGAGCACACCGCGCCGGGCGTCGTCTTCGGGCGGGCGGCCTATCTGGCACCCGAGCAGGCCAGGGGCGAGGTCGCTGACGCGCGCACCGACGTCTATACGCTGGGCATCGTCTTGTGGGAGCTGCTCACCGGTCAGCAGTTCCTGCAGCTGGGCGGGCTCGACCCGGCCGCCGCGTTGGCGCTGGTGCGGCACCCGCGGCAGGTGCCGCCTTCGGCTCGCGCGCCGTGGATCACGGCGGTGCTGGATCAGGTCGCCTTGAAGGCGCTGGCCCCGGATCGCGAGAAACGCTTCCAGTCGGCAGACGAGTTTCGGCAAGCCCTGTCGGCCGTCATCGCCGACATCGCCCCGACGGCCGATTCGTCCCGAGTCTCGAGCTTCCTGCAAGGGATCTACGCCGAGACCATCGCGGACGAACGACAAGAGCGCGAGCGCTTCCTCAAGACGGAGATCCCGACCTTCCGCGCGGCTCTGGCGCGTGGGGTTCGCTTCGGCGATGGCGAGGCTCGAAGCAGCGGGGCCGAGACGCCCGAACCCGAGACCAAACCACCCGCCGATGAGCCGTCAGCTGCGATGCTCGCGACTGATCCGTGGTCGGGCGAAGGGCCGCCCGCGGATTCGGACCCGCCGCATCTGCCCGGAATGCCCGGCTCGCCTCGTCGCATGGCCGCCGACAAACCGGAGGGCAAACGGCTGTCAGGTCGGCGCAGCCCCTCGTCGTCGGGAGTGCAGGCCATCGCGCTCGATGGTGGGCGAGCCGAACGTGCACGCGGCGAGGCCAAGTCGCGCCGTGCGACGCCGGGCCGGGGTGCACAGGTCTTGCCTTTCGGTGGGGGCGGGGTGCTCACCTCTGCGTTGCGGGCGTCGGCTGCTGAGTCGATCGCCGAGCCAATTACCCGACCCGCCGAAGTCGCCGTGGCTCTGGTGCCCGTCGCTGACGAGAACCGCCGCCGGCAACGGCGCGAGGCCGCTTTACGCGTGGTGGGTGAGCTCGCCGCCGAGGACTTCGGCGCAACCGTTGGGTCGGTGCGATCGGCGTCGCCCGCCCTCGGCAACGCCTCGGTCGCCAAACGTCGCCCGACGCCGCCGCCGCCAGTTCCCAAGGACGCTCAGGCGCGCGCGTCGGCAGGACCTCCCTCGACCCGCGATGTGCTGGGCGCGGTGGCGCTGCACGCTCCCCGCGGGGAAGTTGGCCCTGTCTCGCCGCCCGCTTCCCCGGATCGCTCTGGGCCGCCAGGGCCGTCGATGAACCTCCCAGCCGCTGCTGCGGCCAGCGCCGTACCGGGACGCCCGATGCTGGGCAGTGGCATGCTATCGCGCTACGGATCCGCGGCGCTCGACAACGATCCCCGTCGCCAGGGGATCCGGATCGGCTTCGTGATTCTGATCGCCGTGGGCGCGATCGTGGCCCTGGTCAAGCTGCTCTGAGCGCAACGCCGCTGTTGGGGCGTGGCGATGTCCTCATGCGCGGGCGAGCCGCGAGCCCAGCAGCAGCAGGGCCTGCATCGCGAGGCCACGATCGCCGTCGACCACGATCTTGCGTTCCAGCAGGGCCTTGAGTGGGGCGAGCGAGCCGTCGCGCAGTCCTTCGTAGGTTGCGTGATCGAGTTTGACGGTGGCCCGCGGCCGTCCCGCCGAAAGCCCCGCCTTGCCGGTCGCCAGATCGAACCCCCAGCGTCTTCGTCGCTTGCCAGTCAGCTCGACCGCGAGCCGTCCGTCGATCTGGCGGGCCATCTCGACGTCCTGCGGATCGAGGAACATGAGATCGAGAGGGCCGAAGCTTTTGGGCAACAGCTCGGGCAGGTCGGGGTCAGGAGAGAAGCTGGCGAGAAAATCCGCGGCGGTCTGCCGGATCCAGACCGTGCCCGGGGCGGGGGGCGTTCCTGCAGCGATCTTCCCCACGGCGATCCGTTCGCCCCCGGCCTCGATCTCCCAATCGCCGCCGCCTTCGCCCGAGAGCGACACACGGACCAATGGGGCATCGTCGGGAGCCCACTTGCCGGTCTCCGCGTAGGCCTTGGGCAACCAGATCTCGAAAAAATCGGCGGCCGTGATCCCTGCGGGCGGACGCGCCGGCGTCATCGGTCGCGTCCGCGTTTGCCGCTGCCGCCCCGACCCCCGGGCTTGTTGGCTCTGGGGCCCTTGCTGGCGCGCGAGCGTCCCGGAGTTTCGCCGCCGCTCTTGTGGCGGGATTTGTCGCTGCTCTTGCCGCGCGTGCGGCGTTCGCCCCGATCGGCGCCGCGGCCTGCCCGGTCCATGCGGTTGCGGCGATCACCGAGGACCGACGATTGGCGCCCCTGCAGGCGCAGATCGATGCGGCGGCGTGCAACCGAAACCGAGAGCACCTCGACCGTGACGCTGTCGCCGAGCGCGAAGGCATGACCCGATCGCCGGCCGACGAGGCGCAGCGCCGTTTCGTCGAAGCTGAAGATGTCGTCGCCAAGCTCTTCGGAGCGAATCAATCCTTCGACGTAAGGCTCGTCGGTGGAGACGAAGACGCCGAACGAGGTGACCGCCGAGATGGTGCCCGTGAGCACATCGCCGATGCGATCTCGCAGGAAAAATGCGCGGTAAAGGTCGACGACCTCCCGTTCGATCTCCATCGCTTTGCGTTCGGCGAAAGACGATTCGGCGGCCACGTTGTGCAGCCCCTCGACGCCCTCGTCGGGCGCCAGCGGTGGGAATCCGCCTGCAGGCTTGCCCAGCCGGGCCAGTCGCTGCTTGAGACGTCGGTGCGCAACCACGTCGGGATAGCGGCGGATCGGCGAGGTGAACTGAACGTACGCCTGCGAGGCGAGACCAAAGTGGCCGATGTTGACGAGGTCGTAGGTGGCCTGCTTGAGCGAACGGAGCAGCTGAAACGACAGCGGCTTTTCCGCTGCGTGCCCCTTCAGTCGTTGCAGCAGGCGACCGAGCCCCTTGGGCGTCCGCGCCTCCTCCATGTCGAAGGGCATGCCGTAGCTTGCGGCAAGACCCGCGAAGATCTCGAGCTTGGTCGCGTCCGGAGCGTCGTGAATGCGCCAGAGCACGGGCTCTCCCCGCAGCTGGAAGCTGTCGCCGACGGCCTCGTTGGCGGCCAGCATGAACTCCTCGATCATCGAGTAGGCCTGGCGTTCGCCAGGATCGCGTCGCGATCGGGTGATGTCACGCACCAGGCGCGGATCGTCCTGGTCCAAAATGACCTTCGCTTCTGGCAGATCGAGATCGAGCGAGCCCCGTTCGAAGCGACGTGCGCGCAGCTTGCGGGCAAGCCCATCCATCATCTGCAGCGCGGGCAAGAAAGGTTCGTACTTCTTGCGCTTGCCCCGTGTGTCCCCGCCCAGGGCAGCGGCCACGCCGGGATAGTCGAGCCGTGCGCGTGAGTGAATCACGGCGGCGGCGAAGTCGGTGTCACGCACCGAGGCGTCTTTGTCGAAGTCGATGCGCACGACCATCGCCAGGCGATCCTCTTCCGGCAAGAGCGAGCACATGTGCGACGAGAGCGCCTCGGGGAGCATCGGGATCGCCCGGTTGGGCAGATAGACGCTGACCCCGCGTGAGCGCGCCTCGATGTCGATTGGGCTGCCCTCGCGCAGGTAGTGCGAGACGTCGGCGACCGCCACCCAGAGGCGATGGCAGCCGCCTGGTAGCGCCTCGATCGCGACGGCGTCGTCGAAGTCGCGCGCCGTCTCCGGATCGATGGTGGTAAACGGGATGTGCCGCAGGTCGACCCGATCCTTGCGATCGTTGGGGCGCACTTCGCTCGGCACGTGGCTCGCGGCCTTCACGACCTCGGGAGGGAACTCCTCACTGACGTCGGCGCAGGCGAGGATCTTTTCGATTTCGGTGCGCGGGTCATTGGGATCGCCGAGGACCTTCTTGACCGCGACTTCCATCGTATCGAGCGGGTGCTCGGGGTAGCGGATGATCTCGGCCACCACGGCCTCGCCCGCCTTGCCACCGCCCGGCCCGCCCTTGAGCGCGACGGGACCCGTGATGCGGGGATCGTCGGGAACCAGGTGGAGGCTTTTTCCCGTCCCCGCCAGCTGCCCGGTGATCTTGCCCCGGCCGCGTTCGACGACCTTGTAGACCCGGCCTTCGAGGCCGCGCGCGCCCACCCACCACTCGACCTCGACCCGGTCGCCGTCCATCGAGGCGCCGCGGGAGCGAGAGCTGACGTGAATGTCCTCGGTGTGATCCTCGGGGACCACGAACCCATAACCGTCCGGGTGGACCTTGATCCGACCCGTCACGATCCGCAGGGGCGGATCGTCTTCATACCGTTGCATGTCTTCTTCTTTCTAACGAAGGGCGTAAAGCTTGCGGTCGTCGGCGCCCACGTAAATCGTCCCATCGGGACTGAGCACGGGCGAGCTATCGATGTCTCCGCCCAGCTCGACCGACCAGCGCAGGTGTCCGTTCGACTCGAGCGCGTAGAGGCGATCGTCTTCGGCTCCGAAGAGGACCGCGCCGCCCGCATCGACGAGCGCCGACGAGAGGATGCGATCTCCGGCCCGAAATGTCCAATGGGCGGTTCCGTCGGGCCGAATTGCATAAAAAACGCCGTCGAGGGACCCGACGTAGACGCTGCCTCCCGGACCGACCGCGGGACTGGCGCGCACGTCGTCCCCAACATGGAAGGCCCAGCGGAGCGCGCCATCGGGGTTGAGCGCGTAGACCTTTCCGTCGTCGGAGCCGACGTAGATGGTGCCGTCATCACCCACCGACGGGGTCGATTCGACATCGTCTCCGGTGCGAAAATCCCAACGTTTGCCACCGTTTGGCGAGATGGCGTGCACCATGTTGTCCTGCGATCCGACGACCACCGTTCCGTCGGCAAGCAGCGCCGGGGCCGTCCCCACGTGGCCCCCCGTGGCGTACCGCCAGCGCAACGATCCGTTCGGGTTGAGGGCATAGACTGCGTCGCCTCCGGCGTAGAGGGTGCCGTCGGGTCCGATCGTCGGCCCACCGTCGGCATCGCAGCGGCTGTTGTCGGGCCCGGGCGCACCGGAACGGCAGGCGCCCATGCGGAAGCGCCAGCCCTCCCGGCGTTCCTTGGGATCGAGCGCATAGAGGTGATCGTCGTCCGACCCGATGTAGATCGTCCCGTTGCCGCCGATGGCGGGGGAGCCGAAGACCATGTCCTGGGTGGAGAAGACCCAGATCGGCTTGCCGTCCTTGCCAACGAGGTGGACCCGGCCGTCATGGCTGCCAACGACAACGAATCCTGCGGGCGAGATGGCCGGCGATGAGAAGATCGGTCCGCGGGTCTCGTAGGTCCATTTGACCGATGGGCGGCGCGCGCTGAGGCGGTGGGGCGAACGACCCTTGTGAGAGGGCTCGAAGCGGAACATGGTCACCGCTGGGATGGCCGGCGCGGGTGTCTCCGCGGTTGCGGCTGCGGGTGCAGACGTGGTTGCCGCGGCGGCGGCGGGTGGCGTCGGTTCGCGTTCGGGCGCGGGTGTCTCGGGGGCCGCAGCCGCAGGGCCGGTCGCGGTTCGTGCCGGCCAGACGCAACGGCCGGCATCGCAGATGCGGTCGAGCTTGCAGTCGTTGTCGCTGCGGCACGCGGTGCCAGGTGGCATGAGGTGGGCACAGGTCGCCCAGCCGAACAGGCCGCATACGACGATGCCGCGTAGGAGCCAGCTTCCTACTGCCCGATCGGCCGATGCTGTGCGCCCGCCGGCCGACCCGACTGAACCCGGTCTCGCGGGAGTGTTCATGATGGCGATCCGGCGGCGCCCGGGTCAACTGCTGCACAGGACACGCCGGTCGAGCTTAAGGGCGGCTGGCGGAACAGGGCAAGTCCTCGCCAAGAATTGACCAAACTTCCGCTTGTCAGACGCGCCACCCGCTGCAAGATGGATCGCCTGCAGCCGGCCTTCGTCTCCACACTTTTGCACCCCCCAGCCGGCCGGTCGTCGTGTTGACCGGTGAGGCGCTCGTGTTCGTCGGCGTCTCGTTCCTGGGCACGCTCTTCTGGCCGCTCAACCCCGACGCGGCTTTCGTCGTCTACCTTCAGGTACGCGAGCGGCCGCTCGTCGAGGCCGTGCCGCTGGTCATGCTCGGCCAGGTGCCGATGCTGCTTCTGCTGCAGGTCTTGGGGCATCGCCTGCGGGCGCACTGGCCCTGGCTCGATCGTCGCTGCACGTTGGTCGAGGTCCGCTGGGGACGGCGGTTGGCGGTCTCGGGGACTCTGGTCGCGGCGGCCAGCGGCTTTGCCGGCGTTCCGCCCAGCTCGATCATCGTGCTCCTGGCCTCGGCGCTGCGCCTGTCTCCCTGGCGTATTTTGCCTACGCTGTTGGTCTTCCGAACCGCCTGGTACATCGCGCTGGGCTACGCCACGCTCGCCATTGCAGGCGCGTCGTAGCTGTTGTTCAAGGCGACGTCGGACGTCGGGCGGCTGCTCGCCAGGCCAGGAAGGCGGGTAGGGCGATGACGGCGGTGGCGAGACAGGCGATCTCGCCCAACACGGCCATGGCGCCGAAGCCCCGGAGCGCCTGGCTGTGGGCAGCAAGCAGAGAGCCGTAGCCCACGACTGTCGTCCAGGAACAGAGGATCACCGCGCTTCCCGTCGAGGCGATGGCCTGGTCGATGGAATTGCCCTCGCGCAGGCGGGCCATGACGTTCACCGCGTATTCGGCGCCGATGCCGAAGGTGATCGGCAGCGCGATGAAGTTGAGGAACGTGATGCGCACGTCGAAAGCGCCGGCGATGCCGAGCATCCAGATCACACCCAGCGCCAGGGCAGCGAAGACGAGCCCCGCGTGGCGCAGCGGCCGGACCAGGATCACCAGCACGATCGCCACGCCGAGCAGCGAGAGAACTGTGGCAAGTGGTCCATCGCGAAGCACGGAACGCAACATCGCGCCGAAAACCATGGGCGGCCCGGCGCTGGTGATCACCATCCCATCGGGCAAGGAGAGTCGTTCGAGCACGCCGGCGATGCCGAGCAGATCGTGACCATTCCACCGCGTGACCCGGGGGGCATCGTGATAGGCCAGGATCACCCGGCCGATCTCTCCGTTGCGCTCCGTGAAGGCTCGGCGAGCGAGCAGTGGCAGCTCATCGGGGCGGAGCACCCGCAAGGTCTCCGGCGGGAGATTCTCGGCAATCAGCCGGCGATCTTCGTCCGATAGCAGCTCGACACCCGGGCCGGTCGCCAGCTTGCGGTTCTCCGCCAAGATCTCGATCTTTTGCGCCTGGGATTGGGGCGTGCCGGGAAGGACGTCGTAGATGGTGACGATCTGTCCGATGTATGGCTGTCCGGCCCGATCTTGTTTCCGGATCGCCTGCCGCATCGGCTCCACCTGATCCAGGCGGTCTGCCAGCAGCACGGTGGGCGAGTGCCAGTGCCCGAAGAGGGCGTCGAGGTTCTTGTCGAACTCATCGAAGGTGGCGTCCTTCTCGAGATCGGTGGCCAGCTTGCGAAAATCGTATTCGAAGGGCGCGCCGGCGAAGTGTCGCAGGCCTGCCACCGCTGCCACGGAGATCACGACGCTCAGCCAGCCGACCAGCTGCGGGCGCCTCACCACCAGGCCACCCAGAGCGGCGAATGCGGTGACACCACCCAGCGGTCCAGGAACGTGGCGTCCGGCGGTCAACCGGATGAGAGCCGGCACCAGCGTGAACGTGGCCAGCCAGCAGAGCAGGGCACCGACGGCGCCCATCAGACCGAATTGCGAAAAGCCGCGAAATCCGGTCAACATCAACGAGGCATAGGCGACCGAAGCGCAGAGGGCTGCCGCCAGCGTGCCCCGCCAGACGCCCTCGATGGCGGCCGCAATCGCTGCCCCCGCCTCCTCTCCGGCGCGGCGATGTTCGCGGTAGCGGGCACCGAGCACGATGGCGTAGTTGATGCCGTTACCGACCAGGATCGATCCCAGGAACGCCGTCGACGAGTTCAGGTAGCCGAAGGCGAGCTCGGCCACGGCGAAGGCCGCGACGGTCCCGACCACGGCAGGCCCGACGATGATGAAGACCCAGCGCTTGCTGCGAAAATAAAGGGCGATCGAAGCGCTGATCACGAGGATGCAGACGATGGTCACCGACACGATGTCGCGTTCGACGGCTTCCCGGTTCGCGATCTGGGCCATCACGGGACCTGCCGGCATCACGGTCATAGCCGGGTGAAACGTCGAAGGCGGGTGCTCGGCAACGAACCTGCGCATGACCGCCAGGATCTCGTCGCCGACGTTCTCCGAATCGAGACCGCCGGTGGGCAAGGTGGCGATCCAGACGTAGTCGCCGCGAGCAAAGACGCCGTCGGGAAAGCGGTCGTCGAGCAGCGTCCGCCGCGCCAGCGCCGGTGCCAGCGGATGGCCGGATGCCTTCGCAGCGTCTGAGGCGGCTGGCTCGTCGTCGAGTCCGAGATCTGCCGCGAAGGGGTTCTTTCGTTTGACCAGCTCGGTTCTGAGGCGATCGCGGATCTCGCCGAGATCCTCCTGCGAGATGTAGAGCCAGCGGTTGGCTTCGAGAAACCCGCGCAGGTCCTTCATGTGGTAGGTCGCCATCTCGCAGACCGACCGGGGCAAGGCGGCGAGCCGCGCGGTCAGCGCTTCGGCGTAACGAAGGTTGGCGGCTCGATCGGGCGAACGGATCCCGACCAGCAAGAGTGACAGCTCACCGATGCGGTTCTTGGTCCGCTCGAGCGCGACGACCGCCGGCTCCTTGGTCGGTAGCAGCTCCGAGACGGCGGTCTTGAGCTCGAGTCGCGACGCCAGCAACGTGGCGACGGCGAAGACGAGCGTTCCCACCCCAAGGACCAGGCGCGGCCGCGCGGCGAGGCCTACCAGGCGCGCCACCACCAGCGCTGACCAGCGTGACCCTCGGCCCGGCGGAGGTGTGGCGGGAGGCGAGGAGCTGGGGCGTCGGGCGAGCGAAGCGTCGCCGCGACGAAACGTTTCGTCCGGGTTTCGTGGGGGGGCCATGGAAGCGAAGGCGTTTTAATCCGCCAACGCGACCGGGGCTAGTGAGAGATCCCGAGAGAGTGCGATCCCTTCGGTGCCGAATCAGCGCCAGAGTCCGGGTGAAGAGCCGTGTCCGCGCTCCCTTTTGCTGGCTTTTGCTCTGCGTCGCTTCGGCGGGGCCACCGGAAGGCGTAGACCACCTGCCGGAAGTAGCCATCGGGAAAGCCAGGTTCGGTCAAGCCGTAGCCAACTGGCTTGCGCTGCCCCGGCAGGTGCGCCGAGCCGAACAGCCAGTCCCAGAAGGCGAACTTGGTCGCGAAGTTCACGTCGATGATCTCGGTGGCGTGGTGCCACCGGTGCATCTCGGGGCCGTTGATGAAGTACTGCAGGCGGCCGCTGCGCACGTCGATGTTCGAGTGGATGTACATGCCCCAGACGGAATCGAGCACGCCTTTCCAGATCGCCACCTCGGGCGCGGCGCCAAGGAGCACGATCGGCGCAAATTCGATGGTCTGGTTGATGAGGATCTCGAAGGGATGCGAGCGCGCCCCCGAGATCCAGTCGACGTCTTCGGTCGCGTGATGCGCTTCGTGAACCCGCCAGAGCGCCGGCACCCGGTGTTGTAGGCGGTGAAAGACGTAGATGTACAGATCGTGGGTGATGAGGAAAAAGCCGAGCTGCACCCAGATCGGCCAGCCCGAGACCAGGCTGAGGCGTGACCAGCCCGTCGATCGGTCGATGGCCTCGATGATCCACGCGATGGCCACCCCAAGTACGTAGCTCTGCAAGAGCCCGTAAAAGAGCAGATCGTCCACCAGCCCCGGGCGCAGCAGCTTCTGCCGCCGATCGTAGGGGAAGCGGCGCTCGAGCAAGATGATGGCGAGCGCTGCTCCGACGATGAGTATCGGGGCGAGGGTGGTGGCGAGCGTGAGGCTGGTCATCGCGTGGCGGCGGGTGTCAGTTGCCGGATTGAGCCGGGGCCGAGAGCACGCGACGCAGCTTCTGCCGGGACGGGAGCTCGGACGCGTAGACCTTCTTGACCCCGTCGCCGAGCGAGCGCTCGATGTCGCGGATGTTGGAGACCAGGCGCATGAGGCCGTTGATCTCGACCGACGCCGCCTGATCGCTACCCCACATGGCCCGATCGAGCGTGATGTGCCGCTCGACGAAAGTCGCGCCGAGGGTGACCGCCGCCCAGGTTGGCGCCAGGCCCGTCTCGTGGCCCGAGTACCCGATTGGGCAGTCGGAATACTTGTGCTTGAGGGTCTCGATCATACGCAGGTTGAGCGCATCGATCGGGCAGGGGTAAGCCGAGGTCGAATGAGCGATCAGCAGGTTGTCGGTGCCGATCGCCTTCACCGCGCCTTCGATTTCTTCCATCGTCGACATGCCGGTCGAGATGATGAGCGGACGCCCTGTGCTCTTCATCTTCAGCAGCAGGTCGTGATCGGTCAGCGATGCCGAGGCTGCCTTGTAGCAGGGCGGCTCGAAGCGCTCCATGAAGTCGACCGATTCTTCGTCCCAGCACGAGACGAACCAGTCGATGTTGCGCTCGTTGCAATGGCGCGCGATCTGCTCGTACTCGCGCACACCGAATTCGACCTTGTGCCGGTACTCGAGGTACGTCATGCGGCCCCAGGGCGTGTCGCGTTCGAGCGATTGCTGTTCCGGCGGCACGCAGGCCTCGGGCGTGCGCTTCTGGAATTTCACCGCGTCGGCTCCCGCCAGCACCGCGCCGTCGATCATCCGCTTGGCCAGCTCGAGCGAGCCGTTGTGATTGATGCCGATCTCGGCGATGACGTAAACCGGGAACCCGGCACCGACAGTTTTGTTACCGAGACGAACGCCGACTGCGTCTTGATTTCTCATGGCTTTCTCCTTCCAGGCTCTATGACCACCTGGCCAATTCCCCTCGACCGCAAAATCAGATCCGCGAACTCGCGAAAAGCTCCCTGACCACCGCCGAGCGCAGTTACCAGATGCACCCTCGCCATCACTTCGGCTTCGGCATCCGCTGGCGCGGCACAGAGACCGTGCGGGGCGATGGCCGCGATGATGCCGAGATCGTTGACGTCGTCGCCGATGTAGGCGAGCTCGTCGAGCTTGACGCCTTTTTCGCGCGTCCAGACCGCCAGCCATGCCGCTTTGTCGCCGATCCCGGCATGAACCGGCGTCTGCAGCTTTTCCGCGCGGCGAGCGACGATGGGGGAACGTTCGCGGGTGACGATGGCCGCTTCGACGCCGCCTTCGCGCAGGCGTTGAAAACCCATGCCGTCCCGGCGCGAGAACCGCAACAGGGCCTCGCCCGCTTCTCCGCAATAGACGGAGGCGTCGGTCAGTACGCCGTCGCAGTCGGTCAGCAAGCAGCTGACCCGCGCGGCTCGCCGTGCGATCTCGTCGGGACCGAGCGGTGCGGGGCGGCTCACCATGCGGTCCAGCCCCCGTCGACCACGAGATTGGCGCCAGTCATGTAGCTCGACCCCTGGCCAGCGAGGAACACCACAGGCGCGCGGTATTCGTGTGCACGGGCCATCCGCCCGAGAGGCGTCCGCGCGCTGTAGTTGGCCACGAAGTACGGCTCCTGGCCGGCCTCTACGCCGCCTGGAGAGAGCACGTTGACCCGCACGCCCGCCGCGGCCCAATAAGTCGCCAGGTACCGCGAGAACGAGATCACCGCACCCTTGGTCGCCGGGTAAGCCGCCGACTTCCAGAACGACTGCGACCCGTCGGGGCGCCGATAGATGCCCTGGTCGGGCGCCACCAGCCCATAGGTGGATGCGATGTTGATGATCGATCCCGATCCGCGGCGGGCCATCTCGGTGCCGAGGACCTGGCAGGTAAGGAAGGTGCCGGTGAGGTTGACGTCGATCGCGCGCTGCCACTGCGCCAACGGATAGCTCTCGAAGCGTGATTGCTCGGCGCCGCGTCCTTCGTCGAAGACGTCGTTCACGGCGGCGCTGTTGACCAGGACGTCGATGCCGCCTCCACGCCGAGTGAGCGAATCACGCAGCGCCGTGATCGACTCGGTCGAGGTGACGTCGAGCGCATGACCGTGTGCCGTGCGATGAAACCGCGCGCTGAGCTCTTCGGCCAGGCGGCGGCAAGCATCGCCGTCGAGATCGGCCAGCACCACCTCGGCTCCCGCCTCGAGCAGGCCTTCGCCAAGCTCGCGGCCGATGAGACCGAGCGCGCCGGTCACCACCGCGACCCGCCCCTCGAGGGAGAAGGGCGCGGAGCTTCGTGGGATCTCAGCGGACAACGGGCACCTCGGCCGGCGCGTCGGCTCCGCGACGAGGCTCGGCCTTGGGCTTGGTGTTGAAGTTGCTGACCTTGCGGAAGACCGCTTCCATTGGCTCGCCGAGCAACGCCTGTCGCACCTGGCCCCGTTCCAGCGCCGCGGCGAGGACCTCGAGCGCCTGCCGATAGCCGATCATGAGCCGATCGACGTCGGCGTCGGTGTGGGCGAACGAAAGGTTGTGAAAGCCCTGCCAGAGGATTCCGTGGCGGAGCATCTCTTGCTGCACGAGGGACTTCATCACCAGCGGATCTTGACCCGCCGCCTGTCCCTTGGCCTCGAAGGTCGTCATGGTTCGGCAGGGCAGGCCGATACACCGGGTGAAGTCGAGGCCGAGCGAAGCCGTGAGGGCCGCGTAGCGCTGCTTGATCTCGGTGCCGAGCCGTTCCAGGTGACCAGCGACGTTGTCCCGTCGCATGATCTCGATGGTGGCCTTGGCGGCCGCGAGCGAAAGCGCTTCGCCCCCGAAGGTGGTGTAGAAAAAGACGTCCTTGTCGCACAAGCGCATGACGTCCCCGCGACCGGTCAGAACCGACAGCGGCATGCCATTGGCGATCGCCTTCGAGAAGCAAGCGAGGTCTGCGGTGACGCCGAAGCGCTCTTGAGCTCCGCCCAGGGCGCAGCGAAAGCCGGTCCACATTTCGTCGAAGATGAGCAGCGCTCCGCGGGCGTGGCAGAGGCGCAGCAGCTCATCGAGGAATCCCGGGCGAGGCTCTTCGAACACGGTCGGCTCGAGGATGACGGCGGCGGTCTCTTCGTCGAGAGCCTCCTCGACCGATGCGAGATCGTTGTAGGCGACGGTATGCGAGAGGGCCGCAACTTCGCTGGGAATGCCGAGTCGGCGGTCCGTCGTCGAGATGTACCAGTCATGCCAGCCGTGGTAGCCGCAGGCGAGGATCTTGGGTCGGCCGGTGAAGGCGCGTGCCAGGCGGACCGCCGCGCTGGTGACGTCGGCGCCGGTCTTCGAGAAGCGCACCATATCGGCGCCCGGCACGGTCTTGCCGATGAGCTCGGCAACCTCGACCTCGAGCGGGTGCATGAGCGAGAAGGTGATGCCGTCTTCGAGTTGCGCCCGGATGGCAGCGTCGACTTCGGGGTGTGCGTACCCCAGTGAGATCGGGCCGATCGCATTGTCGAAGT
>JANNNO010000140.1:0-14059 GCA_031398585.1 Myxococcales bacterium | reverse complement strand
AACATCGTCCCGATCTTCGATTTTGCCCGCGTCGGCAGCCAGTACTTCCTGGTCGAGGAGTACATCGTTGGCCGCGATCTCGGGCGTCTCGTGCGCCGGGCCCGCGCCATCGGCAAGAGTCTGCCGCAAGAGCTGGTCGCGTACATCGCGGTCGAGGCGCTCAAGGCGCTCGACTACGCCCACGGCAAGCGCGATCACGACGGGCTCCCGCTCGGCATCGTCCACCGGGACGTCTCGCCCGAGAACCTCATGATCACCATCCGCGGTGAAGTGCAGCTGCTCGACTTCGGCGTGCTCAAGACCGACGACAAGCGCGGCCGCACGGACATCGGCGAGCTCAAGGGCAACCTCTCTTATATCTCGCCCGAGCAGGCGCGTGGGCTCGACGTCGATGGACGCGCGGATCTCTTCTCGCTCGGCCTGGTGATCTACTTCGCTCTCACGGGGGAGCCGCTTTACGGCACCGACGCGGGCTACGACCTGCTGGTCAGGGCCGCCTCGGGACCCGGACCGACGGAGATCGCCAAGCTGGCGCGGCTGCCCGAACCCTGGGGCGCCATCCTCACGCGCGCCCTGTCACCGCGGGCCGAAGGCCGCTTCCAAAACGCAGCGGCGTTTGCCGAGGCTCTGACTCCCCATACCGGCGACGCGGCCTTTCGCCTGGCCGCCCTCGTTGCCGATCTCTTCGGTGACGAACTCGCGGAGGAGCAGCAGCATCTGTCTCAAGGCGCGCGCAACACCACCGGCGTGACCGGCACGGGAGCGGGCAGTCAGCCAGGCGCTCTGGCCGGCGCGGCCGTGACCCCCATCCCGCGCATCCCCGCGGCGCGAGGCAATTGACATGACGACCCCAGCGTCCCCCGAGGGACTCGTGCCCGGCACGGGCAGCTCGCCGACCTCCTACGGCCAGTACTTGCTGCTCGAGAAGATCGGCGCGGGCGGCATGGCCGAGGTCTTCCGCGCGGTTCGCAAGGGCCCCGAAGGCTTCGTGCGGGTCTTCGCGCTCAAACGGATCATTCCGCGCCACGCGGAATCGCGCGAGTTCGTCGACATGTTCATCAACGAGGCGCGACTCTCGGCGCTCCTCAATCATCCGAACCTGGTGCAGGTCTACGACTTCGGCGAGGTCGATGGCTCTTACTACCTGGCGATGGAGTACCTCAAGGGGCGGACCGTGCTCTCGGTCATGCGCGGCCTGCACGCGCGCAAGCAGCCCTTCCCAGCGCCCGCGGTCGCCTATATCGGCCGGCAGGTCGCGTTGGGGCTCGGCTACGCCCATTCGTTGAAGGGCGCCGACGGCAAATCCCTTACCCTCGTTCACCGCGACATCAACCCTTCGAACGTCATGCTGCTCAAGAGCGGCGGCGTGAAGGTTCTCGACTTCGGCATCGCCAAGGCGCCCACGCTCGCCACCCACCAGACCCAGGCGGGCCTCGTCAAAGGCAAGCTTTCCTACGCCTCACCCGAGCAGCTCAAGTGCAAGCCGCTAGATGGCCGCTCTGACGTCTTCGCGCTCGGTGTCTCGCTCTGGGAGATGCTGACGATGCAGAAGCTCTTCGGAGGCAAGACCGACTACGACACCGTCACCAACGTGATGACCCGACAGGTGAGGCCACCGTCGGCGATCCGTTCCGACGTGCCGCCCGTGCTCGACAAGATCATCATGCAGGCGCTCGAGCGCGATCCTGCCAAGCGTCCCGACGCTAAGCAGATGGCGGCGCGGTTGGCGGACTACCTGCGCGAGACGCGTTTCCTCGAAGACTCCCTGGTCGAGCTGATGCGCGAGCTGTTCGGCGAGCACACCAGCCGGGTCTTGACCCTCTTGCCTCCCGATCTCGTCATGCCCGGTGGCGTCGGTCTCACGACGACCCCGCGTGTGTCATCAGCGCCCCCCAGCTCGTCAGGCAGCGAAGGCCATGCGGGTGAGCTCGCGGCCGCCGCTCCCGCGGTCTCGCCCTCGGGCATGACCCACGTTCCGGCCTGGCGCACGGGCCCCATTCCCCTCGTGCTGGCCGCCATCGCGGGCGTGGCGGTGGTCGGCCTGCTCACGCTCGGCCCCTTGCGGAGCCTTGGCCTCTTTTCGGACGAGCCCACGCAAGAAGTAGAGGCGGCCGCCGCGGCGCCGGTACCTGGCGAAATCGTGCTCGAGCTCGATTCGCGCCCCACCAACGCATTTGTGGAGACGACCGACGGTCGCAAGCTCGGCAAGACGCCGCTGTCGCTGCGGGTTCCGCAAGGCAAGACGCTCTCGACTTTCGTCATCAAGAAGACAGGCTATGAGCCCGTGCGTTACGAGCTGATCCCCGAACGCGATCAGATGGCGACCCTCGAGCTGCGCGCGGCTTCAGCGGCGACGCCATCAGCGACGCCACCAGCGCCTTGAGGGCGTGAGGCGGTCATCGCCGCACGTGGCTCTTGCCAGGGAGGTTTTGCGGTATATCTTCGCCTCCCTTGAGCTCCCCGCCCATCCCGACGCCGAAGGCCGCACCGCTCGAAACCCTCGATCGCGCCTGCGTCCACACCATCACCACCAAACCCTGGCCGATCGAAAGAGCCGCTGGCGAATACGCCAAGGCGGGCATCAAGGGCATGACCGTCTGGCGGGACGCTTTCGCCGAGATCGGTCCCAAAAAGGCCGGCGACCTGGTGAGAGCCGAGGGGCTGTCGATCGTCTCGCTCTGCCGCGGTGGCTTTTTCCCCTACCGAGACGAGGCCGGCCGACAAAAGGCATTCGACGACAACCGCCGCGCCATCGATGAAGCCGCCGCGCTCGGCGCTCCGCTCATCGTGCTCGTCTGCGGCGCGGTCCCGGGCCAGCCGCTGCCGACGTCGCGCGATCAGATCCGCGGCGGCATCGAGGCGGTGTTGCCCCACGCCGAGGCCAACGGCATCAAGCTCGCGATCGAGCCGCTCCATCCGATGTACGCCGACGATCGTTCGGCGGTGAACACGATGGGCCAGGCCAACGACATGGCCGAGGCGATTGGCTCGCGCTCGGTCGGCATCGCGGTGGACGTCTATCACCTCTGGTGGGACCCAGCGCTCGAGGCCGAGATTGCACGCAGCGGTCGCGCCGGGACGCTGTTCGCGTATCACGTCTGCGACTGGAAGACGCCGACCGAGGATCTGCTGCTCGATCGGGGCCTTCCCGGCGAGGGCTGCATCGATCTACGCCGCATCCGCGGTTGGGTCGAACGCGCGGGGTTCGACGGCTTCATCGAGTGCGAGGTTTTTTCCAAGAGACACTGGGCGACGGATCAGGGCGAGTTTTTACAGAAGATTTCCCGATCGTTCCTGACCAGCGTCTAGGTTGCCAGCGGATAAGGACGAAGGAACATGAAGACACACAAAGTAGGCATCATCATGAACGGGGTCACTGGTCGCATGGGGACCAACCAACACCTCTTGCGATCGATCGTGGCGATCATCCGCCAGGGCGGCGTACAGCTCGGGCCTGGCGAGACCATCATGCCGGATCCGATCTTGGTCGGCCGCGACGAGAACAAGCTGCGCAAGCTGGCGGCGCTCGCCGGGGTCGAGAAGATCACGACCAACCTCGATTCCGTCATGAAGGATCCGCAGTACTCGATCTACTTCGACGCTCAGACCACCGGCCGCCGGGCCGATGGCGTTCGCCAGGCTGTCGCCGCGGGCAAACACGTCTATTGCGAAAAGCCCACCGCGGTGGACACCAAGACCGCGCTCGAGCTGTACGAGCTGGCCACCAAGGCGGGCGTCAAGAACGGCGTCGTCCAGGACAAGCTCTGGCTCCCGGGCTTGATGAAGCTGCAGCGACTCGCGCAGAAGAACTTCTTCGGCAAGATTCTCTCGGTGCGCGGCGAGTTCGGCTACTGGGTCTTCGAGGGCGACACCGTCCCGGCGCAGCGGCCGTCGTGGAACTACCGCAAGGAAGACGACGGCGGAATCATCGTCGACATGCTCTGCCACTGGCGCTACGTGCTCGACAACCTGTTCGGCAACGTCAAGGCGGTCAGCTGCTACGGTGCCACTCACATCCCCGAGCGCATCGACGAGCAGGGCAAACCCTACAAGTGCACCGCCGACGATGCGGCTTACGCGACGTTCGAGCTCGAAGGCGGCGTCATCGCCCACTTCAACTCGTCGTGGGTTACGCGCGTGCGGCGCGACGATCTGCTCACGGTGCAGGTCGACGGCACCCACGGGTCAGCGGTGGCAGGCCTGCGCGAGTGCTACATCCAGCACGCCGGCACCACGCCGCGCCCGACCTGGAACCCCGACGTCCCGCAGCCCATCGACTTTTACGCCGGCTGGTCGAAGGTCCCCGAGCAAGAGACCTTCGACAACGCCTTCAAGGTCCAGTGGGAGATGTTCCTGCGCCACGTGGTGAAGGACGAACCTTTCCGCTGGAGCCTCAAGGAAGGCGCCAAGGGCGTGCAGCTGGCGGAGCTCGGTCTTGCCAGCTGGGCCAAGCGCGCCTGGGTTGAAGTTCCCCCGCTCTGATTTCTCAGCTCGCAGCCGCCAGCTCGACGACCTCGTCTTCGAGCTGGTTGCTCGGCGTCTGGCCCGAGACGCGTTCGATGCGCTTGATCACCCGATTGAGGCGTCGACGTACCGTCGAGATCGAGAGGCTCATCGTGGTCGCGACCTCGGCGAGCTCGCGGCCTTCGATCACACGCAGGGCATAGATCTGACCGTCGGGGCCCAGCTGTTCCAGCAGCTGCACGAGACGGGTCGCGGTCTGGCGGCGTTCCGGATCCCAGACCCGGCCGTCCTCGCGAAAGTGATCCTCGATCATCGGCCGCAGGGATCGGCGCACGTGGCGGCGGCGAATCTCCTCGCGGGCCCGACGGAAGGCGATGCCGATCAGAAATGGGCGCATGGCGTCCAGATTGCGTAGCTCGCGAACCTTGCCGAAGAAGCGAGCAAAGACGTCCTGAGTCAGGTCCGCGATGTCCTCGCCGGGGCCGAGCAGCCGTTTGAGCGTCAATTGCACGGCCGGCCGGAAGCGCTGCCAGACGGTATCGGCGGCGCCGCGTTGGCCCGCGATCACGGCGCGCGCGAGCGTGATGTCCTCGGATTCCTCAGCCGCAATCTCGACTTGCGGCACCGCCCCTGTTTCACCAGCCTCGAGCGGGAGTTTCTCTGCGTCGAAGTTGTAACCCACGCTACCTATTGTAGGTGGGTATGAAGCTGACGCCAGGTCCGCAGCGAAAAAAATCGAAACGTCCCGGGGGTGACACGCCACCCTCGGCCCTTGTCGTTTTTAGCAACGATTTCGACTAGTTCCTGCAGCCGCATCAATCCGCCGGCGTCACGCCGAGACAGCGCTGACGCCCGCGGAAGGCGTGTCGGTAGCGAGATCAGCCGGGAGCGAGACCGGGCAGCGGGCCGCTCCAGTCCTTCAGGCTCGCATGGCCGAAGAAGGTCTCGTTCTTGAGCCCCATGGCGTGCAGAAGGTTCACGAGTAAGTGGTTGTGGGGCTTGTTGCCGAAGTCCATGTAGCGGCCGGTCGGGAAGTAGCCGCCGCCCGAGCCCGCCAGCACCCAGGGGATGTTTTTCCGGGTGTGGTTGTTGCCCTTGCCGAGGCCATCGGTCCAGACCACCACGCTGTTGTCGAGCATGGTCTTGCCGTTGCCCTCGACGACCGCATCCATCTTTTCGAGAAGGTGGGCCACTTCGCCTGCGTACCAGCGGTTGACCTTGATCAACTTGGCCTTGGTCGCAGCGTCGCCGTCCGGCCGGTGAGACATGTCGTGATGGGGATCGTTGACCTGAAGCCAAGGGAAGGTCTGCTGGCTGGTCTCGCCGTTCCAGATGTACGTGATGAGACGCGAGCGATCGCAGGCGAGCGTCTGGAACGTGAGATCCATCATCGCGCGCGATTGCGCCGGGTAGTCGGCTCCATTGGCCATCATCGGTGCGCAGCTGGCCCCCGCTGCGCCGCCACCTTCGCCGGGCGCAAGCTGTCGTTCGACGTCGCGGATCGATTCGGTATGTCGCTCGAGCCGAGCGCGCTCGTCACCGGGCAGGCGCGCCGCAAGCCGTCCCAGATCTCTGCGGACGTAGTCGAGCACGCTCTTTTTCTCCGCGAGGCGAACCATCAGGGCTGGGTCGGGCGCACCGCCGCCACCGCCGCCAGCGGCCGGCGGAGTGAAGCCGCCGAAGACGCGGGCGTAGACCTTGGCCGCGTCCGCCTCGGGCGCCACCGGCTGGTTGTTGCCGAGATACGAGATGCGCGTTCGGTTGTTCGCGCTCTTGATCGATACGCCAACCTCGAGGGTCTTGAGCGCCGTGCCCGCTGCGCCCCACTTGTTCGCGATGTACTGATCGATCGAGATGTTGTTGCCGTAGCCTGACGAGTTGCCGTTGCCACCGCCGAAGGGGCCGGTGTTGGCGCCGCCGCCGGTGAGACAGGCGACGGGGCCCTTCTGGTGCGCGGCTGCGTTGACGAACTTGTCTCCCGAGTCGTAGTGCACGCCCTTGAGCACGTTCAGCTTGGCCTTCCACTTCATCAGCGGCTCGAGGATGCCGCCAGCGGGGATGGTCCAGTTGGCCGCGGTGCCGCTCGGCCAGAACGAATCGAGGATGGTGCCGTTGCCCTTGAAGAGGACGACCAGGCGGGGCGGCGGCGGTGCCGCCAGCAGCGGGCTCGAACGCAGGACGGGCAGGGCGATCGCCGGCACGACGCCGAACGACGTCAGGAACGAACGACGCGGGAACGAACGACGACCGAACCGCGAGCTCATGGCAGAACCTCCCCGGCGATGGCCCGCCGGTACGTGAATGCATCGGTGCGGGTGATGGCGACGATCAGCTCCCGCAGATCGCCTCGACTGGCGATGAAGGCCTCCTTCAGCTTGCTCTCCGCGCAGGTATCGAGCTGCGACTCGGTGCCCGAGACGAAGCGCAGGAACGTCCCGGTCACGCAGTCGCGTACCTTCGTGCTGACGGCGAGCTTCTCCACCAGGCCCGACACGCCCTTGAAGGGGCCATCGACGTCGGTGAAGTTCAGCTGACCCTGGTTGTCGATCGGCTTGCCCTGCTCGGTATCGCGCCAGCGGCCGAGGCCATCGAAGTTTTCGAAGGCGAAGCCGATCGGATCCATGAATTCGTGGCAGCCCGAGCACGCGGGGTTGTCGGTGTGTTGCTTGAGCCGTTCGCGCGTGGTGACGCCCGGCTCGGGCGTCGGCGGCTCGATCATGAGGTCGGCCGATGGGTTCGGCGGATCGGTGCAGAGCAGCCGCTCGCGCACGAACTTGCCGCGGTGGATGGCGGCGCTCGGGTCGGCGAAGGTATGCGCGGTCAACACGCCGACGCTGGTGAGAAAGCCCATGCGCTTGCCACCAGGAAGATTGGTCTTCACAGGGCCGGTCCCCGAGGGCGCGGCCACGCCGTAAAGCGGAGCCGTCTTGGCATCCACCATCGCGAAGGGCGCCGTGAGCAGAGTGTCCCAGCGGCCATCACCCTTCAACACCTCGTCGACGAACGCGGCGGTGCCGCTCTTGAGCGATTCGACCAGAGCGTCGTCGAACTGGGGATAGACCGCGGGATCTTTCATCACCTCGGTCAGGTGTTCGATGCCGAGCCAGCGGTTGGCGAATTCGACGATGGTGGCGCGGGCGCGAGGATCGACGACCAGGCGGCGGGCGTGGGCCGCGATCCGATCCGGTGAATCGAGCTGGTTGTCGTCCGCTGCCTTCATCAGCTCTTCGTCGGGCATGGTGCCGACAAGGCCATAAGAGAGGCGCGAGGCGATCTCGTAGGGGCTGAGCTTCACGGCCCCAGCGCCCGTGCCCGCCTTCTGGCCAAGCTCGAGTCGATAGAGAAAGGACGGCGACTGCAGCATCGCCTGGATGACGAGCTCGATGCCGTGACTGGCGCCGCCGTTGGTCGCACCGACTTTGTAGACGGCCAGCAGGTCAGTCACCTCGTCGCCGGCGAGCGGTCGACGGTAGGCGCGCTTGCCGAAGCGCTCGATGAAGGTCTTGGCGCAGGATTCCCCGTCGGCGATCGAGCAGGGCACCAGGGTGCCGATGTTGGCGACCGCCGCTTTGGCGATCTCCTCGGCCGCACCCATGGCGTTGCTGGCGAAGGTCGGGGTCACGATCAACGTTCCCGGCGCCACGAAGAGGCCGTCGCCGTTGTCGTCGGCTGGGAGCTTGTCGCCGAAGGCGCTCTTGCTGCCGAACAGGTCGGAGATGGTGTGCGAGTACTGCTCGCGCGTGAGGCGGCGGGCCGCGGTGACCAGCGGTGCTGTCTCGGAGCAGGCGCTGGGGCCGCTGGATGGCCCACTGGGCGGAATGGCCGGGGCGGGTCCTCCTGTCGATGGCATCTGGCCGGGCTGCGAGGGATCGCTCCCCGGCGCGGTCGGCCCGGAGGGCGTCGCGCTTTCCTGGGCATCGTCGACCGTTCCGAAACAAGCAACGGTCATGAACCCCGCTTGCAGCGCGAGGGCTGCCAGGCGGAGACGGCGTCCAATCATGAGAACCTCCAGGGAGACGCGGGGACTTCGGAGCACAGCGGGAGAGGGCACCTCGGGTGAAAGCCCGTGGATTCCAAGAGAAGTGACTTCAGGGGCTTTCCGTCACGAGGGTTTGTTCGGGCAAACCCTTTAACGCATTACATTTTCGGTTGAAACAGTGTATAAAAAAGTAGGATATGTCCATTCGATTGGAGGGGTGCCAGTAAACAGAAGTCCCCCGCCTACATGCGTGCTTTTTTCGTGCTTCTCCCCACGTCGTCAGTGCACTACTACCGGTGGTCACCTGGGTGCCCCATCCCCCCGGCGTTCCCCCTTTCGCCTCCCGCCTCCCCTGCGGGACTCCCTTCCTCCCCTTTTCCCCCTCTGCATCAGCAAGGAGCACGGACCCTATGCGCAAACTCATGGCAACCCTCGGCGCCCTCTCTCTGGGCACGGCACTCACGCTCGCTTGTGCTCCTCCGCCCGACGACAAAGGTGGTGGACCTTCTCCCGCGCGCACCGGCGGTAGCACCGGCAGCTCCGGTGGCAGCACCGGCAGCTCGGGGGGCTCGTCGGGTTCGACCGGCGGCAGCACCGGCTCCTCGGGCGGTAGTACCGGCGCTTCGGGCGGCTCGTCGGGTTCGACCGGCGGCGCTTCGGGTTCTACTGGCGGCTCGTCGGGTTCGACCGGCGGCAGCTCGGGCTCGACGGGTGGGGCTTCCGGCTCGACCGGCGGTGCTTCGGGTTCGACCGGCGGCTCGTCGGGCGGCACCGGCGGCGCGGCCGGCGGCGGCGGCGGCACCGACACCATGACCCCCCCGGCGGCCGGCGCGACCTTCACCGAGGTCTACGGCATCATCATGATGAAGTGCTTGCCCTGTCACAACGCGGGCAAGGGCGCGGGCACCATCATGATCGGAGCGCTCAACACCAAGGCGGCCGCCTACACGTCCATCATGGCGAAGGCCGTGAAGGCCGGCGACCCCGCCGGCTCGGTGCTCTTCCAGCAGGTCAGCGGTACGCCGCCCAAGATGCCGAAGGGCATGGCCCCGCTCACCGCTCCTCAGGTCGACAAGATCAAGGCCTGGATCATGGCCGGCGCCAAGAACGACTGAGCTGACTGATCCACGAGCGACGAGGCCTGGCTTCGTCGGAGGCCGAGCGGCGATGCCGTCTCGGCCTCTCTGTTTTTTTGCGCCCGCCGCGAACCCTCAATTGGCCGAGTCGCTCGGGTGAGCTTCGTCGCGCGAGCCGATGAGGCCTTCGGCGCGCGTCTTTCTTTCTTGGTAAGAGGCGTCGCCGGGCGAGATGGCAGCGGCGGCGCCATAAGAAGCTGCGGCTTCCCGGTAGCGGTGCAGTTTGAAGTACGAGTCGCCGAGCAGCGCCTGGAAGCGCGCGTTTCGCGGCGCGAGCGACACGGCCTTGCGTGCATGGACCACCGCCCTGCCGTAGCGGGCGAGCTCGAACTCGGCTTCAGCCAGTCCGGCGAGCGCGTCGGGATTGCTCGGGCCCGCTTCGATGATGTTTTCGAGCTCGTCGGCGGCGCGCAGATATTCCCCGCTCTTGAGCGCGCCGAGCCCGCTGGCCAGGTTCTTCCGTCCCCTGAGACCGACGGCGGCGGTGGTCCGCCTCGGCCGGTCGGCCTGTGACTCGGAAGCCCGTTCGGAGGCCCGTTCGGAAGCCCGGTGTCCGGCTGCCATCTCGGCCTTCGTCCGCGTGGCGGCAGGCACGGCAGCAGGTACGGCGGTGGGAGTTTCGGCGGGAGGGGGCAGGGGAGTGACCTCGACCTCGGCGGGCTTGGCGATCCCCTCTTCGACGGGAGCGGTTGCCGCTGCGGGCGTCGGCGCGGCAGCCGCGGCGGGCTGGGCCGGCGCCGTGGCCGCAACGGCCGCCGTCATCTGTGGCGATCGTGCCTCGCGTCCGCCGAGGACGAAAGCGAACAGCGCCGCGGTCGCGAGCGAGGCGGCGCCTCCCCCGATCTGTAGGGCGCGCTTGCGGCGGTGCTGACTGGCGATGGCAGCCAGGCGGTGGACGGCACTTTCGGTGGCGTAGTTCTGTTCCTCCGCCGGCGAAGGCTCGGGCTTGAGTGCCATCGGCGCCAGCGAACCGGAGGAGATGGCATTGCGGCCGCCGGTGATACGGGCGGCGCCCATCGCGGTCTCTTCGGGCAGGGGAAGCTCACGCGCAGTGTCCTCGCCGGCGAAGAGATCGGCAATCAGGCTGACGACCGCCTCGGGCGAAAAGCGCGCCTCGCGCAGGTACTCGTCCAGCTCGCTCGCCATGGCGGCAGCGTCGGGGTACCGCTTGTCGGGATCGCGCTCGAGCGCACGCATGACCGCGGCGTCGATCGCGGCGGGTACCTCGGGCCGCAGCTCCGACGGCCGCGGGATGGCCCGATGGAGCACGTTGCGCATGGTATCGAGATCGTTGGCGTGGAAGAAGAGGCGCATCCCGGTCAGCGCCTCCCAGACCACGATGCCGAGCGAAAAGACGTCGGAGCGGCCGTCGATGGCCTGACCGCGGACCTGCTCGGGCGAGAGATACGAAAGCTTGCCCTTGATGAGGCCGCCAATCGGAGTCAGCGATCGCAGCTTGCTCGTGGCTCGCGCGATGCCGAAGTCGAGCAGCTTCACGCCGCCGGTCTTGAGCAGCATGATGTTCGAAGGGGTCACGTCCCGATGAACGATCCCGAGCGGCTCTCCCATGTTCGACAGCGTGTGGGCGTAGTGCAATCCCCGCGCGACTTCCCGGGCAACGTAAGCGGTCAGATCAATCGGTAGCATCTGGCGCTGCTTGCGCAGGCGCCGGCCGACGGCCAGCAGGTTGCGCCCGCGCAGGTATTCCATCGCCAGGAAGTAGTCGCCGTCGACCTGGCCGAAGTCGTAGACCTGGACGATGTTGGGATGCTCGAGCAGCGCCGAGATGCGCGCTTCGTTGATGAACATCTCGACGAAGTCGCGCGAAGCCGCCTTCTCTTTGCGGATTCGCTTGACCACGAACTGGCGCTGAAAGCCTCCCGGGCCATGGCTGACGGCGCGATAGACCTCAGCCATGCCGCCGCGATCGATCGCTTCGAGCAGGAGATACCTGCCGAAGCGCCGACCGCCGTCCGAGCCGGCTTGGGAGTCACCTGCGTCCACGATCGGGAGATCGGCGGGTTGCGGCTTTTCTTTCGTCAGAATTGTGTAATTGCCGATACGTGCTGACGCTGCCGGGCTGAGCCTCTCCAGATCCTGCAGAGTTACCGCGCGCGGCTCTCCCGCCGATGTAGGCCGGGGGATCGGATCGCGTCGGGGGATCTCCCTGTTGTCGCGCCCAGATCCTTTGTCGGGTAGGCGGTTTTCAGATCTGCTGCTTGAAGGCGTCGCAGGCTTCCATCGTCCCGACTTGCAGGCCGCGTTTGAACCAGGTCATTCGCTGCGCCGAAGAGCCGTGGGTGAAGCTCTCGGGCACGACCTGGCCACGCGAGCGCTTCTGCAAGGTATCGTCCCCGATGGCTGACGCCGCCCTCAGTCCGGCTTCGATATCGCCGTCCACGATGCGGTCCTTCATCTTTGATGTGTGGTGCGCCCAGATGCCCGCAAAGCAGTCGGCCTGAAGCTCCTGTCGGACGGAGAGCTGATTGGCTTCGCCCTGCGAGAGCCTGCCGCGAGCGGCATGAACCTTCTGTGAGACGCCGGTCAAAGTCTGGACGTGATGGCCGATCTCGTGGGCGACGACATAGGCTTGCGCGAAGTTGCCGGGGGCGCCGAACTTCTGTTCGAGGTCCCGGAAAAACGCGATGTCGAGGTACGCCTTGCGGTCGCCGGGGCAATAGAAGGGGCCGACCGCACTCGAGGCGAGACCGCAGGCCGACTCGACCTGGTCCTTGAAGAGAACGAGCTTGGGCTCTTCGTACTCGCTGCCGAGGACCCGTTTCCAGACGTCCTCGGTATCGGCGAGGGTCACCTGCAGCATCTCGACGGTCGGTTGCTCGGCCGGATCAATGGGTCGCTCGGTGGCAGGGCCTGCCGTGGTACCGCCCCCTTGGAGCACCGATTGAACCAGCTCGCTTGGCGCGCCCAGCAGCGCCAGCACGAGCGCGACGACGACGGAGCCGCCACCCACTGCGGCGCCTCGGCCAAGAGAGATGCCTCGTCGATCTTCGATGTTGTCGCTGCGTCGGTCCGATGAGCTCCAGCGCATTCGTTGTTCCCCCGTGACGGAACATAGAGCCGGGCACCGTCTGGGCCAAGGTGTTCCACCGCCGCACGGCGGCGCCGTAGCACCCACACCCGCGCCGCGATTGACCTGCGGAGTGCCTTTTGTGGGTTTCGGCCGGACGCGATTCTGCCGAACAGCCAGGGCGATGGCCGAAGCGAACGAATCGCCCGGCGCGTCCGATCTCGCCGCGGCCGACCGTCGCATCGGGCGGGTGCTGCAGGACCGCTACCGGATCACTGGTCGCATCGCTGCGGGCGGGATGGGGATCGTCTATCGAGGCGAGCGGATCGGTCTGGGCCGGGTCGTCGCGATCAAGTTCCTGCACGCCTCGATGGCGCGCGATCCGCAGATTCAGATGCGCTTCGAGATCGAGGCGCAGGCGATGAGCCGCCTCAACCACCCCAACTGCATCGGGGTGCTCGACTACGGTGTCGACGATCTGCCCTACGTGGTCATCGACTACATCGAGGGCGCTCCCCTCGACGAAGTGATCGCCAAAGGGCCGCAGCCGGTTCGCAGAGCCGTCAGGATCGTGCGGCAGGTGCTGGCGGCGCTGGCCCACGCGCACGCCCAAGGCATCGTCCACCGCGACATCAAACCCGAGAACATCGTTCTCGAGCGGACCTCGGGCCTCGACGATCACGTCCGCATCCTCGATTTCGGACTGGCCAAGCTCATGGGAGCCGACTTCGGCCTCACCGTCGGGGTGGCGGTGGGAACGCCTAACTACATGGCGCCCGAACAGATGAGCGAAGGCACGATCGACGGCCGCGCCGACCTCTATGCGACGGGCATCGTGCTTTACGAGCTGCTGACCGGGCGGCTCCCGTTCGAAGCCGAGGAGCTCGGCGAGATCATGCTGCGCCACCTCGGCACGCCTCCGCCTCGGCTGCGCGAGGTCGCGCCGGAACGACATTTCTCCGCGGCTCTCGAGGCGATCATTCTCAAGGCGATGGCCAAGAAACCAGTCGAGCGATATGCGTCCGCCGAAGCCATGGGCGCCGCGCTCGACGAGGTGCCCGAGCTCTTCGCCACCCCGGGTCCCGAGGCGGTCTCGGGCTACTCGCGCACGGCTGCGCACCCGGCCAGCGATCCCGGCCTCGAGCGCACGGTGCCCTGGTCGTCGTCGGCGAACGCCGTCATCGATCCTACGCAGCGACCG
This sequence comes from Myxococcales bacterium, assembly GCA_031398585.1. Classification (GTDB taxonomy): domain Bacteria; phylum Myxococcota_A; class Polyangia; order Fen-1088; family Fen-1088; genus JANNNO01. The sequence continues at coordinate 251 of JANNNO010000140.1, read as the reverse complement.
GACGACGTGTCCATGCGCGGGGGGATCAACAGCACGTCGGACGATCTGGTCTGGCGGCGTTGGTTCTTCGAACGCCCGCTGCGCCTGGCGATCGTGTCGGGACTCGGCTCCGCGTTGCTGGCCGGCGCGATGGTGATGGTCGGGCTGAAAGGTCCCCCCGACGGGGCACCCTTGGTGGCCACCGCCCAGGGCAGAGGCGACGAAGGAGGCGACGGCCGACAGGGCGCCATCCAACACGGCGACAAGGAGGG
>JANNNO010000017.1:0-5026 GCA_031398585.1 Myxococcales bacterium | reverse complement strand
CGGTCTCGTCCAGCTTGCCGGACTTGCGCGTCGGTTTGGGCAGAGGGCGGACCAGCACGAGTGGGAGCACTTCCTCCATGGATCGCACAGGCTCGATCCTGATCCGCGCGCGGACGTGCTCGGGGATCTCGGACAGCTCGGCCGCATTGGCCGCGGGGATCAAGACCAAGCGCATGCCCGCACCAACTGCGGCCAGCAGCTTCTCCTTGAGCCCGCCGATCGGCAGCACCCGTCCCCGCAAGGTCAGCTCGCCCGTCATCGCGACGTCGCGGCGAATCGGAATGCCCGACGCGAGCGACACCAGGACCGATGCGATGGTGATCCCGGCGGACGGGCCATCCTTGGGCACCCCGCCCGAGGGGACGTGAATGTGGATCTCCCGATCGGTGAAGAAATCGACTCGCAGCCCCAGCGCCAACGCTTGCGCCCGCGCGAACGAAAGCGCCGCCTGCGCCGATTCTTTCATGACGTCTCCCAGCTGACCGGTGAGGACCAGCTGACCGCGCCCGGCCATAATCTGTGCCTCGACCTGAAGCACCTCACCTCCGTGCGGCGTCCAGGCCAGGCCATTGGCGAGACCGACCTCGTCGCTGCCGCGTTTTTCGTCGGGCAAGAAGCGCGGCGGCCCCAGCATGGTGGTCAAGTCCTGCAAGGTGATGGCAACGCTGCCGCCCGAACGTTTGCGTCGCCCTGCGACCTCGTCCCGTTCGACCCGCTTGCGCGCCACCTTGCGCGCCACCTGCGCAACCATGCGCTCGAGCTCGCGCAGCCCGGCTTCACGCGTGTACTCGGAAATGATCTTGCGCATCACCGGCCGCGCCACCGAGAGATCCTTGGTCGTGAGCCCAGCTTCGGTGATCTGCTTGGGGATGAGGTACTTCTCGGCGATGGCGAGCTTCTCTTCTTCGCTGTAGCCAGCGAGGCGAATCATCTCCATGCGGTCGCGCAAGGGCGCCGGAATGCCTTCGATCATGTTCGCCGTGGCGATGAACATGACCTTCGACAGATCGTAGGACACGCCGAGGTAGTGATCCCGGAAGGCGTGGTTCTGCTCAGGATCGAGCACCTCGAGCAGCGCCGCCGACGGATCGCCGCGGAAGTCGGCACCGAGCTTGTCGATCTCGTCGAGCAGGAAGACGGGGTTCTTGGCGCCCGCCTGTTTCATGCCCTGGATGATCCGACCGGGCAGCGCGCCGACATAGGTCCGGCGGTGCCCGCGAATTTCGGCCTCGTCCCGCACCCCGCCGAGCGAGATCCGCACGAAGCGACGTTTGAGCGCCCGCGCGATCGATCGCCCCAATGAAGTCTTGCCCACGCCTGGCGGCCCCAGGAAGCAGAGGATCGGACCGTGCGCCCCGCGCCGCAACTTGTGCACGGCGAGGAAGTCGAGAATCCGATCCTTGATGTGCTCGAGGTTGTAGTGATCTTCGTCGAGCACCGTTCGCGCTCCGATGAGCTCGACCTTCTCCTCCTCGGCTTCCTTCCACGGCAGCTCGACCATCACGTCGAGATAGCCGCGCACCACCGAGGCCTCGGCGCTCTCGGCGCTCATCATCTCGAGACGGCGCAGCTGCTTGTCGGCCTCGATCTTGGCGTCTTCCGGCAGTCCGGCTTTGTCGACCTTCTTACGGAGGTCCTCGTTCTCGTCGCGGTGGCCGTCGTCGCCAAGCTCGGTTCGGATCTGCCGCATCTGCTCGCGCAGGAAGTAATCCCGCTGCGTCTTCGACATCTCCTCTTTGGCGCGACTCTGAATCCGGTTCTGCAGCTCGAGGATCCCGATCTCGTTCTCGAGCGCCTGATTGACCCTGGTCAACCGTTCGATCGGATCCTCGAGCTCGAGCAGCGCCTGCGCTTCGGGCAACTTCAGCGTGAGATTGGAAGCGACCAGGTCCGCCATGCGGCCTGGCTCTTCCACGTTTTGAAGGACCATCGCCAGCTCGGGCTGCAGCGATCGGCCGAGCTCGGCCACACGCTCGACGTTCTGTCGCACGGACCTTGCGAGAGCTTCGATCTCGACTGACTTGAGCGGCGGACCTTCTTCGTAGACGTCGAGGCGGACCTTGTAGCAAGGCAACTCGGCGATGTAGCGCTGGATGCGCGCGCGACAGAGCCCTTGCACCAGGATCTTGAGGCCACCATCGGAGAGCTTGCGCATCCGCATGATGACGCCGACGGTGCCGACTTTGTAGAGCGAGCCAGGCTTGGGATCCTCCTCGCTCGCGTCTCTTTGCGAGACGATGAAGCAGAGGCGATCTTCGGTATCGAGCGCGTTTTTGACCGCGTCGAGCGAGATCGGCCGCGAGACCCGCAGCGGCGCAATCATGTACGGGAACACGACGAGATCCCTGACCGGCAGCAGCGGGAGGACGTCGGGGATCTCTTCCAGGAGCGTCTTCTTCTTCGCTGGCTCGGAGGACATTGCCTCGTCATTAAACAACGAATCAGCGTCGCTGCGAAGACTCGTCCCCAACGAAATCGTCACGAGCGAGCACGACCCGAGGCAAACGGGGGTGCGCGCGAGGTCCGTTGAACGTCCAACAACGAAGCGTCCAACAGGCAGCTACGGGGATCTCAGGTCCGCGGCCGCGGCGATGAGGTCACACACGTGAGGCAGGAGCCGACACGCTCTCGCGTGCGTCGGCGCTTGCCAACCTCAACGAATCGAAGCGGGACCCGGGCTGCCCACGCTCGGATTGCCGAAACCGGGACCGACGGCGCCGCTCTCCTGTCCGGGCAGGAGCAAGCCGGGCAGCGTTCCCATCGGGGATCGGCCAAGCGCCAGCAGGGCAGATCGCCCCAGCCGTTCGACCAGCTGGGCGCGGTAGAGGCTCTGCGGGGAGAGCGTCGTGCGCTGCCCGCTGAAGATGCCCGTGCCGGCCAGCGAACGAGCGCCGCGGGCGCCACCCATGATCCAGTTGTGGGCGGTAGGCGGGCTGTCCACAACCACCGACTCGGCGTCGCTGTTCCACAGGACGGTGTTGGCCGCCGGCCACCCGAACGTGCTGCGTGCGCGACCAAGGTCAATCTCACCTGCGGGCAAGCCGGTCGGATCCTGCAGCCGAACGTTGTCGAGCAGCAGGCCGGTGTTCCAGCGTGGCTGCGCCGAGACGCGCGCATCACGTCCAATGCCCACCAGATCCACGACCGCGTTCGGACCTTCGACCTCGGTCTCGGTGCCGAGAGCCACGACGTGTGTGCCGAAGGCGCGCGCTCGCAGAAAGAGATTCTGTTGCCCACCGATGGTGAAGGCGATCGGTCCTGGGCAGCGTTCGTTCTCGCTGGCGACGTAGGTGACGTCCTCGACGGTCATGAAACGGGTGCCGGTACCCACGCTGGCCAGCTCGCCACCGAACCCGTCGGCGCGTACGTTGCGAATCCACCCGCCCTGGATGTTGTCGGCCCGCACCAGGCGACCTCGCGCCGGAGCGCAGCTCGCCACTGGGGTGAACTCGCCGCGACCGGCCAGGTTCTCCACCCCGACCTCGGCGATCCGTTCGGGGAAGTCCATCTCGGTGACGAAGGCCTGCGTGAACTCTTTTTCGAGCGCGTTGGTCAGCGGCGCATCGACGGTGATCCTATGGCCTTCGATCTTGGTGACCCGTCGTTCGAAGGTCAACGAACCGGAGGGGCGCCAGGGCGGATTGGCACGACCGTCGGCCCGCGCCGGCATGACGTCAGTCCCGATGGCGCAGATCCAGCGCTGCGTCTTGGGTCGGTAGATGACGATCTCGTCACCGACACGCAGATTGCCCACGCGCTCGAGGGTGAACGAGCGCGCACCGACCGGTACATAGACGTCAGTGATGGGATGGGCGCTGCGGCCCAACCGCCGCCGCCCCATGGCACCAAGCCTGATCAACTCGCGCGCAGGTCCGACGCCGACGAGGACCGTCGCGCCTGTGCCTTCGGTGCCACTACCTCTCAGCACGACGCCGCTCTTGAGGATGCGGACCGACCCCTTGAGCGTGAAGATCCCCGGCCCCAGTTCGACCGCGCCACGGAACCCCTGCGCGTTGATCGGCAGCGCGCTGACCGCATCGATCGCGCTCTGGATGGCCGGCGTGTCGTCACCGCTCGCTCCGGGCGCCAATGGCACGACGTCGGAGGGAGCCGCCACCACCGGCAAGCTCACGCCCCCGCCCCGATAGCCGGCGTAGGAGAAGTCGGGGATGCGATTGCCGCGGGTGTCCTCGTGATAGGCGAGGCAACCGCCGGTGCCGGGCCGCACCCAGGGCTCGCCACCCTGACGCGCGGGCACGTCCTTGCCGGTGGCGCCAGGATCGACGTGACGGCAGGTGAGCAGGCTGACCGGCCCGGGATCCGGGACCGACCCTCCCGTCGATTCAGGCTGGGGGCAGACGCCATTGTCGTCGGGTGCAGGCCCGCGACTGATGAGCGCCAACGCGGGAGCTTCTGCACCAGTCGGCCTCTCGCTCTCGCCGGACTCGGGCACGACCAGAGCGTCCCCCGCTCCGTCGCCCGCTTCGTCTCGAGACAGAGCCGCCATCAAGCTGCCGCCGCTACCGACGGTGACCAGACCATCGCGCGACCGTGCCACGAGGCTCTCGCCCGCTGCTAGCGGTTGCCCCGCCTCGGCACCGGGCCCCCGCACGACGACTTTGCCCGATGCCAGGCCGAGCGTGAGGATCTGGTTCTTCGGCGTCCACGCCGCCTCGAACTCGTTGCCGGTGGCCTCGATGGTGTAGGGGCCCGCCTGGACCTTCCAATCGGCGCCATGCCGCGGAAGGATGCGGAAGCTCGCGCGTCCCTCCGACAGCTCGATCTCGGCGCCCCGGGACGACGAGCCGATGACGCGGCCCCAGGCGCCTTTTCGAAACGTTACCACGCTGCCATCAGAAAAATGGATCACCTCGGCGGAGCCAACCGCGCTCCGAGCGCTGCTCGACGAGGACCAGACCAGGGAGCGATCCGCGCTGGGCCCCCACAAGACGAGCAGCAAGGCCGCGGTCGCGCAGGTCGCGCCAAAGCCTGCCAACACCATCGGCCAGAGGCGTTGCCCCGGCTG
>JANNNO010000110.1:0-5956 GCA_031398585.1 Myxococcales bacterium | reverse complement strand
GGCGTCAGCCGCGATCGCACGCGCCACCAGCACCCGGCGCGCCTCGCCCTGCGAGAGTTGATCGAAGGGACGGTCGGCCAGGCCACCCAGTGACAGGCGCTGCAGGGCCGCTTCGATGCGCGCGCGGTCGGCGGCGCGGGGGCGCACCGATCCGTCGTGGGCAAAGCGCCCCTGGGCGACGACGTCACGCACGGGCAGGGCGGCGGCCAGCGCCGAGGCCTGCGGTACGTAAGCGACGGCGCGCGCGCGGGCCCGAACGTCCATGGTCGCTGCGTCGACACCGCCGAGGTGAATCGTCCCGGTGTGCGGCAAGAGACCGAGGATGGCGAGCATCGCGCTGCTTTTGCCGGCCCCGTTGGGCCCGAGCAGCGCCGTCACTTGCCCTGCCGCCGCCGTGAACGAGACGTCGTTCACGACCTGGCGCCTGCCCCGCCGGATGCCGAGCGCCCGTACCTGGAGCGCCGGGGGCTGCAGCGCCGGGCGCGTTGCCTCGCCCGCGTCAGACATGCAACAGCCCCCGTCGCTGCCGGGCCAGCAGCACCAGGAAGAGCGGCGCCCCGACCACGCCCGTGATCACGCCGAGCGGGATCTCCCCGCGCGTCGGCAGCAACCGCACGACGAGATCCGACGCGAGCACGAAGAGCGCACCGCCGAGCGCGGCCGCGGGCACGAGGGCACCGTGCAAAGCGCCGACGTAGCGGCGCAGCACGTGCGGAACGATGAGCCCGACGAAAGCGACGTTGCCGCCCAGGCTGACGGCGGCGGCGGTCAACACCGCGATCCAGACCGTCAACCAGCGCCGCGCCGCCGTCACGTCGACGCCGAGACTCTGGGCTTCCGCCTCACCGGAGAGCAGGACGTCGAGGGTGGGCGACCACGACCAGGTCGCGACGATCCCGACCAGCACCAGCGGGACCACCAGCAAGATTTGACCCCAGCCGACGCCCGAGACGCCGCCCAGCACGAAGCTGACCACGGCACGTCCGAGTTGCCAGGACTCCTGCGCCAAGCTGGTCGCGAAGCCACCGAGGGAGAGAAACAGGCCCGACAGGATGAAGCCGGTCAGCAGCAGGGTGAGGTTGTCGGCCCCACGCCGCAAGAAGAGCAGGAGCAACAGCAACGACACCCAGGCACCGACCAGACAGCCGAGGGGCAGGACGAGAGCCGGCGTCACCGCGGTCGCTCGCCCGGGCAGCGCGACGAAGAGCAGGAGCGCCAGCTGACCGCCCAGCATCGCGCCGCTGGTCGTGCCGAGGATCGACGGGCTGACGAGCGGGTTGCGGAACAGTCCCTGCGCCGCGACGCCCGCCACAGCCAGGGCGGCCCCCGCCAGGGTCGAGGCGACCACCCGCGCGGCCCGCAGGTCGATCAGGGTGTCGCGCAGGCGTAGATCGGCGAGATCGCCGGGTCCAAAGGTAAGCGAGGCGGCGATCAGCAGCGCCCCGCCCGTGGCGAGGGCGAGGCAAGTAACGAGCGTACGCGGCATATCGGGCGGTCAGAATGCCGCAAGAGCGGCGCTCGCGCGCGGTTGCGTAGCGGCGAACGCAAATCAATGCCCCCGGGGGGAGCCCGTCGGCAGGGGCCGTCGCCCGCTCGCTATATCAGCCCGGGTACCGGGCCCTTTTGCCAGTCCTTGTAGCCGAACTCGGTCATCGGCAGGCCGAAGATGTTGCCGATGCTGATCAGAACGCCGGTGTGGGGGTGGCCCGGCGCCTTGATCCAGCGGCCGGTCTGCAGCGTCTTGCCTCCCGCCAGTGGCATCGCGCCCGCGGCGATGCAGAAGACGCCCCGGTCGAACTTGTGTGGACCGATCGCCTGCTCGTTGCTCCAGAGCATCAGCGTGCGGTCGAAGACGTTGCCGCCGCCGGCTTCGCCGTAGCTCTTGAGCTTGGTGATGACGTGGGCCATCTGCATCGCGAACCAGCTGACCGCCTTGGTCAGGTTGGCGTCGATGCCGGCGGAGCCCTGCTGGTGGGCGAGGGCGTGGTGATCTCCGCCGCTCATGCCGACCCACTGGAAGCTCTGGCCGTGGGTGTTGTACTGAATGCCGCCCACGCGCGAGGCATCGCAGGCGAAGGCCAGGCAGACCAGATCGAGGTTGGCGGTCGCCTTGGCCGGGAAGCTGGTGGCGTCGCCCGCGGCGTCCGGCTTGGCACAGGCCGCAGAGGCCATGCCGCCTCCCCCACCCAGGGCATCGAGGCCCTTCTCCACGCTGCGAATCGCTTCGGTGTGCACGCCGAGCCGTGCCTTGTCCGCGGCGCCGACCACGGTCGCCATGCGCTTGTACTCTTCCAGCGCGCCGTCGAGGATGCTCTTGCGACGCGCGACCAGCTTCATGAGCTCCGGGTTGGGTCCGGTGCTACCGGCCGCCGGCGGTGTGAAACCGGTGAAGAGCCGCTCGAAGTTCTTCTGCGGGCTGTCCTCGCCAAAGACCTTCTGCCGGGGACCGCTGTGGAAAAAGCCGTAGGCGTTCGAGGCCCCGGTGATGAAGTTGCGAAAGCGCGTGCCGCCGCCGATGTGGTCAGCGATCGGGTGATCGATCGAAGGTCCGTCTGCGATGCCGTTCTTGGCGCTCGCCGTGTTGCCGGTGATGCAGGCTGCGCTGCCGCGGCTGTGTGCGGTCCCGTCCGTGGTCCCGCGCTGCATGTGGCGGATGCCGTCGAGGATGATGAGGTTGCTCTTGTGCGCCTCGAGCGGCTTCATCGAAGCGCCAAGGGTGAAGTTCTTCTCGTCGCCGCCACTCGGGAAGAAGGTCGAGGGTACGACGCCGTTTTGCCCCACCATGATGAAGAGGCGTTTGGGCAGCTCGGCAGCGTGAGCCTGGCGCGACCTCATGATGTCGAGGAAGGGCAGCCCGATGCCGATGGTAGCGCCGCTGCGAAGCAGGGCGCGGCGGGACAGGGACCTCATGGGCTCACTCCTTGGCTCCGGAACATGAATGCATCGGTCTGGGTCAACGCCAGGACCAGCTCGCGGAAGTTGCCACGCGAGCTCTCGAAGACCTTGCCGAGCGTCTCGACGGCGCAGGTGTCTTCTTTGCCGGCGTCGCGGCCGTACGCATAGCGGAACCAGTGACTGGCCACGCAGCTGCGGACCTGGCCGCTCTTGGCAAGCTTTTGCGCCAGCTCGGCCGCGCCAGTGAAGGCGCCGTCCACGTCGGTCCCGGTGAGGCTGCCCGAGACGTCGATCGACTTGCCGGCTTCCTTGTCTCGCCACTTGCCGATGCCGTCGAAGTTCTCGAACGCGAACCCGACGGGATCGATGTACTGGTGACAGGCATTGCAGGAGGGATCCTTGCGGTGCTCCGAGAAGCGCTCGCGCGTGGTCATGTTCGGGTTGAACACGACAGGCTCGACGTTCAGGTCCGCCGGCGGCTCGGGGACCTCGAAGCAGATGAAGCGGTCCTGGATGAAGAGGCCTCGCTTGATCGGCGAAGTCTGATCCGCGCTGGCGTTGCCGAGCATGACCGATCCCTGCGTGGTCACGCCGATGCGCCGCTGCGGATCGAGATCGACCTTGCTGTAAGCGTCACCGTTCACACCCGGGATGCCGTAAAAGGCCGCGAGCGGCCCGTTGACGAACGTAACCGGGGCGGTGAGGAACGTGCCCAGCGTCGGGTCGGTCTTCCAGATGTGTTTGATGAGCTCGCGGGTCTCGCGCGCGAACAGGCCGATCAACTCGGGTTTGTATTCGGGATAGATCGCCGTGTCCTTGACCACGTCGTCCAGCCGTTCGAACGACAGCCATTGAGAGCCGAAGTGAGCGACCATGTCGGCCGCACGCGGATCCGCAAGCATCCGTTCAGCCTGCGCGCGGACCTCGGCGCGGGTGCCGAGCTTGCCGGAGTCGGCGGCCGCGAAGAGGTCGGCGTCCGGCATCGATCCCCAGATGAGATACGACAGACGTGACGCCATCTCATAGGGCTGCGGCTTGCCGTGAGTCGTGCCGGCGATGTCGACGCCGCGTTCGGTGCGGTAGAGGAACGAAGGCGAGAGCAGCATGATCTGCACGACAGCGTCGATACCCTCGGCAAAGCTGCCCCCGCGGTGGGCCTTGAAGCGTTCGCGCAGACGCGTCTTTTCGTCTGCCTCGAGGGGGCGTCGCCAGATCCGGCGTGCGAAGCCGTCGAAGAAAGCGCCGAGACAGGCGTCGTCACCCTTCTGAGCGGCGTCGCAGGGAAGCAGGGTCGGCAGCTGCTTGACGACGGCCTTGCCGACGGTCTCGGCTGCCTCCAGGTACTTCTCTGCCAGGCGATCGGAGACGCTGCGCAGGCCCGCGTTGTCGAAGCCGTGATGCAGCTCCTCGGGCGGGAAGTCGGCGGCGAGCCGCTTGTCCTCGCCGGTAAGGTCGCGAACGGTGTTGTCGTATTCTGCACGGGTCAGGCGGCGCAAGAAGGAGGGACCGGGGCTGACGACCTTGCACGCCTCCGACATTCTGTCGGGCGATCCCGGCGATGCGGGCGACGGGTCGGGAACGTTGGGCGCCGGCGCGGGCGCTGGGCCACCAGCACCGCCACCCGGCGCAGGATTCGCTCCCGGCGCCGACGGTGACGAGCCCGTGCTCGGGCTCCCACCTTCGTCTCCCGGCGCGATGGTGCCGGTGCAGCCGAGCAGGCTGCCGATGGCGACAACGGCGCTAAAGGCATAGCCCCCCGCCAATGAGTGAGAGGCGGCTCTCGCGGGCGGGCGCATGGCTGCGCGCTTGAACGGAAAACCGATCATGCCGTGTAGTGGCGCGAAGCCCCGAGCGCCGTTCAGGAGGTCTCGAGTCATCGCTTCAAATGTGTGCGCGGCGGATTCGTTTGACGTGGCATAACTCGCGCAGGCCGTAGGCGCCGAGCTCGCGGCCATGTCCCGAACGCTTCTTGCCGCCGAAGGGAAACCGAGGATCCGAGGCCACTTGCGCGTTGATAAAGACCATTCCGGCGTCAATCTCCGCGGCGCAACGGTCGGCGGCCGACGGATCCTTGGTGAAAACCGTGGCTCCGAGGCCGTACGGCGTGTCGTTGGCCAAGGCAATGGCTTCGTCGAGGTGAGCCACGCGGAACAGCGCGGCGACCGGTCCAAAGAGCTCCTCGGCAGCGGCGGGTGAATCCTTGGGTACGTGTTCCAGGGCCGTCGGTGGATAGAAAAAACCAGCTCCCTCCGGCACCCGTCCGCCGATCAGCAGACGCGCGCCCGCCGCCACGGTTCGATCCACCTGCCGCGCCAGCTCGTCGCGGATGGCGAGGGTCGCCAGTGGCCCTATGTCGGTGCTGTCGTCCAGCGGATCGCCGATCCGAAGGGCGGCGAGCGCGGCGACGAAGCGCCGGGCGAACTCGTCATAGACCGGCGCCTCGACGATGAAACGTTTGGCGGCGATGCACGACTGACCGCTATTCACCGTGCGCGCCTTGACCGCCGTCGCCACGGCGCGATCGAGATCGGCGTCCTTCAGCACCACGAAGGGATCACTACCGCCCAGCTCGAGGATGCATTTTTTCACCGAGCGCCCAGCTGCCGCGCCGACGGCCGCGCCGGCTCGCTCACTGCCGGTCAAGGTGACCGCAGCGATACGCGCATCCTCGATCACCTGCGCGATGTCGTCGTTTTCCAGAAAGAGTGTCTCGAAGACGCCCGGGGGAACACCGGCGCGTTCCAGCAGGGCGGCCAGGGCGCGAGCGCAGCCCGGCACGCTCCCGGCGGGTTTGTGAATGACGACGTTTCCCACGATGAGCGCAGGCGCTGCGAATCGGAAGAGCTGCCAGTAAGGAAAGTTCCACGGCATGATCGCCAGGATCGCTCCCATCGGCTCGAGCCTCAGGATCTCGGTGGCGCCGTCCGGCTCGGTGAGCTCCTCGTCGGCCAGCAGATGGTCCGAGTTCTCGGCGAAGTGCCGGCAGCCGTCGATGCATTTGTCGATCTCGGACCTCGCTGACGGCAGCGGGTTGCCCATTTCCAGCGAAGCCAGACGTGCC
>JANNNO010000100.1:0-21126 GCA_031398585.1 Myxococcales bacterium | reverse complement strand
TGCGCGCGATCTTCGGCGAACGCGCCCGGCGCGAGCACATCTTGCTCTTGCGCAAGTGAGGGCAGGGGGCCGGATCTTCGATCTCGCGCGCGAGCGATCTCGCTCGCGAGTTTCGATCGCGAGCGCGCGAGCGATCGGCGCTAAACCAAGATCTTCTCGAGGATACCGTCGAGCTGATCCAGTGAGTGATACTGGATCTCGAGCTTGCCGCTCTTGCCGTCTGATTCCACGACCTTGACCCGGGTGCCGAGGTGCCGTTCCAGGCGCTGCGCGAGATCGCGCGCCGCCGTCGAGACTTCCGGGGCGGGTGGCGGTGTCGCCTCGTCGGCGTCTTTGCGCTCCTTGCGGACCAGTGCCTCGACCTGACGGACCGAGAGATCGCGCGCCACCGTCATGCGCGCCACCCGTTCGATGGCGGTGTCGGAATCGAGGCCGAGCAGAGCGCGCGCGTGCCCCATGGCCAGGCGCCCACCGACGACCAGCTCGCGCACGAGCGGCGGCAGCTTGAGCAAGCGCAAGGCGTTGGCCACCGTGCTGCGATCCTTGCCGACTCGTTCCGCCAGCGCCTCTTGCGTGTAGCCGAATTCGTTGAAGAGCCGCTGGTAGCCTTCGGCCTCTTCGATGGGATTGAGATCAGCGCGCTGCAGGTTCTCGACCAGCGCCATCTCGAAGACCTGGCGCTCGGCCACGTCCCTGACCACAACCGGCACTTCATGCAGGCCCGCGCGCTGGGCCGCCCGCCAACGGCGCTCGCCGGCGATCAGCTCGTAGCCGTCGCCATCCGGGCTCCGACGCACGACCAGCGGCTGGATGATCCCCTGCGTCTTGATCGATTCGGCCAGCTCGTCGAGTCGGCCGTCGTCGAAGCTCTTGCGCGGCTGATGCGGCCCCGGGTGCACCTCTTCGATGCCGACCACGAAGAGTCCCTGGCCGCGGGGAGCGGCAGGGGCGACGTCCGCGGTCGAGGCCGCTGCAGGAGCGTCGTGTCCATTGCCCCCTGCCGGGGCGGGAGCCTCAGGGATGAGAGCGGCCAGGCCACGTCCCAGCGCCCGACGTTTGCCGATCATACCGCCGCCCTCCTTCGATTCACGCCGTCGCCTCGGCGCCGCGCGTGTGTCGCTTGATGAACTCGCGCGCGGCCTCGAGGTAACTCTTGGCGCCCTTTGACGCCACGTCGTAGAGCAGGATCGGCTTGCCGAACGAGGGCGCCTCGCTCAGGCGCACGTTGCGCGGAATGGGCGTCTCGTAGACGCGCTCACCAAAGTGCTGCCGAACTTCGCCCGCCACCTGCTCGGTGAGGTTCTGCCGAGCATCGACCATGCAAAGAAGGATGCCCTCGATCGAAAGTCCGGGGTTGAGGGATCGCCCGACGAGACCGACCGTCGACTGCAGATCGGTGAGGCCCTCGAGCGCGTAGTACTCGCACTGCAGTGGCACCAGGACACCGTCGGCCGCGCAGAGCGCATTGAGTGTCAGCAGGCCGAGCGACGGCGGCGTGTCGATGATGATGAAGTCGTATTCGGGGGCGAGCAGCCGCAACGGCTTGCGCAGCCGCGATTCGCGGTCGGGCAGACCGACCAGCTCGACCTCGGCGCCCGCGAGATCCTGGCCCGAGGGCAAAAGCTCGAGGCAGGGCAGCTCGGTCTTGCGGATCACCGCTTCGACGGGTTTGTCGCCCAGCAGGACGTCGTAGATGCTCGGCTCGCCGCTACCGCTCGGTATGCGGACGTGCCCGAGGCCCGACGTGGCGTTGCCCTGCGGATCCATGTCGACCAGGAGGACCCGCTTTTCGGCGACCGCCAGCGACGCCGCCAAGTTGACGGCGGTGGTCGTCTTGCCGACGCCCCCTTTCTGATTGGCAACCGCGATGACCCTTCCCATGTCGGGGCGAACGGTCCTAACACCAACCACTCGCCGCTTTCAACCCGCGTCACGGGTTTTGCGCGACTGCCAACATTTGAGCGCGAGACTGAGCCGCCTGCTTCAATGATTTCAGCGTCTTAGCCGGGCCTGCTTGACGACATGGCGCTGTCGGTATTACCTAAACCTACATGTGGTTGACTGTAATCCGGAGGGCGTCGTGATGAATGACCGTGATCGGACCTACCGCAACTTCGAAGAGCTCGAGCGTGACGAGTTCCGCCGCATGGAGACCCTCGGGGCAAGCGTCGAGGAGATGATCGAGGCCATCTTCGGCGAGGACGTGAGAGGGCAGGCGGCGAGCTACGACGGCGACGACGACGACGAATGATCCAGCCATCGCTGGCTCGTCATTCACTCGTCGAGGTCATCGGCTCGCGAGAGGGTTTCCCAATCGCGACATGCAGCGTGGGTCGTCATCGGGTATAAATCGCCGCCATGGCGAGCGACTCCTCGAACAACCAAACGAACAAGATCTGGCCGTGGGCCCTAGCGGTGGGCCTGCTGGCTGGTTTCATCATCGGCAATTACATGGGGCCGCGCCGCGATGGCGGCGCCGTTGCGGAAGCGCCGCGAGCTGCGCCCATCGAGGCAGTTGCGGGCGCGGCTGCGCCCAGCAAGGTCTACAAGGCCGAAGCCGAGTTCCCGGCCGGCTGGTACAAGTCGACGGATCTCGTTGGCGTGGCCGGCGTCTCCTGGGACGGCGTCAGCGACGCGCAGAAGACGACCGCGATGCAGGCGATGAACGAGCGCAACTGCGAATGCGGTTGTGGCATGGGCTCGGTCGCCCTTTGCGCGAAGAAGGATCCGAACTGTCCTCGCAGCCCGAAGCTGGCCAAGGACATCGTCGGCATGGTGAAGGACGGCAAGGACCTCACGTTCTTGCTGGCTCACATCGACAAGGAGAACCCGAAGAAGGGCGCAGGTGCCGCCGCTCCGCAGGCCGCCGCTCCGGTCGGCGCGCGCAAGGTCGCCATCCCGCCGAATGCGCCCCGCAAGGGTCCCAAGGACGCCAAGGTCACCATCGTCGAGTTCAGCGACTTCGAGTGCCCCTTCTGCTCGCGCGTGGTGCCGACCCTCAAGGAGATCGAGAAGAACTACCCGAAGGACGTCGCGGTGGTCTTCGTGAACCAGCCGCTTTCGTTCCACGCCAAGGCGCGCGGCGCGGCCGCGGCGTTCCTCGCGGCGCACAAGCAGGGCAAGGCTTGGCAGATGCACGACAAGATGTTCGAGAACCAGCAGGCGCTCTTGCCGGCGGATCTCGAGAAGCACGCCAAGGAGATCGGCCTGGACGTCGCCAAGTTCAAGAAGGACATGGCGGACCCGGCGACCGAGAAGCAGATCGCGGCGGATCAGACGCTGGCCGGTCAGGTCGGTGCCGATGGCACCCCGGCGTTCTACATCAACGGTCGTGAGCTCTCGGGTGCGCAGCCGTTCCCCGCTTTCAAGACGATCATCGACGAGGAGATCAAGAAGGCCGACGACCTGCTCAAGAAGGGCACCCCGGCGGCGCAGCTGTACGACAAGCTCACCGAGGCGAACATCGCCGCCAAGCCGGCGGCGCCTGCGGCCGGTGCCGCTCCGGCTCCCGGTGGCAAGGTCGACGTCCAGGTTGGCGCCGCGCCGGCCAAGGGCCCGAAGAACGCGCCCGTCACCGTGATCGCGTTCTCCGACTTCCAGTGCCCGTTCTGCTCGCGCGCCGTGCCGCTGCTAAAACAGGTCGAGGAGAACTACAAGGGCAAGGTTCGCATCGCCTTCAAGCACCTGCCGCTGCCGTTCCACGACAAGGCGCAGGTCGCGGCGGAAGCCTCGATGGCCGCCAACGAGCAGGGCAAGTTCTGGGAGTACCACGACAAGCTGTTCGAAAATCAGTCGGCGCTGGATCGGCCGTCGCTGGAGAAGTACGCCGCAGAGCTCGGCCTCAACGCCGCCAAGTTCAAGGCAGCGCTCGATTCGGGCAAGTACAAGAAGCACGTCGAGGACGACGCCAAGCTGGCCGGGACGATCGGCGCCACCGGCACCCCGACGTTCTTCGTCAACGGCAAGTCGGTGGTCGGCGCTGTGCCGTTCGATCAGTTCAAGACCACGATCGACGCCGAGCTCGCCGCCAAGAACTGAGCAGCTATAAGCAACGAAAGACCCGCCGATCCGGTTGCGCCGGGCGGCGGGTTTTTTATTGCCCGGGCTTCGTCGGCGCGTCGCGATCAGAATCGCTGTGAGGGGATCTCGGCGCGGTCGCGACGCAGGACCTGGCTGCCCACGCCCCACATCAAGCGGAGCTCGTCGATGGCGGCTTCCCCCTGGTAGGCGTCGAGGTTGCGCTCGCCGCTGTCGCACGGGCTGGCCTGCAGGATCTCGAAGGACTGCTCGCGCAGGATGAGCCGGCTGCCGCGCACTTCGCCCGATACGTGATAGCGCGTGGTCACGCGAAAGTCGGTGGCGTTGCTGCAGCGATAGGCAAGACCGTCGGTGGAGATCTGCCGGATCGACCGGTCGTAGTAGCCGGAGATTTCGTTGCCTCGCTGGTCGAGGTGCCACTCCTCGCGTTCCTGCTTTTCGTCGCCGGTAGGCAGGCGCGCGCGGTGTTCCCAGACCCAGACGCCGCCCACTTCGATGGGGGGTGACGACATCGAGGCGTTGACCGTGAGTGTCTGTTGCGGCGCAGAGGGCGCCGTGGGCTCGAGCTCGTCGGGCAACTCGCGCAAGGGCTCGGAGAAGTCATCGGGCCCCAGGCTTCGTTCCGAGGCGCTGCCACCATTGCGACGGGTGAGGGTGAGCCGATAGCTTCCGTCGGCGATGGTGAGCTTGTTGCCGATCACCTGCGCCTGAAAGCGGGCGGCGGTTCGGTACGCGGGACGGCAGGGACCTTTCGCTTTGCCGTCGCCGACTTCAGCCAGCTCGATGCCGCCGCGGCTGATCTCGCCCTCGACCTCGAAGCGAAGCAGCGTCTGGAACTGCGGTTCGCGGCTGCACTGGTAGGGGCGCCCGTCCCCCGAGATCATCGTGAGCTCGACCAGATAAAAGCCGGTGACGCGTTGGCCTTCCTGGCGCAGATGCCAGGCCTGCCGTTCGATCCGGGTGTCGCCGGCGCCGACGCCGTCGGGAATGGTTCCCTGGGCGAAGCCATCCCAGACGCCGTCGAGGTTGGCCGTGCTTGCGTTCTGATTCGACAGACTCGCGCACGATGCCCCTACCAGCAGGATCGCCAGAGCCGCCAGGGGAGAGCGGAGGCTGATTCGGTCGGTGACGGGCCCGAGTGCCACGAACTGGCCATCGGCGGACTCGGCCCTGCGATGGAGGGAAAATTTTTCGTGGGTTGCGACGCCAATCTCCAGCGTGTGCGCAGCTTTGCGCGGGGGTCGGCAACGCCCGTCGGTGTGGGTCAGCGGCCGCCGTGTCGTCGCTCGAGCGCGCTGGTCGTGGAAGCGAGATCCTCTTGCCGCCGGGCGAGCAGCGCGGTGAGGCTCTCGTCGCGGTCGGCGAGACGGGCAAGCTTGCCGAAGTCGCCGCGGTGATCGCCGCTCAGCTCGGCGCGCAGGGTGGTCTGCTCCGCCGTGAGCCGGTCTATCTCCTCGCGCAACGAGGCGGCGCGACGTTCGAGCTTGTCGCGTTCTCGCGCGGCGCTGGCGCCCACAACCGCCGCGGGAACCGGAGGCGATGCGGCCGGACGGCTGGGGGCGATCGGGCGGGTGCGCGCGATCGGGCGGGTGGGGGTCGGCGCCGGTGAAGGTGGCTGTGGGCGGGCCGGCACTTTCACCGCGGGCTTTGTCGCCGCAGGTGGCTGCCGCGCCCGCCAGTCGGAGTGGTTGCCGAGATGAGCCTCGAGCCTACCGTCTTCGAAGACCAGCAGGCGGCGACAGACGCGGTCGAGAAAGTAACGATCGTGGCTCACCACCAGCAAGGTGCCGTCGTAATGATCGAGCGCCTCTTCCAGCACCTCGCGTGCGGGAATGTCGAGGTGGTTGGTCGGCTCGTCGAGCGCGAGCACGTTGCGTGGGTAGAGCATCATCTTGGCCAGTGACAGGCGGCTGCGCTCACCACCCGACAGGCTGCGCACGCTGCGGAAGACGTCGTCGCCGAAGAAGCGGAACTTCGACAGGTACTGCCTGACGACGTCGGGCGACTGATCGCCCCTCACCGATCGAATCTCGTCGATCAGGCTGCGCTCCTCGTCGAGCGATCCGAGCTTCTGATCGTAGTAGCCGAGGCGTACGCCGCTGCCGCGGGTGATCTGACCGCCAAGCGGCGCCAGCTCACCCACGAGGGTCTTGAGCAATGTCGACTTGCCGCAACCGTTGGGGCCGACGATACCGATGCGATCGCCGCGGTAGACGTTGACCGTGACGTCGGCCAGGATCGCCTTGCCGGGATAGCCGACCGTGAGCCCCGGCGCGCGCAGGATCTCCTTGGACCCGGGCTCGCCGCCGGTGGAAAAGCGCAGCGACATCTGGCCGGCGAGCTCCCAGTGATCTTCGGGGCGCTCCAGGCGGTCCAGCTTTTCCAGCATCTTGCGCCGGCTCTGCGCCTGCTTGGTCTTCTGCCCGGCGATGTTGCGCCGGATGAAGTCCTCGGTCTTGTCGACGTGCTCTTTTTGCCGCTCGTATTCCGTGCGTGCGCGTTCTAGGCGCGCCGCACGCTCGGTGACATAGCGGTCATAGCGAAACGGGTAGCGGACGAACTTGCCGCCTTCCAGCTCGACCATCTCGCGGCAGGTGCGCTGAATGAACGTCCGATCGTGCGAGACCAGCCAGAAGGCGCCCTCGTACTCCGACAGGAAAGCCTCGAGCCGCTCGATGGCGGCGAGATCGAGGTGATTGGTCGGCTCGTCGAGCAGGAGCAGATCGGGCTTTTGCACCAGCACCTTGGCCAGCTCGAGCCGCCCGCGCTCGCCACCCGACAGCGTCTCGACTGGGCGCTCGAGATCGGCTTCGGTGAAGTCGACGTCCTCGATGAGGCGCCGGACGCGCGACTCGATCTCGTAGCCTCCCGCGCGCGTGTAGCGCTCTTGCAGCTCCCCGTAGCGGCGCAGATCCTCGCCATCACCAGCGCCCAGCTTGGCTTCCAGCGCGGTGAGTGCCGCGTGCTGGGCCTGGAGCTCGGCGAACGGCGCCAGCAGCTCCTGCCTGACCGTGCCGCCCGACAGGTGACCTTGCGACTGGCGCAGGTATCCGAGGCTCGCCTTGCCGAGCATACGCACGTCGCCTGCGTCCGGGGCCATCTCGCGGGCCAGTAACTTGAGCGCGGTCGACTTGCCGGTGCCATTGGGGCCGAGCAACGCCAGCCGTTCGCCGGGGCGGATCAGCAGCGAAGCGCCGGTGAGGATCTCGTTGCCGGGGTAGCCGAAACGAACATCTGAGAATTGCGCGAGCGACATGGCCTGACGTGACGAACCCCCGGCGCCGACAGCGACGCGCGGGGGTTCGAGGTTTGGTTGATTGCGTGGCGGAGAGTTACGCGTTTTCCTTCTGGAACGTACGCATCAAATCCGCCAGCGCCTGGCAGCCTTCGATCGGCATGGCGTTGTAGATCGAGGCGCGGATGCCGCCGACCGTGCGGTAGCCCTTGAGCGCGACGAGACCCTGACCGCTCGCCTGCTTGACGAACTTGTCGGTCGCCTCTTCGCTGGGCAGACGGAAGGTCACGTTCATGTGGCTGCGCGCCGCCTTGTCGGCGACGGTGCCGGTGTAAAAGCCGCCCGAACCGTCGATGGCGTCATAGATGAGTCCAGCTTTCTGCGCGTTGATCTTTTCGATCGCCGCGAGGCCCCCCTGTTTTTCCATCCAGCGGAAGATCTCGAGCAGCATGTAGACGCCAAAAGTCGGTGGCGTGTTGAGGCAGCTCTTGGCTTCGGCCAGCGCTTTGAAGCTCCAGATCTTCGGCACCGACTTGGCGATGCGATCGTAGAAGTCCTTGCGCACGATCGCGAGCACCGTGCCCGAGGGACCGAGGTTCTTCTGTGCACCCGCGTAGACCAGCGCCGTGCGCGCGATCGGGTGTGGCCGCGACATCATCTCGCTCGAGCTGTCGACGACGAGATTGGGGTGATGCGGCCATTCGGCCAGGCGATGGCCGTGCACGGTCTCGTTCGAGCAGACGTGAAGGTAGGACGCTGCCTCGTCGGCCTTGAACGCCGGTGGGCGATCGAAGTGGGTCGACTCGCTGCTGGCGATGACCCGAATCTTGTCGCCGTAGACACCCTTGGCCGCGTCGGCCGCCTTCTTCGACCATTCACCACCGACCACGTAGTCGGCTGTCCCGGTAAGGAAGTTCATCGGGATGGTGGAGAAGAGCTGCGTCGCACCGCCCTGCAGGAAGAGGATGTCGTGCGTGTCGGGAACCGAGAGGAGCCTGCGGCAGAGAGCCAGCGCCTCGTCGAGCACCCCGTCGAACTCCTTGCCGCGGTGACTGCACTCGGCGATGCCGAAGCCCTTGCCCTGGTAGTCGACCAGCGCCTTGGCCGACGCTTCGAGCACCTCGAGCGGCAACATGGCGGGGCCGGCAGAAAAGTTGAACACGCGTTTTGAGCTCATGGATCTCCTCGAATTTCGGCAGCGAAAAAGGGAGCCCTCGCTGACCCTCTACCCATCCCCTCGGCTCCCCTCGGATTCGTTCTTGGTTGGCGCGGGGAGTTTAATCCAGTGGCGTCGAGATCGGGAGTCCCAACCGGGCTTATCTGTGGATCCAAAAGTTCATCTGTATTAGAACTCCCGCGCCCTGCGTGAGGCGGGGCGTTGCGAGGAGACAGATGTCCGAAATCAAGGTTCTGGTCGCTGATGACATGTCGAAGGCCGCGGTGGAAATTCTCACCAAGGCGGGCCTCTCGGTTGATGTGAAGACGGGGTTGCCCCCGGCCGAGCTGGCCGGAATCATCGGGCAGTACCATGGGCTGGCGGTTCGCTCGGCGACCAAGGTGACCGCCGACATCCTGGGTGCGGCCACCAACCTGAAGATCGTCGGCCGCGCCGGCGTCGGCGTTGACAACATCGACGTCAAGGCCGCGACCGCCAAGAAGGTCCAGGTCATCAACACGCCGCAAGGAAACGCCATCGCCGCCGGCGAGCTCGCCGTCGCTTACAAATTAGCGTTGGCGCGCAAGCTGCCGCAGTCCACCGCCAGCATGAAGAAGGGCGAGTGGGAGAAGAAGAAGTTCATGGGCGTCGAGATCACCGGCAAGACGCTCGGTGTGGTCGGCTTCGGGAACATCGGTCGCACCGTCGCTGACCGCGGCGTCGGGCTCAAGATGAAGGTCCTGGCGTTCGACCCCGGTCTGCGTGAAGGGACCACCCCGCCAGCTGGCGTCGAGTTCGCCTCGTTCGATCAACTGATCGCCGCGGCCGACTTCATCAGCCTGCACATCCCGCTTCTGCCGACGACCAAGAACCTCTTTGGCGCCGAGACCTTCTCGAAGATGAAGAAGGGCGCCTACCTCATCAACTGCGCGCGCGGTGGTGTCGTCGACGAAACCGCGCTCTACGAAGCGCTCAAGGCCGGTCAGCTCGGTGGTGCCGCGCTCGACGTGTTCGAGAAGGAGCCTTGCGGTCCTTTGCCGCTCTTCGAGCTCGACAACGTGCTGGCATCGCCGCACATCGGCGCATCGACCAAGGAAGCTCAAGAGAAAGTCGCCGTCGAGCTCGCCGAGGTCTTCGTCGAATTCTTCAAGAGCGGCCAGGTCCGCAACGGCGTCAACCAACTGTGAAGCCTGGCGCGATCCTTCGCGCCTCCTCCATGTCGAGCCGTCTCAATTCCTTGCCGCCCGCGGGGCTTCGTCTCCCCGCGGGCATGCGTGACTTCGCGCCCGAAGCCGCCGCTGCCCGTCGTCGCATCGCCGAGCGAGCGCTGGCGGTCTTCGACCTCTGGGGCTTCTGCCGGGTCATCACGCCGGTGTTCGAGTACGAAGAGGTGCTCGCGCTCGGCCTTGGCCCCGCTGGTCGCGACTCGGCGATTCGCTTCGTCGAGCCTCACTCGGGCAAGGTCGTGGCGCTGCCTCCCGACATCACGCCGCAGATTGCGCGGCTCATCGCCACGCGCTTTCGCGACGAGACCGGCCCGGTCCGACTCGCTTACGAGGGCACCGTCGTGCGGCTCGATCCACGCGCGAAATCCCAGCGCGAGATCATTCAGGCCGGCGTCGAGATGGCCGGGCTCGAAGGGCCGAGCGGCGACGCAGAGATCATCGCGCTCGCCGTGGCGACCCTTTCGGCCGTCGGCTTTTCCGACATCACGATCGATCTCGGTCACCTCGGCTTGACGCGCGAAGTGCTCGACGCTCTCGATCTCGAGGACGCGGACCGGCAGCGGGTGCGCGAACGGATCGCGAAGCGCGACCGCGCCGGCTTGGTCGACGCGCTCAAGGCCGCCAACGGACCCAAAGCGGTGGTCGATTTCGCCGCCCGGCTGCCTTCGCTGTGCGGTCCACCGGAGGTGCTGACCGAGGCGATGAAGCTGGCGCCGGCCAAACCTCCTGGCATCCGCCGCGCGCTTTACGAGTTGGGGGCCGTGCTCGACGAGCTCGGCCGTCACGATGTCCGCGCGCGTCTGCACGTCGATCTCGCCGAAGTGCGTGGCTGGGACTACTACACCGGCATGCGTGTGCAGGGCTACGTGCAGGGCGCCCCCGAAGCCATCTTGCAGGGTGGTCGCTATGACACGCTGCTGGCCCGCTACGGACGTCCGTCCCCCGCGGTCGGCTTCGCGATCGACGTCGAGGCGACCGCCGGAGCGCTCGAGCTGTTGCCAAAATCAATGAATTCGCAGGCCACCGACACCACCGGCGGCGTCCTTGTCGTCGGTCCCGCCGATGCCGCCCACGCGGCGGTGGCGCAAGTGCGCCGCCAGGGACGGCGGGCCGCGGCGGTCTCTGGCCTCGACGGCGACGCCCTCGATGCGTACGCTCGTCGCTGGCTGTTCACCGAAGTTCGGCACCTCGGCGGTAGACCGCCGGAGGCGCGGCGTCCTGGCGGCGCCAAGGCCCAGCCTCAGAGGAGAAGATAGATCCATGTCAGTGGTCGTCGTAGTCGGAGCGCAGTGGGGTGACGAGGGCAAGGGCAAGGTCGTCGACCTGCTCACCGAGAAGGCTCAGGTCGTCGCACGGTGGGGCGGGGGCGCCAACGCCGGCCACACATTGGTTGTCGGGGGCAAGAAATACGTCACCCACCTCATCCCTTCGGGTGTGCTGCGCGCGGGTGTGACCTGCGTGCTCGGCGAGGGCATGGTGATCGATCCGCGCACGCTGCTCGAAGAGATGCGCACCTTCCAGGCGGCGGGGCTCCTCGCCACCGAACGGGATCTGGTGATCGCGGGGCGCGCCCACGTCGTACTGCCTCACCACCGCGAGCTCGACGGCTGCCGGGAGGCGCGTCCCAACGCCATCGGGAGCACCAAACGCGGCATCGGCCCGACCTACGAGAGCAAGGCTTCGCGCACCGGCGTGCGGGTCGACGATCTGATCGACCCGGCCCGCTTTCGCCGCGCCCTCGAGCGCAACGTGAAGTCGATCGAGCCGCTGCTGCGCGACTTCGGGGCACCGCTGCCCGACATCGATGCGGTCGTGAAGGAGTACGGCGAAATCGGCGCCGTCATCAAACCGTTCGTGCGTGATGCCTCCCGCTATCTCTACGATCAGATCCGTGCCGGCAAGAACGTGCTGTTCGAAGGCGCGCAGGGCGTGCTCCTCGACCTCGACCACGGCACCTATCCCTTCGTGACGTCATCGTCCACCACCGCAGGCGGCGCGTGTGCGGCGCTCGGTATCGGGCCCACCTACGTCGACGAGGTGGTCGGGATCTGCAAGGCCTACGCGACCCGCGTGGGCAATGGGCCTTTCCCGACCGAGCTCGAAGACGCGACCGGCGAGCGCATCCGTCAGGTCGGGGCCGAATTCGGCTCGACCACGGGGCGGCCCCGTCGTTGCGGCTGGCTGGATCTGCCCGCCTTGCGCCTGGCAGCGCGGCTCTCGGGCATCCATCACGTGGCGCTGACCAAGCTCGACGTCCTGGCCGGTCTCGACGTGGTCAAACTCTGTGTCGGCTACAAGCTGCGTGGCGAGCTCATCGACGAGCTGCCGGTGGATGCCGAAGAGCTGGCACTGGCGACGCCCGTCTACGAGGAATTCCCCGGCTGGCCCCCCGGGCCCGCGGGCGTTCCCGTCACCACCATCGCGGCTTTGCCGGCGAATGCGCAGCGATACCTCGCGCGCATCACCGAGCTGGTCGGCCTGCCGTTTTCGCTGGTCTCGGTCGGTCCGGGCCGAGAGGAGACCATCATCACGGCCGAGCTCTTCCCAGGGGGCCCGGGGCGCTCACCTCGGGTCTGATGTAAGTGTCGGAAATGTCTTTCTTTCCTGCTTGCGGTGCGGCAGTTCGGCCGATAAGCTCCGCAAGCTCCGGTTGACGACCGGCACGCGCCGGACGAGGGTCAGTTCGAATGAAGATTGTTTGCGAAGCGTGTCAGGCGAAATACTCAATCGCCGACGACAAGGTCCGCGGAAAAGTCTTCAAGATCCGCTGCAAAAAATGCAGCCACGTGATCGTCGTGCGCGGCTCAGGCGACGGTGCGGCCGCCGCCAGCGGCGAATTCGCGACGTCACCGGCATCCGCCACCGACCTCACGCTGGATGCCGGCTGGCATATCGTCGTCGAGGGCGAGCAGGTCGGGCCGCTGTCGGAAGCCGACATCAAAGCGCGGCTCACCCGCGGTGAGGTCAGCCCCGACACCTACATCTGGAAAGAGGGTCTCGCCGACTGGGTGAAGATCTCGACCCTCCCCGAGTTTAGCGACGCCGCTCCGGCCTCGGCTCCCGAAGCGAACCCGTTCGCCGGCGGCAACGGGGCGCTCTTCGGCAACCAGCCCACCAACGTGGTCGAGCCCTCGCGCGACGTCTTCGCGCCGCAATCCGCAGCCTCGGGGCAGCGTCCCGGCGATCTCTTTGCAGCTCCCGTCAACCAGCCGGTCGAGCCGGCGACGTCGGTCAATGGCGGTGGTGGCTATGGCGGTTACGACCCCGGACCTTCACCGGGCGCCCAGGGTGGCGGCCTCACCGGGCAACGGCACGAAAACTCGGTGCTCTTCTCGCTCTCGAACCTCGAGGCGCTGGCCAAGCCGAACTCGGCTCCCCTGCCGGCCGCCCGATCGTCGGCGCCGGCCAACCAGAACACGGAAGGCTCGGGGCTCATCGACATCCGCGCGATGGCGAACATGACCCTGGGCGGCCAGGCGGCCAATCGCCCCAACCAGGGCACTGCGGATCTGCCGGCGTTCAGCGCCCCGCAGTTTTCGCCCGTGGCGCCCGTGTTGCTCTCGCCCTCGAACTCTCCGCCCAAGTGGATCATCGGGCTTCTGGTCGCGCTCGGCGCTGTCACGGTCGGTCTGGTCGTGGTGAGCGTGAAGATGTTCTCCGACAAGCCGGCCCCCGTGGCCGTCACCCCGCCTCCTGCCGCCGTTGCGCCGACGGGTGCCAAGAAGCCGGCGGCTCCCGGTGTCCCGGGCGCAGCGGGCGCTGCCGGCACCGCCACCGCAGCGGCACCGGCTGCTCCCGCGGCAACTCCTCCTTCCACCCCCCCACCGCCTGCCGAGGCTCTGCCTCCGCGCGAGGCGCCCCGGGCGGCTGCCGACAGGCCCGCGCCCAGTCGCACCGGTCGCGCGGGTGGCAAACCTCCGCGCGGCGGTCGCGGCCTCGACGACGCGCTCGCCAGCAGGCTCGCGGGGGTACAAAACCCGCCGCCGGCACGGCCTGCGCCCGCAGCGCCCAAGCAACCCAAGGACGAGCTCGACGCGCTTCTCGAGGCGGCGTCGGGTGGACGCAAGCCTGCGGCTGCAGCGGCGGCACGCAACGACGATCCCGAACCGGCGCCGCGGGCCGAGAAGGGCCCTCCGCTCGGTATCCAGGACATCAACCGCGGCATGATGGGCGTTCTGCCCAAAGCCCGCGAGTGCTACAGCCAGTTCAAAGTCCCGGGCGTGGCCAACGCAAAGATCACGGTCGATCCTCGGGGGCGCGTGACGGAAGTCAGCGTCACCGGGAAGTTCGCAGGTACGCCTTCCGGCGGCTGCGTCGAGTCGGCGATCAAGGGTGCGAAGTTCTCGCCGTCGGCCGGCCTCACCTTCAATTACCCGGTTCCGCTGCGCTGAGGCGGGCGGGCCATGGCGGCTGGTGGTCGGCGCCCGCGTGACGACCGCCGGCCTGACCGGCCTCGGTGAGCAGAGCGTGCGTGATCGGAACCTCGGACTCGGACTCGATCCGGTTTCGTCACCGTGGTGGTCTGCGCTCGAGCACCGCTGCCGTGGCGTCGGCTTGCACATCGTCCGGCCGATGCAGCAAGAAGCGATCGACGGCGTCGACGCCGGCCTGCCGCTGACCGCTATCCTTCCCGGCGCGCAGAGCGCGATTTTGCTCGGCGATGGCGGGCGAGATTTTTTTGCCGGCTTCACCGCCAGCACGGCCGAATCGGCCGAGGAGCGGATGACGCCGGCCGATCCGGACCCTCTGGATCGCTACACGCGGACCGTGGTGGCGCGGCTGCTCGACGAGGGCGGTTTTGGCGGGAACTGCCGGGTCCTCTTTCCTTTCGATGATCCTCCCGAGCCGGCGCCGCGGCTTTCGTTCCAGAGGCTGGTCGTCGCCGCGGGACTGCCGCCCGCCGGACCGCTCGGGCTCTCGGTGCACCCGGGGTTCGGTCCGTGGTGGGCGATTCGTGCGGTGGTCGTGACGACCGCGGCGTTGCCGGTGTTGCCGGCCCTGACGGCCTCGTGCCCGGGCTGCGCCGCACCCTGCGTGACCGCCTGTCCCGCTGCTGCGGTGGCCTTTTCGACGTTCCGACTTTCGACCTGCGGCGACTTCCGCTTGGCCCAACCGCGCTGTCACCATGCCTGCGCCGCGCGCAGCGCCTGCGTGATCGCGCCCGACCACGCGCAGTCACCGGGCCAGATGGCCTTTCACATGGCGGCCTCGTTGCGCAGCATCCGGCGTTATCGTGCTCTCGTGCCATGAAACGCCGGCCCGAGGAGGCTCAGCGTTTTTTGGGGCGAACGAAGCGCATGAGAGCGGCGCCGAGCAATAGGGAAAGAAGCACGAGGATCGTGGGAACGATGGGAAAGCCACTCGGCACCACGGCGGCGCCGGTCGGTCGGATCAGATAGGAAGCCGCGCGCGCCTCTTCGGGCGATCGGCGTGCGACCGGGTAGCTCACGAGAGGTTGCGGGGCGTGGCGCGTGCCCGCAGCGTCGAGCGTGGCGATGAGCGACCAGGGCTCGCCGGCATCGAGGCTGATCTCCGTCTCGCCCATGCTGGGCAGATCCGGCCCAACTTCGAGGGCAATCCGTCGCTCCCCAAACGGTAGCGCCACTCTGCCAGTGAGCTCGATGACGAAGGGTTTGGCTCCCGTGCCTCGATCGGTCCCGAGATCGATCTTGGCCTGCAGCGCGACCGCGGTGACTGTGCCGTCGACCAAGAGGCGCAACGACTCGTGCCCGCGGGCGCGCCACGCACTCGACTCGGTCGCGATCTCGGCGTCGTCGATGGTGCCGTTTCGATCGGCATCGAGTGCAAGGCGCCGCACCCCCGCGGGCTCGGCTCCGAAGAGCAGCAGCAGTCGCAGCTGCATTTGATTTCCGCGCGGGGTCAGAGTCAGGTAGCGGTTCACCCGCGCCGGCGTCAGCTCCGGGTGAGCTTGCACCGCTGGTGTCGTCAGCGCCGCGACCATCGTCGCGACCATCGCAACGAGACGCAGGGGTCTGCCGAGAGCAGGGCGCTCCGCTTTGCGGATCGCCGCTGTCGTCAGCTGCGGGGCGGGGGCGGGCTTGACCGAGGGGCGCACAGTCCCTACTCTCGCCAGCACATGGCCACGCCCGTCAAGGCCCACATCGCCGGCACCGTCTGGAAGGTCGAAGTCGCCGTGGGCGACACCGTCAGCGAAGGCCAGACCGTCGTCATCCTGGAGTCGATGAAGATGGAGATGCCGGTCGAGTCTCCGTCTGCCGGCAAGGTGTCTCAGATCTTCGCGCAGCCCAACCAGGCGGTCGAAGAGGGCGCGGTCCTGCTCGAGCTCGTCTGACAGGACGTCGCGGCTGCACGTGGCCGGGACACGGCTACTGACGTCGTTCGGGTCGCGGAAGCTCGCCTTCGATCGGCCGCGGCAGATCGCCGCGCAGAGGCGTCTTGCCGGTGGTCTTGTCGTCGCCTGGTTTGTCGCCGGCGCGGGCCTTGTCGGACTTGTTGCCCTTGTTGTCCGCTTCCGCGGCGGGTTTGCGCGCTGGGGCCTCGGCAGGTTTGCGCGCGACGCCCGGCGCCGGATCGCCGTATTCGTCCTTCACCTTGGCGGCCAGCTTGTCGAGCAGGGTCACCTCGTAGTGGCGGGGCAGGTTGCTCAGCGAGATCACGAGGCGAGTTGCTTCTCGTGTGGCATCGCGTTCGACTGTCTCGTTGACCCGCACGAGCTCGAGAGCCCCTTTGTGGGTTTTGCCCAGGCTCCCCTCGGGAAGATCGAAGAGGACGTAGCCGCTGTCGGGATCTTTCTCACTGATCGTCGCTCCGCGATCGATGCGCAGATAGCGGATCGCCGTCGGCCAGACCTCGGCGATGGGATAGGGCAACGTCACGATGGTCTTGGCCTGCACCGGGCCGGTCGCCATCAAGAAGAGGAGGGTGGCGACGCTTCCGAACAGACGGCTGCGCTGGCTTCTCATCGCGCCTCCGGCACAGCGGCATCGGGTGCGATGGGAGCGTCGGCCGGCGCTGCCGAGGCGGGGGCGTCGTCCTCCAGCACCGCTCGGTTCGATTCCACCACGGCCTGCCGCAGGCTTCGTTTACCACCCGGCACGAACGGGAGAGCCGCAAAGCCGAGCAGCGTGTACCAGACGAACTGCACCCCGTGCAGCAGCGTTGCGTAGGCGAGCGCGACGGAGCGGGTGCCGACATCGTCGGGCAAAAAGGCACCGAGGGCGGCCACCACACCGAGGTGAAACTGGCCGACCAGGCCCGGCGAGTTGGGCAAGCTGATGAGCACGCCCGTGAAGGACATCGCTGCATAGGCCGCAACCGGACTCACCGGCAGGTTCATGCCCTCGGCCAGGATCCACATGCCGAAGCCATTGGCGCCCCAGTAGAGCAGCGACTGCAAGACGAAGGGCACCATGTTGGACGGCTGCGCGAGCGCCGTGAACCCGTCGATGAGCGCGTGAAGCTTGTCGTGGATCTTGTGAGCGAGGGCCGGTGCCAGACGCGGCAGCAGCGTCAGCGCCAGGGCTGTCTTCACCGCGCGTTCCGGCCACCGCAAGGCTGCTGCGAGGAATCCGAGCGCGGTGAGAAAGCCGATCAGCGAGACCCACGCGCCGACCACCAGTTGCGGCGACCAGCCACCGTGAGGTCCCCCGGCCGAGATGAGGTACGTGGCGAAGAAGATCAGCGAGATGATGAGGCCGTCGACGATCCGTTCGACCGCGACGGTGCCGAGCACGGCGCTCATACGCGACTGCCCGGAGCGGACGACGAAATAGGGCCGCACGAATTCGCCCAGGCGAACCGGCAGCGCCTGGATCGCCATGAAGCCGACCGATGAGATCGCGAGCAGCTCGCGTGGTGACAGGCGCACCCCGATTGGCCGCAAGAGGTAAGCCCAGCGCCAGGAACGAAAGACGTGCGTCGTCGCCAGCACGACGACGTAGACCGCGACCGCCGACCAGCTGACCGACGACAGCGCGGCGCCCGTCGCGCGAAGATCGATTCCGCGCAAAACGAGAGCGATCGAGACCGCACCCACCGCGAGAGCCAGCAGCAACTTGATGAAGAATTTCACGGGCGGCGGTGAAGCAGGCGAGGAAGCAACAATCGAAATCAGCCCGGGGCGGGCAATTCGCCGGTGAGGATACGTCGCGGGTTTTCATCCAGCAACCGCGTCAGCGCCTCATCGCCGAGGCGCTTTCGGATCCAGGCCAGACCGGCCGCGATGGCGCGCTGGTCATCCGGACTGTGGATGTCGGTCGCTGCTGCGTGTGCCAGGCCGTCCTCGAGCAGCTTGCGCGCGGTCTTCATCTCGGCGCGCCCGTGAGCACCGTCGATGGCACCAAGGTCGACCACCAACGCGGATACACGACCGAGCTCCTCGGCCTTGGCGGGATCTTTCTGGATCGCCACGTAGCGCTCGGGGTGCGCCATGACGGGCAGTTTGCCGTTCATGCGTAGCTCGAAGAGCCGGTCGGCGAGGCGCGCGGGCATGATGGGCGGTGGCAGCTCGAAGAGGAAAGCCGGACCGCCGCCGTAGGACGGGATGGACTGGCTCGTCATGCGCTCCTGCAGGACCTCGTCCCAATAGTTCTCGGCGGCCAGCTCGAGGGTCAGGTTGGGAAAAGCCTCACTGACGGCTGCGTGTAGGGCGGTGTAGGCAGAGCCAATCACTTCGGCCGTGGGGAGGAACATCCGGGCGCGTTGGTGGGGTGTAACGCTCAATGTTGTGAAGCCCAACGCAGCGACCGCGTTGACCATCTCGAGGGACATCTGAGGACTTTTCGAGCCGTCATCGATGCCTGGCAGGTGATGCGCGTGAAGATCAACGAACCCCATCGACACCAACATAGCGGAAACCAGCAGTCCCGGCCTGTGCCGGCGCTCGGCGGGCCGGTGTTCTGGCTCACGTTGTCCTTGCACAGCTTTGACGAGCGGCTTATCAATCACAATTCGGGGTCGGCTCTGTCCCGGAGGATTCACCGATGAAGCAAGAGGTCGTACTGCCGAAGCTGAGAGTGCCTGGGCAGGCGAACTGGCTCATGAGGGGGCTTTGGATCGGGGGCGTGGTCGTAGCCGGTTGGCTGGTCGTTCTGGGCATGGTCCTGTGGCGTCAAGGCACGGCATCGAACGCCTCGCCGGCGGCGACGGCCGCCACGGCCGCCAGCATTCCCGCTGCGCTCCCCGCCGCCCCGGCGCCAGCCGCGGTGGCTCCGCGGCCGACGGCGCCGGGAGCCCCTGCCGGCAAGACTCCCGCGACCGCGCCCGTGGGCACGCGGCCCTTCGCGAAGAAGACGCTCGGTGGACCCCGCACGCGGGGCGGTCGCGCTCTGCGCGGTCGCACGGGCTGGGCCAAGCGCGGTGCCAAGGCTTCGGGCGGTCGACGGGCGATGGCGGCCCGGCGGGCCTACTTCAAGAAGAGGCGATTGATGGCGGCGCGAGCGGCGGCGGCGCGGGCGCAAGCTGGCGCACGCCGACCTGCACCGGCTCCATCCGCACCGGTGTCGGGCAAGGTCACGCCTGCACCCCGGGCCGGCAAGGGCGGTGATCCGCTCGACGAGATCCTGCGCAACTTCAAGTGACGAAGGGCGCTGGCCCACCTGCGGCTGGCGCACGCGCGCTGTAGGTCGCCGGCGCAATTGATTTCACAGGGTAAAGGCCACGCAGCGCCGGCGTCGTGCAGGGCCTGCGTGGTACAGTTTCGGACCGTTCCCTTCGAAGAAAGCGTCAGATGGCTCAACAACAACGTGAGGAAAACTCGGTCCTCTTCTCGCTCAAAGAACTGCGGAAGCTGGAAGACGACCGTATTCGCAAGGAGGACGAAGAGGTCCGTGCCCGTGCCGAGGCCGAGCGAGAGGCGCGCGAGGCTGCCGAGCGACACGCACGCGAAGAGGCCCAGCGCATCGAGCGCGAGGCTGCCGAACGGATCCGACGCCAGCAGGAAGAGGCGACCGAGCGCGTGCGCGAAGACGATCTTCGCCTAGCCGAGGCCGAGCGCCGGGCGCGAATCGAAGGCGAGATGCGCCTGCAGCAAGAGCGGCTGCGTCTCGAGGTGCAGGCCCGCACCGCCAAGTCTCCCTGGAAGGCGATCGTGGCTGCCGTCAGCATCGTCGTCGTGCTCTTCGCGGCGGTCATCTGGAAGTTGAACGCCAGCGCGCAGGCCGAGGTCGAAGCGCAAAAGGCGCAGCGAATTCGTTTCGAGCAAGAGTCGGCTCGGCGCGAGCAGGAGCAGCAGCGCAAGTACCAGGCGCTCGTCGATCAGGCGCAGCGGGATCTCGCCGTGGCCAAATCCGACGAGGAACGCCAGAAGATCCAGCGCGACCTGGAAGAGGCGCGTGAGCGCGAGCGTGCTCGCAGGGCCAAGGCTCCGAAAGCCCCCCCCGCAGCGGCATCGCCCAGGCCGGCGGCGCTGCCATCGATCAAGAAGCAGCGCGAGTTCGACGACGACCCGCTCAAGGGTCTCAAACTCTAACCACGCGAGCTGACGCCAGCGCGGGCTGGTGGCGTGACATGGGGGGGCCTGCGGGCCCCGCTCGCATTTCTAGCGATGCCGCCCATTGCGGGGATCCGACTGGGGGCGTAGCCACGAGACGTGGTTGCCGGGTGGTTTGCCAGGTGGCTTGCCACGGTGGAGGGCCTCCCTCCGGGCGTGATAAAAGACGTCGATGATCGCCAGCGAGCTCTACGAGCAACAGCGGCTCCGATTGCTCGAGCTGCTCAAGCGCCTCTCTTACGAAGAGCGTGAGGTCACGCTCGCCTCGGGTCGCAAGAGCAACTTCTACATCGATTGCAAACAGACGGTGCTGACCGCCGAGGGGCATTTCCTCGTCGGCTGGTTGATGAATCGGATCCTTGCTGACAAGGCGCCCGGGATCGAGGCGATTGGCGGGCTCACCATGGGCGCCGATCCCCTGGCGTCCGCGGTCTCCACCATGAGCTATCTCACCGGTCGACCGCTGCATGCCTTCTACGTGCGCAAGGAGCCCAAGGGGCACGGAACCGGGCAGTGGCTCGAGGGTGCCAAGGGGCTCCGGCCGGGAATGAAGGTTGCCATCCTCGAGGACGTGGTCACGACCGGCGGATCCGCCTTGAAGGCGATCGCCCGCGCGCGCGAGTTCGGACTCGACGTGCAGCTGACCATCGGGCTCGTTGATCGGGAAGAGGGCGGTTTCGAAGCACTCTCGGCCGAGGCACCGCTGGTGACGCTGTTCCGCAAGAGGGAGTTCACGTGAAGCAGCACGGGGCGCCTTGCAGAGGGCGCGCCGTCTCGTTTGGCGCGCGTGCGGCGGTATGGTTCGGCGCCCTCGTTTTCATCGCGGCCTGTGCTGGCGGGCGGCCGGCCCCCGTGGATCTCTCCGACAAGGTGCAGAGCTACAAGCCCTCGGAGTACGACGGCGTGAGGGAAGAGTGGACGCGCCACGGAAAGCTGGTGCGCGACATCGGCACCGTGCTGGAAGTCTGGACGCTCTACAAGAGCTCGGCCTTTCGCCAGG
>JANNNO010000091.1:0-14061 GCA_031398585.1 Myxococcales bacterium | reverse complement strand
GCGCTCCGGCCGGGCGTGGTCCTGGCGGTCCCGGTGGCGGTCCTGGCGGCGGTGGTGGTCCCGGCGGTCCCCGTCGCGACAACCGCGGCGGCCCTGGCGGCGGCGGTGGACCCGGTGGCGGACCCCGACGTGGTGGTCCTCCCCCCTGGGCGGCTCGTCGCAAGGGCGGGTGGGATGAGCCCGCCGTCGGTGAAGGGCAGGCGCCGGTGGCGCCGACGGCTCCCGCTGGCGGTGATACGGCCCCGGCGACTGAGCCGGCAAGCCCCCCGGAAACGAAGTCCGAAAACTCCTGATTGAACGTCCGCCCCCTCGCTCACGCCAGGGGGCGGTTTTGCTTTGGGGGGGCGCAGACCCCTCACCCGCCGGCCTTCGGTCGCCGACGGTGGGGCGAAGTTTGTTGGGGATGGCGGGGGCGGGGATTTATACTGGCGGCGGATTTTCGGGGAGGTTGTGATGGGGAAGGTGCGCGGGGCGTGGGTGTTGTTGGTCGTGGTGGGGTGGTTGGGGTGTGGGGAGGGTGGGCAAGGGCCTCGGGAAGAGTTCAGCCGCGTCTCGTTGGCGCTGGCGGCTGCGGGACCCGATGGGCGGACGTATCGCCTGCCACCGCAAGCGGCCTTCGACATCTCGGGCGGCGACGGTTCGGTCAATAGCCTCTCGATCGGGGGCAGCGAGGCGAACCTCCTCTTCACCCTGCCGGTCGGCAATTACATCGGACAGGCCCGCGATCGCAGTGCCAGCGGCGATCCCGCCGGCGTGTCGTGGCAGCTGGTGCGGGTCAACGGGGATGGCACCACCAGCCCGGTCTCGGCCACGCTTCATGAGCCCAGCCACGCGTTCATCGTGTCGGCGGGAACCACCACGCACGTGGTGCTCCACTACACCGTGCACGGCGTGGGTGACGTCGTCTTCGTGACGGGGCGTGTGGACCTCTCCGTCGCGGTCGACATGGATCAGCGCCCAGCGACCGGCGGTCACCTGCAAGGAACGCTCGCGGTCGCCTCGCAGATCCTCGGCAGCAACGACGGACTGAACGCTGCCGTCGGAGCTCCTGTCGGTACCACCGTGCCCGTCTCCATCAAGTTCAAGCTGGCGGGACCGTGGATGCATCGGATCAACAGCGTCTGCAACACGCTCTCGGCGGTCATGGTGACGGCCGACGGTGCGCCCGCGGGGCTGGGCGCCTGGCTCTCGGAGCTGGTGTCGCCTTCGTCGAGCAGTCTTTGCATCTTCGAATCCGGATTCGTCAGCCTGGTGCTATCGCGAAGCGGTCCCGCCAGGTCGTCACTTGCCAGCGAGCTCAGCGGCGGCCACGTCTTTTCGCTCTCGCTCTTCGGCAATGGCCCAACGGGCATCTGGGACGGCACCACGCTCGCGCTGTCGAAGTTGAACGATCCGTTTGCGATGACCGCGTCGGCCTTCCTTCAGATCCGCGCGGGCGGCTCGCCGTTCCCTCAGCTGGCCGCTACCAGCTTGGCGGCGCCGATCACGTTGCAGTTCTTGCCGTAACTTGGGCGCCACGACTGCGCTCAGTAGAGCAGTCGCATCGCCCGCCGCAAGAGGCGCAGCACCCGGGACTTGTACGGAAAAGCGAGCTGGCGGGAGATGAACCCCGAGAGGCGCCCGAGCACGAGCGAATCTTCCACGATGGTCTCGCAGCGACAGAACTGGCGGAGCGCTTCGGGGCCGTGTCGAAAACCGAGGCCACTGCCGCGCACGCCGCCGATCGGCGCTTCCACGCAGAAGTAGTTCACCAGCACGTCGTTGAGGCAGACCTGACCGGTCTCGAGCTGCCGCGCGACGGATCGGGCTCGGGCGACATCCCCCGAAAAGACGCTGCCCGAAAGTCCCATTCCGCCGCGGTTGGCGAGTTCGACGGCTTCTTCGGCGGAGGAGAATCGCATCACCGTCAAGACCGGACCGAAGACCTCTTCGTTGGCGATGCGCATCTCGGGCGTGACGCCGGAGATGAGCGTCGGGGCAAAAAAACGACCTGGCAAATCCGCGCGCGTCTGACCGCCGGTGCGAACGCGCGCGCCGGCTTTCACCGCGTCCGCCAGCAAGGCCTCGACGTGCGGCACCTGCGGCGCGAACGGCATCGCGCCCACGTCGATGCTGGCATCCCCGCGCCCCGGATCGGCGCCTTGCCGTAGGCTCGCCATCTCGGCGAGGCACGCCTCTTCGAACCGATCGGCGACACGACCATCGACGAGAATCCGTTCCGGGCGGATGCAGACCTGCCCGCTGTTGGCGAAGGAGCCCCAGACCGCCGCATGCGCCGCCGCGCCGAGATCAGCGTCGTCGAGCACGATGAACGGCGATTTGCCGCCGAGCTCGAGCACGCACGGGATCAGGCGGTCGCCGCAGAGGCGAGCGATGCTGCGGCCTGCAGTGGCGCTGCCGGTAAAGAAGATCATGTCGGCGGTCTCGACCAGCGCCGCGCCCACGTCCGCTCCGCCCGGGAGCACCTCGAGCACACCCGCCGGCAGGCCGACTTGCCGCGCGAGCTCTGCGACCCGCAGCGACGTCAAAGGTGTCACCTGCGAGGGTTTGAGCACGACTGCGTTGCCCGCCATGAGGGGCGCCACGCAATCGGCGTAGTTGTTCAGCAGCGGCCAGTTCCAGGGGCCGATCACGCCGACGACACCGTGTGGCTGATAGGTGACCCGCGCGCGTTTGTTGACGAAAATGAAGGGGCGGCGTACGTCGTCCGCCAGCGCCGCACGGCCTTTTCGTCCGGTCAGAAAGCGCGTCAGCTCGAGGGTGTAGAAGATCTCGATCGCCTCGGCCTCGAAGCGCGGCTTGCCGCTCTCGGCGATGATGGTTTCGACCACGCTCTCGTCGTCGCGCAGCCTTCGCGCCAGCGCCCGGAGCAGGGCGCCTCGTTCGCGCGGGGATCGCGCCGCCCATGCAGGTTGTGCGGCGCGGGCGCGCGCGACGGCCAGGGAGACGTCAGCGGGGGTGACCGCGGCGATCTCCTTGACCACCGCGCCGGTGGCGGGATTGCGGATGGTGAGGCGACCGCCAGCATCGGATCCGGAAGCCGCTTTTGCATCGACAGGCGCAGCCGGAGTCATCTCGAGTACATAACACCGGCTGGTAGCCGGCGACAGAGTTGTAGCTTCCCGAGGTCGCCCCAGCTGGGGTCGACTTCATCCTGGCCGCTCGCGTCCGGGAGCCGCAGGCGGAGGGGCCCCATGTGTGCCGCCGCAGGTGCAACGGAACGGTCGTGCCAGCCTCCGGATCCTCGCGGTGGGTCGCGGCGTGCGGTAGACTTTTGTACGCCCACATGTCCCGTGATTCTGCCTCCGACCACCAGGATTCGCCGCCCGCTGCGGGTCGGAAGCTGCGCATTCTGGTGGGCAAGGCTGGCCTCGACGGACATGATCGGGGGGCCAAGGTCGTGGCGCGCGCGCTCGCTGACGCCGGCTACGAGGTCATCTACACCGGCCTTCATCAGACACCCGAGATGATTGCCTCCGCCGCCGTGCAAGAGTCGGTCGACGCCGTTGGACTGTCCATCATGTCGGGCGCTCACATGACGTTGTTCCCCGCGGTGATCGCCGCGCTGAAGGCCCGCGGCGCCGAGGACGTCCTGGTTTTCGGCGGTGGCATCGTGCCCAAGGACGACGCCGCCCGCTTGGCTGAGATGGGGGTCGCCGCGATCTTCACGCCGGGCGCTTCGACCCGCGCCATCGTCGAGTGGGTCGAGCGGGACCTGCGGCCTCGCGTGGAAGCTGCGGCCGCCCGGTTCGCCAGCTCACCCGATATGACCAGTGAGGAGCCGACTCCATGAGACGTGGTCGGTCCGCCCGGGGTGGGCCATCGTTCCTCGCCCGCGTCCTCCTCGCCGGTGTCCTCCTCACCGGTTTTGCGCTCGTCTGGTTGGGTCTGCCGCTTCCGGCCGCCGCGAGGCCGCCTGCTGCCCCCATCGATCCCGCCCGCCGCGCGGCCGAAGCGATCGAACAGGCGCTGCACCGGCACGCGCCCGACGTGCATCGTTGCTTCGAGCAAGCATTGGCGGATCGGCTCGACGTCGCGGGAGACGTCGAGGTGGAGGTCGACGTCGGCTCGGGCGGCAAGGTTACGGCCGCACGCCTGACGGCCAAGGGCGGTGGGACGGCGCCTGCCGGTCTCGCCGCCTGTGTCGAAGCGCGCGCCAAGCTTTTCATCATCGAGGGCATCGAGCCTGGCGCTACGGTGGTCTTGCCGTTCGCGTTCGCAGGCCAGAACGACCAGTTTGCGATCAAGGCGTCCGACGTACCGGTGCGCGGCCCGCGCCCCGCCAAACCCGGCGCGCGTCCGCCGTTCACGGTGAAGATCCTCGTCGATCCCGTGAACACGCGCATGCCGCAGGCGTCGCTCACGCTGTTGACGCTGGCGCCGAAGAACCGCGTTGCCCTCCACCGCCACCCCGTATCGAGCAAGGCGTTCTATCTGCTTTCGGGCCGCGTGCGTTTGCTGGGGCCACCGGGCGCCGCACCCATCGCGGTGGAGCCGGGCGCCGCGGTCTTCGTACCCGCAGGCCACCCTCACGCCATCGAGAATCTCGGGCAAAAGGACGACGCCGTCTTGCTCCAGATCTTCGTCGCACCCGGTCCCGAAGCGATCTACCGCGACCCCAAAGACGAAGCGGCTCGCGCAGCCTTCGAGGTCGTCAGGGAGGGAGCCAAGGCCGGTGACCGCCCGGCGGTACTGGTCGGTCCGCAGCAGGCACCACCGGTCCCCGTCTTTGGCAACGTCGGGGCGATGCGCGTGCTTCTCGACGCCAAACTGACGGGAACACCGAACTTTTCCCTGGCCGTGCTGGACCTCTCGGACGCCGCCCTCTGGTTGCGGCACGTTCACCCCGGGTCCGAGATCGCCTACGTCGCGTCGGGCGCAGGTACGATCACGGTCGGTAGCGAAGAGGTCCCGTTCGGGCCCGACACCGCGCTCTATCTACCCGGCGGACAGCCGCATCAGGTGAAGTTCGCGCGCGGCTCGCATCGGGTGATCCAGATCTTTGCGCCGGGAGGCCCCGAACAGCTCCTGGCCGGCGGCGTGGTCGACGAGCGGGAAAAGCAGAGGCAAGAGCAAGCAAGGTGATTCGATGAACTTCGAGCTTTCGGAAGACCAACTGGTTCTGCAAAAGTCGGTGCGCGAATTTTGCGCTCGCGAAGTCATTCCGCGCGCGGCCGCGTGGGATCTCGAGGAGCGCTTTCCGCACGAGGTGATCCCGACCATGGCCGAGATGGGCCTGCTCGGCATGCAGATCCCCGAGAGCCTCGGCGGCTCGGGCATGAGCTGTCTCGACTACGTCGTGGCGCTCGAGGAGGTCGCGCGCGCCGACGGCTCGCTCGGCCTGACGATGGCGTCGCACAACTCGCTCTGTACCGGGCACATCTATCTGGCTGGCAACGACGCGCAAAAGCAGAAGTACCTGCCGCGTCTCGCTTCGGGAAAGGTGCTCGGCGCTTGGGGGCTCACCGAGCCCGGGTCGGGGTCCGACGCCGGAGCGGCGATCACGCGCGCCGTCCGTCGCGGCAACGATTGGATCATCTCGGGCACCAAGACCTTCATCACGCAAGGATCGGTGGCCGGCATCTACGTGGTCTTGGCGTCGACCAGCCCGGAGAAGAAACAGAAGGGCCTCACCGCATTCGTGATCGAAAAGGGTCACCCGGGTTTTCGCGCCGGCAAGAAGATCGAGAAGATGGGTCTTCACGCGTCGGACACGACCGAGCTCGTGCTCGAAGAAGTCGTGGTGCCCGACGAGCAGCGCATCGGCGCGGTCGATAACGGCTTTATCGACACCTTGCAGATTCTCGATCGTGGTCGGATCGGCATTGGTGCCTGGGCAACCGGGATCGGGCGGGGTGCGCTCGAGGCCGCCACCGCCTACGCCAAGCAGCGGGTGCAGTTCGGCCGACCGATAGCCGAGTTTCAGGCGGTGCAGCTCATGCTGGCGGACATGGCGATGGAGCTCGACGCCGCTCGCCTGCTGGTCTGGCGGGCTGCCTGGCTTCACGATCAGGGCAAGCGGACCACGCGCGAATCTTCGGTCGCGAAGTACTGGGCCGGACGCGCGGCCATGCGCGCCGCCAACTCGGCCGTCCAGATTCACGGCGGCTACGGCTACACGCGCGAGTTTCCCGTCGAACGCTATCTACGCGATGCCAAGCTGGCCGAGATCGGCGAAGGCACGAACGAGGTTCAGAAGATGGTGATTGCGCGCGAGTTGTTGAAGGAACTCGGGTGACCCCGGCCGCCCTCGCAGCGCGCGTTCGCAGCGGCGACGCGCGCGCGGCGGCGTGGCTGATGCGGGCGCTCGAGGATGCCGACGTCACCTCGCCGGCGTCACGAGCGACGGCGTCGCAGGCGGAAGCGGTCCTGGCCGACGCGACCTTGCGTCGCCTCTTTCGGGATGCGGGCGCGGCTTTGGTGCTCGGCATCACCGGGCCGCCCGGCGCGGGCAAGTCGACGCTGGTCGATGCTTTGATCGCCGCGTTTCGCGCCGGGGGAATGCGCGTGGGCGTGGTCGCGATCGATCCGTCGAGCCCGCTGACCGGCGGGGCCATCTTGGGCGATCGAATCCGGATGCAGCGCCACAGCACCGATCCCGGAGTCTTCATTCGCTCGCTGGCGACACGGGGACAGCTGGGCGGATTGTCGCGCGCCGCTGCCGACGTCGTGACTGTGCTGGCCGCGATGGGCGCTGGCGTTGTGATCGTCGAGACCGTGGGCGTGGGGCAGGACGAGATCGACATCGTCCGTCTGGCGGATCTGGTGGCCGTCACGCTGGTGCCCGGGCTCGGCGACGACGTGCAGACACTCAAGGCGGGGCTGCTCGAGGTCGCGGATCTCTTCATCGTCAACAAGGCCGACCGCCCCGGCGCCGACCAAGTTGCGGCTGACCTCGCGGGCATGCTGGCGCTGCGAACGGGAATTGGCGACAGCCCACCCATCGAGATCGTGCGCACCGTAGCGGCACGGGGAGAAGGCATAGACGAAGTCATGGCCGCCGTGAACCGGCACCAGCAACACCAGCAAGCGAGTGGGCAAGCCGAGCGCCGTCGGCATCGTCAGGCGGGCCTTCGGGTGCGCGCGCTGCTGCTCGATCGGCTGACCCGGCGGGTGGATTCTTTGCTGACCCGGCAGGACCGGGGCACGGCGTTCGATCGACTCATCGGCGAGGTAGCGGCTCGTCACACGGACCCCCGATCCGCGGCGGAGGCCATCGAGGCGGCGGCCTCCGACATCTCCCACCCGGACTCTGGCGAGAACCCCTGAGAGTTTGTGTGTGAAGGGCCAGCCACCTCACTAGGGCCGCGACCCGCTTAGTATGTCACCGGGGGATCGTCGCTTCGCGGCTCACTTTGGCGGCAGCTTCCGCCGATGCCGCTGGGCAGGGCCGAGATCGCAACGGAGGAGTCATCGAATCATGGGTCGTCGAATTTCGCGTCGGGCGTTCATGTGGGGTGGGGCGGGCGGCGGACTGCTGCTCGCGGCGGGCTGCGATCTGCTCGAACTGGCACAGAACCCCGTCATCAACTTCAAGCTGCCGCCGCGCACGTACACGCTCAAGACCGAGGATCCCAACTGGCGCAAGCCTCCGCAGGAGTTCAACCAGCGGGTGAGCTGCACGACCAAGGAGAGCTGCTGCACGGTCCCCGGGACCACGCAGGAGGTTCCCGGTTGCACGATGCACCCGGTGGTTTGTCAGTCGAGTGCTTGTGGCATCGACTTTCCGCTCGAGGTCGCCAACACGATCGATCTCGCCAAGGAAGCGCCCGAGCTCCAGAACAGCAAGGCGATCTCGGAGATCACGCTGATCAACCTGGAATACAAGATCTCCAACGGGGTTGGCGTCGAGTTTCCCGCGGTCAAGCTCTACATCGCACCGGCCGGCGTCAAGAGCGCGTCGTCAGGTGGTGAAGTCCACTTCCTCGGCGAATCGCCCGTGGCGCCGCCCGGCCTGACGATGGTCAGCCGTGACGTGCCCGCCGAAGCGCAAAAGGCCTTCGCCGCCTACGCCAAGGACACCAAGAACCCGTTCAACTTCATCGCGGCCACCCGCATGACCATCCTGTCGGGCACCAATGTGATGTCCGGACAGGTCGACATCGAAGTGACCGGCAAGATCAGCGTCCGCTTCATGATCTGAACCGGATCCTGCGCGTGTGGCCACGCGCTGAAATCAGTGGCGGCGCGCTTTACACCGCGTGGGGCGGAGGGGATCATGTTGGCTTCCCGGAGGTATCCCGATGCGCGCCGTTCCCGTTTTCGCCCTGCTGTTGTTCGCCTGCGCCAAGACGGGTGATCCGATCGCGCCGCTGCCGTCGTCAGGCGGTGGGGGCAGCGGCGGTCGCGGTGGACAGAGCGGTCAGAGCGGCCAGGGTGGCACCGCTTCCGGTGGGACCTCCGGCAGCGGCGGCGTCGCCAGTGGTGGTGTCGGCGGCAACTCCGGAGGGGCCGGTGGCGGCGGCGCTGGCGGTGCGGGCGGCGAATCTGGCCAGGGCGGCGGGGGCGCCGGTGGTTCGGGCGGCGGTGGCCAGGGCGGCGGAGGGCAGGGCGGAGTGACTCCGCCCGACATGGGCAGCGACATGACGGGACCCGAACCGCTCGCCAATCCCTACGTCTACGCCAGCACCGGCAACTTCACCGGCACGGCGCTCAACATCTATCAGCTCGACATGCAGACCGGAGGCTTGTCGCCCAAGGGCTCGGCGACCACCGGATCCGGCCCGACCTACGCGACGTTTCACCCCAACGGCGCCTTCGTCTACGTGCTGAATGAATCGGCCAACCGCGTGCAGGCGTTCTCGGTCAATCGGGGGACGGGCGCACTCACGCGGCTCAACGACGTGGCCAGTGGTGGCTCGGGCCCCGCGCACATTTCAATCCACCCCAGCGGTAAGTTCGTCTTCACGGCTCACTACACCAGTGGACACGTCTCGGTGATCCCGATCGACGCCGAGGGCAAGGTGGGCGCCGCGACCGACACACCCAAGGCACTGGCGAGCAATGCCCACTTTGTGACCACGGACCCCGCAGGCAAGTACGTCTTCGTCTGCGGCACCGGGCCCGATCGCATCGTGCAATACCGCTTCGACGACACCATGGGCAAGCTGGTGCCGAACGATCCCGCGTTCGTGAGCGGGCAGGGTCAGAAGCCGCGGCACATGACGTTTCACCCCAACGGACAGTTCGCTTACGCCATCGGCGAGGGCGGCGGCAGCCTCATCTTCTTTCGCTACGACGCGGCCACGGGCAAGTTGATGGCGCCCGGTCAGGTAACCGGCGTCGCGCCCGACGGCACGCACGTGCTCGTGCACCCGAAGGGTGGTTTTCTCTACGCCACCTTCCGCAGCGGAAACCGCGTAATGGTCTACGCCATCGAAACCAATGGCAGCCTGCGCATGGTCCAGAACCAGACCACCAACGTTTCGGCGCCATGGGATTTCACCATCGACCCCACCGGCGCATTTCTGCTGGTTGCCAACGACTCCAACAGCACCTTGCGTGTCTTCCGGATCGATCAGACGACTGGCATGCTCTCGCCAGCCGGCAGTTCCGTGAGCGCCAACAAACCCCACTTCATCGGCGTGTTGCGCTAGCCATCCGCAGGCTCGTCGTCCATGCGGTCGATGTCCGACACCGCCTCTCGGGCAGCAACGGTGGGGCGTCGCTCAGCTCAGAATTCGTAACGAATCTCCATCTGGTGGCAAAACGGACTCGGGTTGCCCGCGACCTGGAAGGGGCGGTAGCGCCAGTTGCGGATGGCGTTGACGAGGG
Organism: Myxococcales bacterium; assembly: GCA_031398585.1. Lineage (GTDB taxonomy): Bacteria > Myxococcota_A > Polyangia > Fen-1088 > Fen-1088 > JANNNO01. Next base: position 4,287 of record JANNNO010000091.1, on the reverse strand, counting down.
TTCGCTCGAGCATCGGCGAGGCCTTGCCATCTGCGGTGACCCGCGTGACGTCGCCGCGTTCCGATACGCAGATCTCGACGTTCACCGTCTGGGGGAAGCCGGCGCCCTTGACCCGGTCGGGCATCGCGGGAAAGTCGTCATAGACCCGCAGGGACTGCGCGACCCCGGACGAGACGAACGGCACGGCGATGGCGCGGGTTTCGAGCGGCTGGGGCATGGCCGCGCCGCTTGCCGTGGTTGCGCCTGCGAGTGGCGCCGTCGAGGTGAGCAGGGTGAGGCCACCGCCGGCGCTGTACCGACTGGGTCCTGGCGTCTGCGCGCCCGATTCACTGGGCTCACCCGCCGTTGCCGACGGACGGATGATCTCACCGGCACTCGGCGCCACCGGGTCCAGGCTCTCCGGCGCGGGCTTCGCGGTCGCCGGCGCGGGCTTCGCGAACTCTGGCGCGGGCTTCGCGCCCTTGGTCGCGCGGGGGCGTGCCTCAGCGACGCCAAGTACGTGGGCGTCGGCGTCCGTCTCACCATCGCCTAGCATTGGCTCTTCGGCCATGAGGTCGACCGTGACGACGGGCGGCCCCGATGTGAGCGATACGACGTCGTGCACGCCGCGGAAGTCGAGAGTTTCGTGGCCCTGGCTCGCTTCAGCCCGGATCAACGGGGGGGCCGACTGCGCCACTGCGAAGACGCCACCCAGGTGGAGTCCCGTCGACAGCACGCAGCTGGCGATCAGCGTGCGACGACGGGACCAACGCTCGGGCACGAACGCCCGCCTCGTGCCGCCGGCCTTGCCACGTGCGCCGCTGGCGGCTGTCTCACTATCGCTCTTGCCCTGTTTCGTTTCGCTCTTTGAATCGGATGTCATGGTCATGCCTCCTGCGCGCCTCGCCCAACCCCAGGTCGTGCGCTGTCTGTTGCTCTGCTCTTGGGTGCAATTCGTGTCTCAGCCAGACGCGTGCCAGAGGGAGGGCGCACGGGGACCCTTGATGACCTGGGCGCGTGGCTGGGGGCGGCCCGTGTCACTTCGACAACGTCGTGGTCGCGACGACATCACCGCGGCTGCGGCCTGTCGGAGTGTGAGTCAGCCCGCGGGGAGAGGGCCCTCAGCGGGGCCCGTCGGCTGCAAGGACAAGATGCCGCCAGGGCTGTAAGTGTTGGCGGCGGCTCGCCGTTTCAGGCTGGGAAGCGGGAACGCAAGAGAGACGAAGGAGCCTGACCAAAGTAACGGCGAAAAACGCACGCTCCTCGAGCAACAGAACGCCCGGGAAACAGCTTCGTGACAGGGCGTTCGGTCCAGCGCCCCCGGCCGGCAGCCGAGCGCCGTCCATCTCCGGGATCGGGCATCCCAGAGGTGGGACGGCTCCCACCCCCGTGCGCAGGACCCGGCGCCCCGACCGGGGTCAGCAACCCCCCGCTGTTTTGGCGAAAGTTTTCCTGCAACCGCCAGGCGCTTGCCTTAAAAGTACGACCCATGAGCACGAACGGAATGCCGCGAAAGTGGACCATCGCGGATTCGAGCGAGACCTACGGGATCAAGGCCTGGGGGCAGGGCTACTTTTCCATCAATGACCAGGGCAACGTCACCGCGCATCCGCGCGGCGTGGAGGCCGGTCAGATCGATCTCAAGGAGCTCGTCGACGAGGTCACGCGACGCGGAATCGGACTGCCCTTGCTCATCCGCTTCTCCGACGTGCTCAAGTCCCGCATCGTCGAGCTGCACGAGGCGTTCCTCCGTGCCATCTCCGAGTACAACTACAAGGGCGACTACCGCGGCGTCTATCCGATCAAGGTCAACCAGCACCGCTACGTCGTGGAAGAGATCTGCCAGTTCGGCCGGCCCTACCACTACGGCCTCGAGGCCGGGTCGAAGCCGGAGCTGCTCGCGGTCATGGCGCTTCTCGATGACGAAGAAGCGTTGGTCATCTGCAACGGCTACAAGGACGAGGAGTACATCGAGACCGCGCTCATGGCCTCGAAGCTGGGCCGCAAGGTCATCATCGTGGTCGAGAAGTACTCGGAGCTCGAGCTGATCTCGGCGACCGCCAAGAAGGTCGGCGTGCGGCCGCGCGTCGGCGTGCGCGTCAAGCTGGCGTCCAAGGGCTCGGGCCGCTGGGAAGCGTCAGGTGGCGATCGATCGAAGTTCGGCCTTTCCACCCGCGAGGTCGTCGAAGCCATCAAATACATGCGCGACAACGACATGCTGTCGTGCTTCGAGCTGTTGCACTTTCACCTCGGCAGCCAGATCTCCGCGATCCGGGCGGTCAAGAACGCCATGCGCGAGGCCGGTCGGTTCTACGTCGAGTGCGTGAAGCTGGGGGCGCCGCTCAAGTACTTCGATGCCGGCGGTGGTCTCGGCGTCGACTACGACGGCTCGCAGACCAACTTCGCGTCGTCGATGAACTACACCCTGCAGGAGTACGCCAACGACATCGTCTTCGGTCTGCAGGAGATCTGCGACCCGGCCGGCGTCCCCAATCCCATCATCGTCACCGAGTCCGGCCGCGCGGTGGTCGCGCACCACTCGATGCTGGTGATGAACATCCTCGGTGTGGGCGAGTTCGAGTCGGGCAACATTCCCGAGAAGCTTCCCGACGAGGCGTCGCGGGTCGTGCGCAACCTGCTCGACGAGTACAAGGAAGTCTCGAGCAAGAACGTGCGCGAGGCGTACCACGACGCGCTCGAATACCGGGAAGAGGCGCTGTCACTCTTTTCCCTTGGCAGTCTCTCGCTCACCGAACGGGTGATCGCGGAGGACATCTTCTGGGCCTTCTGCCAGAAGGTGCTGAAGATCGTGCGCGAGATGCGCGAGGTTCCCGAGGAGTTCGAGGGGCTCGAAAAGGCTCTTTCCGATACCTATTTCTGCAACTTCTCGATGTTCCAGTCGCTGCCCGACATCTGGGCTATCGACCAGCTCTTCCCCATCATGCCGATCCACAGGCTGACCGAAGAGCCGGGACGGCGCGCGGTGCTGGCCGACATCACCTGCGACTCCGACGGAAAGATCGACCACTTCATCGACCGCCGCGACGTCAAGAGCGTGCTCGAGCTGCACCCGTTCGTGCACGGGCGCGAGTACCACCTGGGCGTCTTCCTGATCGGCGCCTATCAGGAGATCCTGGGCGATCTTCACAACCTGTTCGGCAACACCAACACCGTGCACGTATCGCTGGCGCCGGGCGGCGGCTACCAGATTGAACACGTCGTGGCCGGCGACACCGTGACCGACGTGCTCAAGTACGTCAGCTACGTGCGCGAGGACCTGGTGGCGCGCGTGCGACGCTTCGCGGAGCTGTCGGTTCGGTCAGGCCGCATGACCCTGGACGAGACGCGTTCGCTCGTCCGCATGTATGAAGATGGGCTGTCGGGTTACACGTACCTTGAACACGACTAAGACCGCTGCGGCGCCGTCGCGGTTTGGCCGCGAAACACTTGGTCGCGGCGCAAAGCTGTGCATAATCTGACCCCGTGAACGACCGCTTTTTGGGGGCTCTGGCGCTATCGGTGGTGTTGGGGGCGTGCGGGGGCGAGGAAAACCGACCGGCGTCGTGGAGCTACATCTCACCGGCCATCATTCAACCCAACTGCGCCACGTCGAGTTGCCACAGCAAGGGGGCCGCGGTTGCGGGCCTCGACCTGTCGGGGACGACGGCAGGGTACAAGTCGCTGTTCGAGCAGCGCATCCCCTCCAATCGTCCCAGCAACCTCACGAAGGCGCCGGATCCGCAGCCGCTGCGACCTCTCGTCGTGAAGGGCAATCCGGCGCATTCGCGCCTGCTCAACATGATGCGTGGAATTGGGGCCAACCTGATGCCACCGGATCGACCTCTGGCGGAAGCCGACATCGATCTCGTGGAAAAGTGGATTCTGGAAGGGGCCGACAATGATTAGGGCAAGCCGCGCAGGCGGCCAGATGAGGCAGCGGATTTCGCTGGCGGGCGCTACCCTCGCTGCCCTCGCCGTTTTCGGTTTCGAGCCGAGCACGGCGCAGGCCTACCCGCAGTGGCAGTTCTCGAGCGAGACCAGCCGCTGCGCCCAGTGTCACTATTCGCCTTCCGGTGGCGGCATCATCACCGGCTACGCCCGCGACGCTGTCGGGGAAGACCTGTCGACCTTCGAAGGGGACGGGGCTTTCATGCACGGCGCGATCGATCTGCCCAAAGCGGTGGCGCTGCAGTTCGACGGGCGCTACTCGGTGATGGCCCACGACGTGGGCGAAAAGCGCGGCGGACGCCTGCTCCACTTTCCGATGCAGGCCGATCTGAGCGGTCGCTTCGGCCTCAGTGATGCCGT
>JANNNO010000032.1:0-19193 GCA_031398585.1 Myxococcales bacterium | reverse complement strand
CCATCGACGGCATCGTCGGCCGGCAGGTGCAGACCAGCGAAGCCGCGCCGAAGGCCGCGAGGGTCGTGCGAAGGTCCGATGCGCCGAGCGACGTCGTACCTCGCGCCCCGACCGACGAGATCTATGCGCGCGCCCTGGCCGCGACGCACATCCACCACGAGGGTTTCGCGGAGGCCGGCGCCAGGGACGATGGTGCAGAGGCCGCCGGCGCTGCCGATCGCACCGTGATCGCCGTCTGCGCCCCGATGGGGGCCCTCCGGCTTCAGATCGATCGCGCGACTCACACCATCGAGGAGGCGCGATTTCGTGCCGATGACTCGCGCCGCGCCCTGATGGAGCGCTTTTGCGACCTCATCGAGAGCCTGCCGCTGCTCGAGGCGGCCCAGCATGGTCTGCTTCGCCTAGAGGCCAGCCTGCGCGATCCCGCCCAGCCACGCCCGGTTCCCGGAATCGTGCTTCCGCGCTCGGCGCACCCGATGTTCGACCTGCCCGCCACGCTGATCGCCGATGCGCTCGCACGCTACCGATCGCTCACCGGGTACGACCAGCGGGACAATCGCTACGACAGCGGTACCGGGCGTTGGTGGCGGACCGCGACTCCGACCGAGCGGCTGGCGGCACTCGAGACCGCGCTGACGAACGATCTCGCGCTCGAGGCCCGCTTCGGCGTCACCGCTGGTGATCTCGAGATCACGGCGATCGAGTACGACGTGCGCGTGGTGGTGGCTCTTCCTGCAGCGGACTTCGACCGGCAAGCGCTGCTGATGCACATCGAGCGCGTGATCAAGGACAAGGTCGATCCGCGGCTCGAGATCTACGCCGAAGAACGCAAGGACCGAAACAAGCTCCGACGGTTGGCGGTGGTCGGTGGCAAGCCAATCAAGGCCAGCGCAAAAGAGGCAGATTCATGAGTGGTCTCACCGAACATACCGAGCTCATTCTCGACGGAACCAAACTCGGCTGGCACCTGGATCGGGTGGCGCAATGGGAGCGCGGCGAACGGATCGCGCCCATCACGATCGACATGGCGCTCACGCGCGCGTGCAACTACGCGTGCGAGTTCTGCTACGCCATGCTGCAGGAGAACGATCGCAAGGTGATCACGCGTGACGTGATCTTCCGCTTCCTCGACGACTGCGCGGAAATTGGCGTCAAGGGCATCAGCTTCGTCTCCGATGGTGAAAGCACAATTTCACCCGTCTTCGCCGATGCGGTTCGCCACGGTGCCGAGCTCGGTCTGTCGATGGCGGTCGGCACCAACGGCCTTGCCCTCACGCGGCCGCGCCTGGAAGAGGTCCTGCCCTATCTGACCTACCTGCGGGTGAACATCTCGGCCGGCGAGAAGGACCGCTACGCGCAGATCATGGGCGTCAAACCGGAATGGTTCGATCGCGTCTGCCAGAACATCCGCGACATGGTCGACATCAAGAAGACGCGCGGCCTCGGCGTGACGATCGGCATGCAGATGGTCACCATGCCGACCTACGGCGATCAGATCCTGCCGCTGGCCCGTCTCGGCGCCGAGCTACGCCCCGACTATCTCGTTCTGAAACATTGCTCTGACAACGAAGACGGCGATCTCGGCGTCGATTACGCGCAATACGAAAAGCTCTACGCGACGCTGCGCGAGGCCGAGGCGCTCTCCGACGACAGCTACAAAGTCGTCGTCAAGTGGTCCAAGATCGCGGCCAAGGGCGGACGCAGCTACCAGCGCTGCTACGGCGCCCCGTTCATGATTCAGATCTCGGGCTCCGGCCTGGTCGCCCCCTGCGGCATGCTCTTCAACGAGCGCTACAAGAAGTTCCACATCGGGAACATCTGCGACCAACGGTGGAAGGACATCTGGGCCTCGGACCGCTACTGGGAAGTGATGAACTACCTGGCCGGCCCATCCTTCAATGCCCAGATGATGTGCGGCTCGCTCTGCCTGCAGCACAAAGTGAACGAAGCCCTCGACGACTACCAAAAGGGCATCGTCCAACTCCGCCGCCCCGAAACCGCGCCCCCCGCCCACATCGACTTCATCTAAGCCCCGGGGCCGAAGGGTCCGCGGGGTGAGGGGCGGCCGTCGCGCGGCCCCACGCGCCCCACCATCACCGCCTGTCAGCCCCCGCCGCGAGCGGCAACCTCTCCAGCGCCGGCCCGTCCGACCGCCCCGACCGCGCCCCCAGCGCGCCCGGCACGACCGTGAGATCCGGTCGCAGCCCCAGCGCGCGCCCGTAGCGGAACAGATCCCCCATCACGGCGCTGCCGGGATCCACGATGGCCCCCGGCGCAAGGGCGCCATAAGCGCGTTCCAGCAACGCCTCGGGCACCCGCCCGGTGCGCGAAAAGCGAACCAAGCCGCCATCGGCCACCGGCCAGACCGTCGCGATGATCGCCAGCGCCAGCGCGCCCGCCCCCGCCGCCGCGCCGAGAGTCGCCGCCAACCGCACCAGCCCCAGCGTGATTGGCACCACCAGGAGAGCCGCCACGATGAGATCCGCCGCGCCCGCGGTGCGCGTTCCGCGATCGACCGCAATCGCCAGCGCTAGCACGAGCCCGACCGCGCCGAAGACCAGCGCGCGTGGCTTGTGCACGGCCAGCACGGCGACACCCACGAAAGAGAGCAGCACCGCCACCACGCCGAAGCCACCGGCCGCCTCGACGAGCGTGGTAAGCAGGCTCTCGCCCGCTCTACCGTTGGCGAGGACATCGATCGCCCGCGCCGCCTCGGCGATAGGCCCGTGGGCGTTCCCCGAACCGAACGGGAGCAGCACCAGACACCCGACCGCAAAAGCGATCGGCGCCAGACGCGGCCAGAGCTCACCCTGGCGAGCCAGCCGCAGGGTGACGAGGAGAACCGGCGGGCAGACGAAGAGCGGCACCAAGGGATCGGCCCCCAGCGACAGCCCCGCCAGCAAAGCGAGCGTCAGCCCGCGCCGGGGCGTACCCGGGCGGCCCCCGAAATCAATCAGTCGCGACCAGACGGTCGTGATCAAAGCGAGCGAAAGGGCGGCATCGACGTCCGAGCTCAACGTCGTGAAGATGGCAAACGCCAGCAAGGGGCAGACGACCCCGCCTACGACGCCGAAGATCTCGTGCGCAACGAGCGGCGGCTGCGCGGGCCCCATGTGCAGGAGCGACTCACCCGGTGGCGCCCAACCTGGCACCGGCCCCACCGCCGCCGGGGCAATCGACGAGGTCACGGGCGAAGCGTCGCGAACCAGTCCTGCGCTGGGCGCGCGGAGGCTCTCACCACCCGCGTCGGCCCAATCCTCATAGCCAGCGTCCGGCCGACCGCTCTGGGTCGCTTCGCCCGCCTTCGTGCGGACCGAGCCGAGGCCGACCGGAAACGCTCGCACAGGCGTGGTGCGCGCGGCAGGCACGGCCAGCCGAACCGGAACCGGCCCTCGCGCCGGCTCCATGAGCGGCTCGTCGTCGTCGTCGTCCTCGGGAAGCACCGCCGCCGCCAGCGGTGTGTGGGCCCGCAGGAACCGCAGGGCGAGTCGCGCAAGCATGACCACCGCGAAGCCGCCGAGTAGAGCCGCCGCCGCGTTCGCCCGGGTCGCAAAATCCGCCAGCGGGATCAGCGCGACCAGGCGCAAGACCAGGACCACGAGCACCGGCGTGCCGGGCGCCCCCTCACCGCGGTCGCCGAGTGCGGCAGCCAGGGCGGGGGCCATCGCCACCCGATCCAGCCCTAGCGGGGCTGCCAGCAGGAGCAAAATGCCGACGCCGCCCCCGAGCGACAGCTCGAGAGCTAACGGTCCTCGGCGCGGAACGGGCGTCGCCACAGCCCTGCCATCGAACGCCAAGTCGCCCGGTCTGTCGAATTCTTCCGCCTTGACGCCGACGTGAAGCCCCGTATATCCGGGAGCGATGCAGGTTGCCCGAGGTCGCCAGCGTTACGCTGCCGGACTCGCGGGCGGGAGTTCCGCCGCGCGTTCGGCGCCAGCCGTGGCGCTGGGCAACTTCGATGGCGTTCACCTTGGCCACCAGGCACTGGTCGCCAAGGCCCGGGCGCTGGCCACCGCCGACCGCAGCCGCGCGGGCGTGCTCACCTTCGATCCGCATCCGACGCAGTTCTTCGCGCCCACCACCCGGTTCCCGCTCCTGGTGCCGCTCGAACGGCGGCTCGAGCTGCTGGGGCAGGCAGGCGCCGACTTCGCCCTGGTCGAGACCTTCGACGCCGCTTTCGCCGCGCTCACACCCGAGGCTTTCGTGCAGGACGTCCTCATCGCGGGTCTCGCCGTCGCGCACGTCGTCATCGGTTACGACTTCTGCTTCGGGAAAAAACGCGCGGGCAACGCCGCCATCCTGAACGAGCTCGGGCGGCGCCATGGCTTCGGTGTCCACGTGGTCCCGGCGGTTCAAATCGAAGGCACGCCGGTGTCATCGACCAAGGTGCGCGAGCTGCTGGCTGCCGGTGAGGTCGAGCAGGCACAGCGACTGCTCGGTCGTCCGCCCGAGATCGAGGGCGAGGTCGTGCGCGGCGCTGGTCGCGGCCGTGGCTTCGGCATCCCGACCGCGAATGTGCAGCCCGCCGTGCCGCTCACCTTTGCCACCGGGATCTACGCCGCGCGTGCCCACCTGCTCGATCGCCGACAGAGCTTCGCTGCCGCGGTCAGTGTCGGCACGAATCCGACCTTCACACCGACCGAGGGACGAGCGGCGCCGATCACCGTCGAAGCGTATCTGCTCGACTATCCCGGTGAAGATCTCTACGGTTCGAACGTGCGTCTGGCCTTCGAACGATACCTGCGACCGGAGCGCCGGTTCGATTCCGTCGAAGCGCTGCGTGCCGAGATCGATCGGGACATCGCCCGGACGCGGGAGATCATTCAGTGAAAGACAGCGAACACCAGCTCTTCGAGACCGAGACCATGGCCGAGCTCTGCGCGCGGCAGGGACGCCCGCACGAGGCCATCGCGATCTATCGCCGCCTGGTCGACAGCCATCCCGGATCGCCTCGCAAAAGTCGTTGGTTGGGGCGACTGGCAGCACTCGAGCGGGCCTGGGGCACCGGCGCCACCGAGGAGATCCCGGCAGCTCCCATCCCTTTGCCGCGGGCCCCCGGGATCGCCGTGGATGCGCGCGACGACAGCGTCACGGTCGCCTGGGCGTTGCCGACGTCGACGCCACAGCCGACGGTCGAGCTGCTGCTCATTCAGAAGACTCCCTCGGGCGTCGAGACCAACAAGCGGACCTTGCGGCTCGATTCCTACGAGGGGCGCATCGCCTTTTCGGTGCCGGCTCTGCACAGCGCTCTGGCGGCCGTGGGCGGGGTTAGAGGCGGTCGCTTCGTACCTGCCGCGCGCTCGCTGCGCGACTGACCCGCGTTCCGCTTTCAGTTCGAACGCGGCGTCGTGGCGTTGTGGTCACGATAGAGCCAACGTAGCGCCTCGGGCAGGACGGCCAGGCCGTGCTTCGTGCTGTGAAACCCGTGCCCCCAGACCATGCGAAAGTCCCAGCGCGCGTGGATGAGGGCGCGTTCCATCTGCGCGTTGCCCAGGGCCCAGCTGCCCGCCTCTTGCTCGAGATCCTGCTGCCCGGCTTGCAGGAAGATCCGCACCGGCCGGCGCGGCCCGCGTCGCACGAGCGCAGGATAGTCGTGGCCACTTTCGGACGTCGCCGCCGTGGGACCGACGTTGGTGTAGGTGCCCACCCAGGAGAGGACCTTGCCGAACTGATCCGGCTTGTGCCAGGCCGCGGTGAAGGCGCACAGCGCGCCCGATGACATGCCCGCGATGGCGCGGCTCTGCGGATCCTTGCGCAGCTTCACGGTCTTTTCCACCTCGGGGAGGATCTCGTCGGTGATGAAGCGCGCGTAGTCGGCGGACATCGTCTCGTACTCGACGGCGCGGTTGCGACGGCCGTCGGCAAACACTCCGGGGTTGATGAAAACCGCCGCGGTGGGCGGTATCTCGCCCTTGTGGATGAGGTTGTCGAGCACGGCCGGCACCGGTTTGACGAAGTGGTTACCGCCGTCCTGAAAGACCACCACGCCGACCGGTCGGCCGGAGCGCGCCTGCGCGGGCACGTAAATCCACCAGTCGCGCTCGGTGCCGGCAAAGACGGCGCTCTTCCAGCGCTTCTGCGGGATCACTTTGCCGCGAGGGACTCCCGCTTGGGGCAGGTGGTCGGGCAGCGGCGAGAAGGTCTCGACGTCGGCTGCGCCCAGGCGCCGGCCGTCGACGTCGTAAGCGAACCTCAGCGCTGTGCCATCCCCGAAGGTCTCGATGCGCAGCCAGAGCTCGCTGCCGGCCAACGGTTCGAGGGGCAAGCGGACGAGCCCGTCGACGGATCGGACGGCGACCGCCTTGGCCGCCGGCGCCTCGATGGCGAAGACCGCGTCGGCCCCATCGACCTTGGCGCCCATGCCCGCCTTGATCGCGTCGGCGCCGAACCAGCGGCGAAGTTTGTCGACCAGGGTGGCGAGCGCCGGCCCGGTCGGCTTGGCAGCCAGGCCACGGCGGAGCTCCGCGATGGTGAGGGGCGGCGGCTCGTCGGGTGAAGGGGCGACGGGTGCGGGGATCCCGGGTGCTGCCACAGCACGCTCGGTCGTCGCGCCGGCGGTCTGGGCGAGCAACGCCGAGGGGCTCCCCAGCCAGGTCACGGCGGTGGCGATCACTGCTGACGAAACGACACTGCGCCGAGCTCGCATGGGCCGCGCATCCTATAAGAAGGCGCCTGGGAGAGCGGTACCGCTCGCGCGACGACGCGAAAGGATCTCCTTTTGCCCTGACCCGCGGCGACTCCGAAGAGCCGTTGCAGGTCCGCCGCGGGCGGGTGGGAGCTAGTCGGTCGCGCTCTCGATCGTAGCCTGCCAGTGTGGCTCGAGAACGATCGGCTGGGCCGGCGTGAGGCGCGCTTGCGACCGATCGTCACGGTGGCTTGCCGTCTGGGGGCGGCCGGTGGTGACGACGGAGCCCGAGCCGACGACCTGGGTGCGGTGCGCGGTGGCGGGGCTGTTGCGAAGAGCGGATGCGGACATCTTGATAATTCCTCCTGGGAGCCTTGCTGACCCCAGAGCTCTTTGCAGAACGCGGGCCAATTCGCAGCAAGTCGAAAAGCGCCACGATTCCGTGATTTGTGCGTAGCGCCTGCAAAACGAATTACCGGGTTGCGCGGTTTTGGTGCGCAAGCGACTACACACCCGCTTTCACATGCGCCTACCCGCGCCCCCCTGTCCCACCGGAAATTTGACCAGGCGCCCCGTGGGCTCACAATCGCGACGAGGTCAAACACATCGATGGACGTCACTTCCCCCGACGGAGCATTCGCCGAGAGCAACGTGGCCGCCTTCACCCGCTCGCGCGCGGCCTTCGACCTGAAAGGGGTGATGTCCTCGCTGACCGTGCTGCGGCTTCGCTCGCGCGACCTCAATCTCATCGAGCGTCAGCTGCGCGCCAAGGTGATGCAGTTCCCGCAGTTCTTTCAAAATTCGCCCATCGTGCTCGACGTGGGCGACATCGAAGGCGGCGTCGAGGGCTTTCCGCTCGCCGCGCTCGTGCGGGCGTTGTCGGTGTGCAAGGTCGTGCCGGTGGCAGTGACCAACATCGACGATGCCCATCGCCCCATGGCCGCCGCCGCTGGGCTCGGCATCGTGACGCTATCGGCGACGCGGCCGGCGGGCGATCCGGAAGCACCGGGTGTGCAAACCGCCGTCAATGCGGCATCGCCAGCCGAGCCGACGCCGCGAGCGGGAGCGCAGGCGCACGACCGGCGTGAAGATCGCGGGCCCGGTGGCGGCCGCGAAGCGCGTGATGGGCAGCCGGTCGGGTCACGTCCGTTCTTGGATCGCGAGGTGACTCAAGTCGGCCGCGAAGTGCGCGAGCTGCGCGAGGCGCGCGAACGTGAGGCTCGGCTCGAAGCACGCGAGCGGGAGCGCGATCGCGAACGGGATGCAGGGCTCGGGACACCGCCGCCGCAGTCGCGCACGCCGACGCCATCGGTTCCGGTCGGTGCCGTGGGCCCAGCGCCGACCGCTTCGTCGCAACCGCCGCAGATGCCGCCGCGGCCACAGCCGGGCCAGGGCGGGCACCGGGCGCCGCTGGTGATCAGGCAGCCAGTGCGATCCGGGCAGCTGATCTACGCCGAGAAGAACGACCTCATCGTGCTGGCGCCGGTCAATCCGGGCGCGCAGATCATCGCCGACGGCAACATTCACGTCTACTCGACCCTGCGCGGGCGCGCGGTGGCGGGCGCCAAGGGTTATGGCGATGCGCGGATCTTCTGCCAGAAGTTCGAAGCGGAGCTGATCGCGATCGCGGGGGCGCACCTCACATTCGATGACATCCCGAAAGAGAACCGCGGCAAGTCGGTGCAGATCTCGCTGCAAAACGGTGCCTGCGTAATCACGGCGCTGTAACGAGCGACGCTCGGATCGCGTCTGCGATCTTCAATTGCAAATTGGGCAGCGGGCCGGTCGAACTGACTGTTCGACGCCGGATCGGTCGTCTATACTCGCGTCCGATTTGCTGCGAACGCAGACTCTTCCGGCTCACCGGACTTCGCTCCCGTCGGCGACTTGCTCCGACCGGACGTCAGCGCCGCCGCCGGTCGCCGAATCCTCTGGAGGCAGAGCGGCCCGACGCGCCAGCAGGCAAGGTGCGATCGCTTCGACGTCGTCGGCGGCTGAGAGTCGCACCTGCGTTACGAGCTTCGCGGGACCAACGCGGCCGGTGCGAACTTCTCATGCGGGCGATTTCCCCCGGCGAGGAAGCAGGCCTGCGCGGCCTGTGGATAAGTTCGGACGCGTGAAAAACAGGTGAAAAATTTGTGGGGCAGGCCAACCTGCCCTTTAGTGATGAGAAGGACTTCGTCGAGGGAGGCACAAGTGTCCAAAGTAGTCGTCGTCACGTCGGGTAAGGGCGGGGTTGGAAAGACCACCACCAGCGCCAACATCGCCACCGGCATCGCCATGCTGGGGCACAAGGTCGCCACGATCGATTTCGATGTGGGTCTGCGAAACCTCGACCTCGTGCTCGGGATCGAGCGACGCGTGGTGTACGACTTCATCAACGTCATCCGCGGCGAGGCCAAGCTGAACCAGGCGCTCATCCGCGACAAGCGGGTGGACACGCTGTACGTGCTGGCGGCTTCGCAGACGCGCGACAAAGAGGCGCTGAGCCCGGAAGGCGTCGGTCGGGTCATCAGCGAGCTTCGCGAGATGGGCTTCGATTACATCATCTGCGACTCGCCGGCCGGCATCGAAAAGGGCGCGCAGATGGCGATGTACTTCGCGGACGAGGCGATCGTCGTCGCCAACCCCGAGGTTTCGTCGGTGCGCGACGCGGACCGGGTGATTGGGCTTCTCGCTTCGAAGACCAGCCGAGCGGAGGCTGGCGGCAACCCGATCAAGACTCACCTTCTGCTCACGCGCTACTCACCGGCGCAGGTGAAGAGGGGCGAGATGCTGGGTGTCGAGGACGTGCTCGAGCTGCTCGGGATTCCGCTACTCGGTGTGATTCCGGAGTCGAAGGCGGTGTTGCTGTCGTCGAACAAGGGCACGCCGGCGGTTCTCGACGACGCGAGCGACGTGGCGCAGGCCTATCAGGACGTCATCTATCGCTTCCTTGGCGAAGAACGCGCGCACCGGTTCATTCAGGAGGAGAGGCGCGGGATTCTCTCGCGGCTGTTCAGCTAGGAGGGGAGGTTCCATGACGCTGCTCGATTTTTTCCGCAAACGCCCGAAGACGGCATCCACCGCAAAGGATCGGTTGTCGGTCATCTTCGCCCGCGAGCGGACGAATACGCGAGGCGGCCCGGACTATCTGCCCCAGCTTCAACAGGAGCTGCTGGCAGTCCTGGCCAAGTACGAGCACATCGACCTTCAGAACGTGTCGGTGAAGGTGGACCAGAGCGGGGGCTACGACGTCCTCGAGCTGAACATCGTGCTGCCTGACGACGAAGAAGAGGCAGCCCAGACCGGCGCCCGCGCCAAAAAGGCCGCCGCCCTCCACGCCTAACCGCCCCCCAAGTCCCCCCCCGCCACCCGGCCCGCCACCTCCCTCGGCGCGCCGGGTTTTCTATTTTCAATCCCGCCACTTAGCTCCACCGCCCGCCCCTCTCCCAGGTTGATTTCGTCGGGTCGCAGGCGGGCCTCCCAGGTTGATTTCCGTCCAGGTCGCAGGCGGGCCTCCCAGGTTGATTTCGTCCGCTGTCGGCTTCTGCGGCGGACGTTCGGAGGTCGCTCTCTTCGAACACGGTCTCCGCAGTGCCCCGGGCTCCCCGGCCTCCCAGGTTGATTTCCATTGTTGGGAAGGGCTCGACCTTCGGCTCAATTCGCTGTCCGCCGAGGGCGCGCGTCTTGACCGGTTGCGTGCACAGTTCTCAAGATGCCCGGCATGAGCAACCCGTACCTCGGCTTCGTGGAGTCCCTGGCCACGGCCCACCAGGGGGCGACAAAGCTTCCGCGTGGAGGTCTATCGGGCTCGCCGCAGGCCGTGGCAGGCGCCGAGGCCCCCGTGGCGGTGATTCTCGCGCCTCACCCGGATGATGAATGCATCGTGGGCGGCCTCGCATTGAGGTTGCGTCGCGAGGCCGGTGTCCGGGTGGTGAATGTGGCCGTCACCCTGGGTAGCAACCAAGCCCGACGCGCAGAACGGCGGTCGGAACTCGCCGGCGCATGTCGCTACCTCGATTTCGAATGCGAGGACGTGGACACAGCCGGGCTCGAGCGCATCACCGCCACGGCCAGGACGAGCGATCCCGTCCACTGGAACGCATGCGTCGACAAACTTGCGACGGTCCTCTCCCGCCTTCGCCCGTCGATCGTCTTCGTCCCGCATTCCAAGGATTGGAACGGCACCCACATCGGCACCCATCACCTGGGCCTCGACGCCCTGGCGCGCCTTCCGGGGTTGATGACGACCGTGGTGGAAACCGAGTTTTGGGGCGCAATGGACGATCCCAACTTGATGGTGGAATCCAGCACGTCGGATGTCGCCGACCTGTGCGCCGCCCTTTCATTCCACGTGGGCGAGATCGCTCGCAATCCCTACCACGTCCGACTTCCGGCCTGGTTGCTCGACAACGTCCGTCGCGGCGGTGAACTCGTCGGCGGACAGGGCAACGCCGCGCCCGCGTTCACCTTCGCCACGCTCTACCGCGTCTCCCTCTATCGGGACGGGGCCCTTCACCCCCACCCCAAGGCACCTCGCACCCTTTCTCAGTCCACCCCCCCCACATCGTTGCTCCCCTAAAAGAATCAACCTCGGAGCGCGTTCACGAAGCCCCCTCGAGGCCCCGCGAAATCAACCTGGGAGAGCCGCTTGCGAGGGCCGCTTACTTGCTTACAGGTCAGGGCCTGTCTCCCACGACAAACGCGTCCGGCGGGCGACGGGAAAATCAACCTCGGTGGAAAATCGGGGCGGTAAGGACTGGGAATTATTGGAGGGGAGTGGGTATGGGGTTTGCTGAGGAGAGCGGGCATGTGGAAGACGCTTGGCTTGAGTTTGTCGTTGTTGATCGCGGTTGGTGGGGCGGCGTGGGCGGACATTCCGCCGCCAGTGGACCTGCCAGCGGAGTTGCCAGTCGAGTTGCCGGTGGAGCCCGGACCAACCGATGGAGGCGGCGACGGCGGCGACGCTGCCGATGGCGGGTCGGACGTGCTGTCTAGTGAGGTCGGCGGCTCTGACACCGGCCGCGACGGCGGGGGCCCGTCAGTCGACGGTGGGGTGGCCACTGATAGCGGGACCGGCGGCGACGCCGGCAGGAAGCCCACCCCCGAAGACGAAGGTGACTGCGGCTGCCGCGTCGGTAACGGCAAGCAACCCCGCCTCGGGCTGCTCCCCTTGCTGGGCGGTCTCGGCGTCGCGTTCGTGGTCGCCCGCCGCCGCAAATCCCGGCGTTAAGCGCCCGGCTCGCGCGGCCCGCGCAAAACACCATCAATCGCATCGGCCACTCGGGGATCCACGAGGAGCCCCGAGTGGGTCGCATCCACCGTCACGTGACGCGCGCCCTCGAGCCGTGCGGTTCCATCCGGCGCGAAGAAGTCACGATCGCCGGCAACCGTCACGACGTCGACCGACGCGGGCATCGGCCGCTCGCGCAGCTCGCGCAGCAACGGACTCGAGGGCAGCAGCTCGACACTCGCCCGTCCGAGCGGCGCCGTCACCAGCCCCAGCACCGCCGACCAGGTCCCTCCCAGGGGACTGCCGAGCAGCACCAGCTTGTTCACGCGGTCGCGCCCACCCAGGCATTTGACGAAGTAGAGCCCCACGAGGCCCCCCATCGAGTGGCCGACGATGTTGACCTTCTTCACCGGCGTCTGAGTCACCAGCGCCTCGACTTTGCGCGCGATGAGCCCCGCCGACTGCCGGATGCCCCCCACGTTGAGCGGTCCGATTCGGTAGGTGAACACGAGATGCCCCCGCTCCGAGAGCCGCTGCTCGAGCAGATGCAGCGAGCCCCGCGTGGCCAGATACCCGTGCAGCAGCAACACCGGTGGTCGCTCCTCCCCCGACACCGCCGGCGTCACCACCGACGGCTCGAAAGGGATCCGGTTGCCGCGGAGCAGCTGACGAACGTAAACCGCCGCGCTGCCAGCGTCGGCAACCTCTCGCCCGAAACTGACGGCGCGCGTGGAAAGCCAGTCCAGAAGCCGCATGGACCTTCCGATAGTACCACCCGAAATGTGGGAGTCCTCGCGTCCGCAATCAAGCACGCCACCCGACCCGGAAGCCGCGTCAGCCCGGCTGATGGGCCGCTTCCGCTGTGAAGAACGGCTCAGTGCCGAAGGCCCCCTCGAGACCTTCCGCGCCCGCGTGCAAGGACTGGGCGGTTTCGATCGCCTTTTTCGCCTGACCTGCCTGCAATCCGCCGCGCTCGCCCGTAAGCCCCAGGCCGCCGAGGCCATGCTGCGAGCCGCCCGACTCGCGATGACGCTGAAGGATCCCCGCATCGCCCCCATCAGCGAGCACGGGCTAGCGACCAATTCAGCGTTCGTTGCCTGCGAATTCGTCCACGGCGTCTCGCTGCAAGAGCTGGCGGACCACCTCAGCAGCTACACCAGCCCTCGTGCTCTGCCGCCCTCCGTCTGGGGCGCCGTCCTCGCCTCCATCGGCGCCGAGATCGCAGCCGGCCTCGCCGCCGCCCACGGAGCCAGCACCCGCGCGGTTCACGGCGGCCTGTCGCCGGTGAACGTGATGATCTCGCCCCAAGGCGCGATCAAGCTACTCGACTTCGGCCTTCTCGCCGCCGTCGCCTCGCCGCTCGAGATGACTCTACTCGCCGGTCGCGCCGCCCTGGTCGCACCCGAGCTCCGCCAACCGCAGCCCGAGGGAAGCGCGATGGATCCCTCCGTCGACCTCTACTCGCTCGGCGCCATGCTCGATGCGCTCGCCGCTATCGAACTTCCCGCGCCACCGCCGGGAATTGCTGTCTTCCCGGCTACGCGCCCCATGTCCGCCAAGTTGAGGCCACTGCTCAAACGCTTGATGGATGCCGCCCCGGAAAAGCGCACCACGGCCGCCGACGCCGAGGCCGCCTTCCGGCACATCGTCCGCGACCTGCGCGGCATCGACGTCGGCGTCGAGGTCGGCACGCTCGTGCGACTGATCATGCAGCTTCGGCCCGCCCCCGTTGGCGGCCCCATGCCCGCTCCCGCCACCATGGCCCGCGTCGGCTTCACCGGCGCGTTGCCCGCTGCTGTCGTGACGGGTTCTCATCGCCCCCCCGTAGTCGCCACGCCCACGCCCACGATCGACGAACAACCTTTCACCGACGAACCAACGGCCATTCTCGACGTGGCCGGCAGCGGCAAACCCTCGGCGCTCGCCGCCATTTTGCTCGAGCTGCGAGCCGCCGACGAGGAGGAAGCCTCCAATACCTCATCGGCCGTCGCCGAAGCCGCCCTCGAGATGCCCGACAGTGCGGCCACCCGCCTCGCGTCGGTGCCGCTGACCATGTTGGCTGCGAGCGCGCCGTCGCGACCATTCGCGGTGCCGTCCTTTCCCGCGGAGCGATCCACTGAGCGATCCCCCGAAGCGCCCCCCTCGCCCGACGAAGCCTTCATGGACCTCGACCTCGTCGACAGGTCGGGCGCGGTGTCTGTCTCAGCTCCCGCACTCGCGGCTGCCGCGCCCGAATCTGCGCCGAAAACCCCGCCGCCCGCGATGGCAGCGCCGGTGCCGTCGCCACCCGATGCGTACGCCCATCTGGGGGTGATTGCACCCGGGCACGAACAGAGCGATGAGAGTGTCGCCGCCCAGCCGCCCGAGAGCAGCCTGCAAGCAGGTGAGACTTACGGACAGCCGGCGCCTTCGCCCGACTCCGCCCTTGCGGTCCCCGGCGCAGCTCGGTTGAGCGGCCCCACCGCCAGCAACCAACCGGCCCCCCCCCAACCGCCCAGCGCCGCCGCTGCTCAAGCCTTCGTGCCTGCCTTTGCCACACTGGCGATCCCGGGTGTGACCGATGAGGAAGCCGGCGAAGTGGACGCGACGATCGTGTCGACCGAGGCGCCACCGCTGGAGATGCTTCTCGCCCCGTCCAACGATGCATCGCCGCTCTTGCCAATGTTTGGCGACAGCGCGCTCATCGCGGTCGGCCCCCCCCAGGGCAATGGCGCGCCCGTGAACGAGCTTGCCGGACTGACCAGCGGCGAGATCTCCGCCAGCCTCGCCAATCCCAGCCACTTTCCTCCCTCGGCCGGCGCGCCCATGCCGGCCCCGGCCAATCCCGCTGCCGCCGCTCGATCGTCGGCCGGTGTGCCTCGACCAGCGGCTTCGCCCGAGGCGATCGCCTTTGCCGACTTCTCGATGGCGGTTTCGGTCGACCCGAAGAAGAAGCGCGCCAACGAAACGCCCGCCAACTGGCGACCCGGCGGCGATCTCGACGGCCCCGCCAAGGCGGCCTCCGCCCAGCCTCGTGCTGCCACCGCTCGTAGCGCCGGCGCCGGCCCGTCCAAGCGCGTACTCACCATCGCGATCACCGCCGTCGCGGTCGCCAGCGCCGTCGCGATCGCCCTGCTCGCCAGCTGAACGCGGCCACCCTCGACACGCGCCCCGGCCAGCCCATATTGCGCTAGCAATCGCCTGTGTCGGCAGCACAACGGCGCGCTAGCGCGAACGGCGCGCCAGCACAACGGCGAGCCAGCACGAACGGCGCCGCACAGACAGTTGGTCAGCCAAGCGGGGGCGGCGCAGGGCCGGCACTCGCTCCAAACCAGGGGTTGTGGCAGAGGCATGCGATCCACCCCGGCCTCTTCCCTGCGATGCCGTAGGATTCCCGAGAGATGGCGAAATCCCCTGTCCTGCGCGGTGAACTTGCGACTCTCGAGCCATTCGATGTCGATCGTCACCTGCACGAACGATACGTGAGTTGGTTGAACGATCCCGCAACCGTCCGCTTCAGCCAGCAGCGCAATCGCCGCCATTCTCTGGAGTCCTGCCGGCAGTACGCCGCTGGGTTCGTCGAGAGCCCCAACTTCTTCTGGGCGATCTTGGCGCCGATCGGCGATGAGCTCCGGCACGTCGGCACGATGACCGGCTACGTGAATGCGCAGGACGGCGTCGGCGACGTTGGCATCCTCGTCGGCGATCCCGCCACGCGAGGCCGAGGCGTCGCGACCGCGGCCTGGCTGCTGGCGGCCGAGTTCCTGCTCGTCACGCAAGGCCTACGCAAGATGACCGCGGGGACACTCGGCGTGAACGAGCCGATGATCCGTCTCATGCGGCGGGTGGGCATGCGCGACGACGGCCGCCGCGTCGCCCACGTGCAGTGGGAGAGCCGACCGGTCGACGTCGTGTATGCGGCGTTCTTTCGCGAGGAATGGCTCGTACGTGGGGACAACGCCGCCCTACGGACGACAGCCCTCGCCGACTGATCGGATGGAGCCGCCGACCACGCTGTCGCGCCCCGACGGCTCGGATTTCGCGTCGCCACCACCTCACGAACCGCGACCGCGACACGACAGCCAGGCACGGGTTTGGCTGCCCGGCGAGCGGTCGGCTTCAAATGCCTGGGTGACCTTTGCCGATCAAGATGTAGCGGTTGTCCTCGTATCCGGGGCGCTTGGTCGGCGTGAGGCGAAAGCCGGTACGCGCGGCGGCCGGGAGCAGCTCGAGCCGCGCCTTTTCGATGGCGGACGCTGAGGGTTGAGCCCGCGGATCGGGAGGGGTCAGCTCCCATTGCCAGGCCGAGTTGCGCTGCCAGAAGCGCGGGTTGCGCACGTGATCGAGCACGAACTCCCAGCCTGAACGGCGCATCTTCATCCAGTCGAGAAACTGGTCGAGATGGCGAGGCTCGATGCGGCGGTGGTGGTCGACCTGCGCCTGCGCCTCTTCGCGAGTGAGCCGCCGCAAGCGCAGCTCGCGGTTGGCGTGGTCAGTCACCTTGCCGTAGCCGTGCTTGCAGAGTTTGAGGTAGTCGTGGACGTCGGAGTAATTGAAACAGTCGACGTCGTTATAGGTGTCGAACGTGCGTGTCTGCGGCGCGGTCTCGTAGTCGTAGCGGTCGAGCATCGCCTCGTGCTGGGCCTTGGTGTCCCATCGAATGTAGTTGTTGAGGTAGATGCCACGCACGCCGACGCGTTCGATCTCCGCGTCCTCGGGATAGCGGTACGACAGCACGTCACCGGCGCGGATGCCGTCGGTCTCATGCACGAGCTCGTCGGCTTCGACGCCGAACAGGTCGTGCTCCTTGCGGTACTTGCGGGTCATCTCGACCTCGTTGAGGTGCGAGAACATACCGACCTGGTCGACGCCCTGGTGCGCCCCCCAGACGATGAGCGGGATCTTCAGCTTCACCGCGATCGAGACGGGGAAGACCGTCTGCCCGGCGAGGCAATGCCAGTACATGCTGCCGAAGCGGCGGAGGGTCGCGCGGGTGATGCGGCGGACCACTTCGGGATCGACCGTCAGCGTGATGATGTCGCAGCCGAGGCGGATGCGGAGGTTGGCGAGGTTCCGGATGCCGAGGTCGGTGTTGTACTGCTTGTTGTACGTGACCAGCAGCGGGTTCATCCCGAAGTCGTGCTTCAGGGTGTGCACGATGAAGTACGAATCGCGGGCGCCCGAGACGGGAACGACGCAGTCGTAGTTGCTTTCGGAGCGGTTGCGGAAGGCCTCGAGGATCTCGCGCAGCTTTTCCCGGCGGGGGGCCCAGTCGAGCTGGTCCTTCTCCTCGTGTACGCGGCAGCCGCTGCAGATGCCCGCCCTGTCGAAGGTCAGGTAGAGCGGATGTGTCGAGGTGTAGAGGCAGCGGCTGCAGGTCTGCATGTGGGTGAGGCGAGGCGCCGAGCACGGAGCGGGGGGCCCCTTCGCGCCACGCGACTATTGACAGGGATCGCGCGGCCGATCAAGCCTTCGACACTTTCGCCTTGTCCTCTTCAGCCTCGAAAAACAGCGGGATCTCCTCGACTTCCAACTCTGGTGGGTCCTCGGTGGCCATCATCACGGCGCGCGGGGGGAGCAAGCGCATCCCGCGCAAGAACGTGCGGGAGTTCCGTGGCCGGCCGATCATCGAGTATTCGATCGAGGCAGCCATCGCTTCGGGGCTCTTCGACGAGGTGATGGTCAGCACCGACGATGACGAGATCGCGGCGATCTCTCAGCGTGCCGGCGCGCTCGTGCCCTTTCGGCGCTCGGCGGCGACGTCGAACGATCACGCAACGACCGCTGACGTGCTGTTCGAGGTCCTCGATGAATACGCAGCGCGGGGGCGACGCTTCGAGATCGGCTGCTGCCTCTACGCGACGGCTCCCTTTATCACGCCAGAAAAACTGCAGCGGGCGCGGGCGCTACTGGATGAAAAGGCCGCCGATGGCGTGATTCCGGTGACGCCGTTCTCGTTTCCGATCTGGCGGTCGTTCAAGCTCGACGACGGACGGGTCGCCTTCAACTGGCCCGAGAACGCTCTGCGGCGGTCGCAGGATCTGCCGCCCGCGTACCACGACTGCGGGCAGTTCTATTTCTTCCGGGTGGCTCCGTTTCAGGCACAACGGCGCTTGCTGATGGACAACATGGCGGCGCTGGTGATGCCCGAGACAGAAGTCCAGGACATCGACAACGAGGAAGACTGGCGGCTCGCGGAGGTCAAACACTCCTTCCTGGAACGGCATCGTGCCGAGCCCTGAGGAGGGGCCGGCGCGGTCGGCCCTTCTCATTGGCTGCGGCAACATCGGAGCCGGCTACGACCTCGCCAGCGACGAGGTCCTCACCCACGCCAAGGCCCTCTCCCGCCTCGGCATCCCCTTCGACGTGGCGGACATCGACCCCGCCCGCGCCGCCAAAATCGCGAGCATCTACGGGGGGCTACCCCTCTCCGAGGTTGATTCCGCCGCCCTCGCACTGCCCCTCTCCGAGGTTGATTCGGACGCCCTCGCGGGGCGGGATCTGGTGTGCATTGCGAGCTCGACGGCGACCCATGCGCCGCTGCTGTTGCGATGTTTCCAGGCGGGCGTCGGCCGCGTGCTTCTGGAGAAGCCGATAGCAACCTCGGTGGCGGATCTTCAGGCGATGCGGGCGGCCTTCGAGGGAGGGCGTGGCGCCGTGGTGGTCAACTACATCCGGCGCTTCGCTCCCGGGTACGTCCGATTGCGCGAGAGGCTGGCGGCGCGGCCGGGCGGCCCGCTGGCTGGGCTAGGTGGCGTGGTCGTGCGCTATCAGCGCGGGTTTCTCAACAATGGCAGCCACGCGCTGGATCTGTTGTCGTTCCTGCTCGGCGTGCCGGTCGCATTCGACGAACCGCGGGTGCTTCGGAGCGAGGCCGATGCGTTTGCGGACGATCCGACGTTGAGTCTGGCGTTCGCGTGGCAGGGCGCGCCCGTCATGATGATCGGCCTCATCGGCAGCAGCTATCCCATCTTCGAGATCGAGCTCGACTACCGCGATACCCGCGTGAAGCTTCTCGATCGCGGCAATGTTATCGAGTGGTGGGGGCTCGGCGCGGCGCAGGGATCGCTGCTGCGTGACCCCGGCGCGAGCGAGACGAATGTCCTGCGCGATTACATGCTGCCAGTGATGCGCCATACTTTGGCGCTGTCACCAGGGGGGGCGGACCGGGGGAACTTCTTGTCTGCCTGGGAAACCAATTCTGCGATGCTGAATTTGCTCGAGCGGATGCAGGGAGCGCGCTAACGGCGACGGCCTGCGGGGGGCGGAGGATTCGGTGCTTGGGGCTGGACGGTTGCGAGTCGACAACGGAATTTTGGAAAATAGACAATGCCAGCATTAGCTATCAACGGCGGAAAGCCGGTCAGGACGGAG
>JANNNO010000031.1:0-7626 GCA_031398585.1 Myxococcales bacterium | reverse complement strand
GGCGTCAGGCGCGCTTCGGGATGTTCGTGCACTGGGGTGTCTACTCTGCGCTGGGAGGAGTCTGGGAGGGCAAGCCGGTCAAGGGCTACGCCGAGCACATCCAGCGCATTCGCAAGATCCCCCGAGCGGTCTACCGGGCCGAGGTTGCTGGTCGATTTGCGCCAAGCGGATTCGATCCCGACGCGTGGATGCTCGCGGCCAAGAGCGCCGGCATGAGCTACTTCGTCATCACGGCCAAACACCACGACGGCTTTGCCATGTACGACACGGCGGTGGGGGATTACGACGTGGTGGCCGCTACGCCCTACGGCAAGGATCCGATGCGGGCGCTGGCGGATGCCGCCCGTCGGCACGGGCTGAAGTTTGGCTTCTATTACTCGCACGCCTTCGACTGGGGAGAATCGGTTGGTGTAGGCAACGATTGGGAGCACGAGAACCCCGGCGGCGATCGCCACCTGAAGGGCGGGCGTGACTGGTGGGAGACGACGCCTGAATTCGTCGCCATCGCACGCCAGTACGTCGACGGCAAGGCGATCCCGCAGCTGAAAGAGCTGATCGCCAACTACGATCCCGACATCCTCTGGTTCGACACGCCTCACAAGCTACCGCCCCAGGAAAACCTGCGCATTTTGCGCGCGGTAAGAGAGGCCAAGCCACGGCTGGTGGTCAACGGCCGCATCGTGCAGCCGGTGAAGACCGCACCTCCCGGTGGCTGGGGTGACTACCAGTCGACCGCGGATCGGCCGGCGGAGTTCCCGCCGCAGGCAGGAGATTGGGAAGGCATCCCGACCACGAACGAGTCGTACGGCTGGCACCAGCAGGACCATTCGCACAAGAAGGCGAGTGACTTCGTGGTGATGCTGGCCAAGGCCGCGGCCCGCGGCGGCAACATCCTGCTCAACATCGGGCCGCGCGGGGACGGACGCATCGATGAGCCGGATCTCGCGATTCTCGAGGGGATTGCGGGCTGGATGAAGACCAACGCAAGCTCGATTGCGGGCACCGCGCGCACCAGCTTGCCGGTGCAGGCGTGGGGCGAATCGACGCTGCGAGGCCGGACGCTTCATCTGCACGTCTTTCACTGGCCGCGCGACGGAAAGCTCGTGGTTGGTGGCTTGAAGAGTGACGTGAAGGCGGCCTATCTCATGGCCGATCCGAAACGAACGGCGCTGCCGGTGGAACGTACATCGCCGCTCGATCTGTCGCTGCGTGTGCCGTCGCGGGCGCCCGACGCCACCGACAGCGTGGTGGTGCTCGAGCTGGCGGAAGATCCGCAGGTCGACGAGGCGCGGTTGCTGAATCCCGGCGTGCGCCCCAATCTGCTGCGCGCGTTCGACGGACGGCTCTCGCCGGGACTGAGGTTCGGCGCGGGCAAGGTGCGCGACGCCTGGGTACACGGATTCACCTCGACCGAACAGGTGCTCACCTGGCCGGTTCGGCTTTTGGCCAAAACGCGATTTACGGTCTCGATCCGTTACGACGCGAGCGCCGATGCGGGAGGTCGCTTCGAGCTGGCGTTGGGTGACGAGCGGCTCAGCGGGACCGTCGTGCCGAGTGAGGGCAAGCCGATTCGGCTGGGCGAGGTGACGTTGCCGGCCGGAGCGTTCGCGATCACCGCGCGCGGTACGGCGGTGACGGGCAAGGAGCTGTTTCGACTGCGGGCGGTGGAGTTGGAAGCGCGCTGAGGGCTTGGCGGCGATCGCCCCTCACCCGCAGAGGCCCTTCGGCGGGGCGAGGTAAAGAGCGGAGGTTGCGATCTTGCTGCGCGTGGCAGGGGGTTAGGTGAAGAGGCCGGGGAGTGGGCCTTTGCACCAGGTGGGGTCGCCGACGGTGGTCAGGTTGAGACCGAAGGCGCGCGCGACCGAGAGGTAGAGGTCGGGGTGCATGAGGTCGTTGCAGTCGAGGACGCGGCCGAGCTTGAGCCCGCCGCCGCCGCCCGAGAGGATGAACGGCGTGTTGTGCCGGTCGTGGTCCTCTTTCGAGAAGTTGGTCTGGTTGGTGTTGCCGTTCTGAGTGCCCCAGATCGAAATGGTGTTATCGAAGGGGCTGCCGGGGCCCTGGCCGAACGACTTCAGCTTCTGAATGAAGTAGGCGTACTCGCCGGCGAGGTAGGCCTGCATCTTGATGATTTTTTCCCCAGGCGCCCCGTTGGGATTGCCGTGAGTGGTGATGTGCCAGTCGCGGATGCCGGTGTAGTCGATGTCTTCCTGGTTCTCGCCGCCACCCCACATCATCGACATCACGCGGGTCACGCCGCAGGCGAGGCCCACTGCCATGAGATCGAGCACGCTGCGGCTCGCCTTCGGCATGTCGACCATGCGCAGCTCGTAGTTGAGCATGCCGGCGGGGGCTGAGGTCTTCTCGCAGCCGGGACCGCCGCCGAGCGCGGACGGAGCGGCGAGACCGCGTTCGACCTCGCGCAGCGATTCGAAGTAGAGGTCCATCTTCGGCTTCTCTTCGGCGCCGAGCCTGAGGCGAAACCGATCCGCATCGGCGCGCAGGTAATCGAGCACGCTCTTGCGCGCGGCCAGCGCCTTCTCGGCGGCCGCCGGATCTTGAGCCATGGGAGCCGGGCTGATGCGACCGGCGATCCGCTGATAGGCGGCGACCGGGTTGCGTTCGCCGGGCAGGAAGGTGCCTTTGACCTGTGAGAGGGAAGGCGCCTTGCCACCACCGCCGGCGGTAAAACCGATCGCGAGCTCGAGTGAGTTGAGCGGCGCCGTGCCCTTCACGCCGTCGGCTTCGGCCAACACCTGGTCGAAGCTGGTCGGCGATCCCGCGCCGAGCGCCGAGAGCGTCGCCGCCTTGTGAGCGTTGCCTCCCCCTCGCTGCATGATGAGCTTGCGGAGGATGACGATGTCCTTGCGAACGGGCTCGAGCGGAGCGATGTGAGGCGTGAGGGTGAAAGCGTCGCCCGTGCCCATCGGGGTCCAGGCGTAGTGCGATCCGTTGGCGTGAAAGAAAAAGACCGCGCGCGTGTTGTTGGCGGCCGCCTCGGCGCGCACCCCACGCAAGACGCCAGAGAGCAAGACGCTACCGGCGCCGATGCCGCGCAGGATGCTCCGGCGCGAATGCCGCTCGAGGATCGCGACCTGGGGCTTTTCCGGGGTGCGTGCGGTGCGACTGGTCAGATGTCCGACGATGCTCGAGGCCGGCTGATCGCTGCCAGGCGCCGCGGTTGGGGCTGAGACGAAGGAGGTCTTGCGCGTGGTCATGAGCGTCGTTTCCTAGTTCTTGCGCGTGGCAAACGCGTTCGAGGTCACGATGCCGGTGACCAGACCGTCGATGCGGTAGCCACTCTTGGCAAAGGCGGCGAGCAGCTGGGTGCGCTCGCAGTCGTCGATCTCGCGCAGACCCCGTCCCGTGGCGTACGAGAGGTACTGCGTGGCGAAGCAGGAGTAGACGTCGGGCTGCCCCACCGCCTGGTCGATGAAGTCGACGAAGTTGCTGAAACGCAGCTCGCCACCAGTGGGCATGGGCACGACGCCCGAAGGATCGATGGTCTTGTTCTTCTCCGTCTCGCGGAAGCGGCCGACGGCGTCGTAGTTCTCGAGGGCGAAGCCCATGCCGTCGAAGAGCTTGTGGCAGCCGTTGCACGCCGGATTCTTGGCGTGGATGAGCAGCTTCTCGCGGGCGGTCATATCCTCGGTGATCATCGCGTCCTCGAACTTGAAGTTCTCGGGCGGTGCGGGCACCTCACCGCAGAGCAGCTCCTCGCGCAAAAAGGCGCCTCTGTCGACGACCTTGGTGACATCGGCCCCTGCGTGCGCGGCGAGGAAGGCGCCCGACGTGAAGAGCCCCCGGCGTCGCTTGGCATCGAGCGGGGCGCGCGCGAGCGTGGGGCCCGTGGCGGTGACGCCGTAGATGGGCGCGGTGCGGGCGTTGACGTAGCCGTGACTGGCGGTAAGCAAGGTCTTGAGGCTGCGATCGCCGCCGGGGGCGAAGATCACCTCGTCGAAGAAGAGGCGCGTCTCTTCGAGCAGGTCCTTGGCGACCTCGACGTTCCAGAAGGGGAAGAGTGCGGCGTCCTTGGATTTGGCGGTGAAGTCGTCGATCTTGAGCCACTGGCGCAAGAATGTGCCGAGAGCTTCGGGGGCGCGTTTGGGCGAGGCGAAGAGGCGCTTGGCTTCGGCCGCGAGGGTGGCGGGATCGCGCAGCTTGCCGGTGGCCGCGAGATCCAAAAGAGCGTCGTCCGGCGGCGCGTCCCAGAGCATGTATGAGAGGGCCGAGGCCAGCTCGAAGTCGCTGAGCCTGACGTTGCCGGGGCTGATTGGCTTGGCGTCGCTGGCCCCGAGCTCGGTTCGGTAGAGGAAGTTGGGCGAGAGCAAAAGAGCGCTGACCACCGATCGCAGGCCCGCTTCGGCGCCCACGGCCGCGCTGGCTGTCTTGTAGACCGTGACCAGCCCCTGTACCTCGAAGCTCTCCAGCGGACGACGCCAGGCGCGGCGACCGACCTTCTGCAAGAAGCTCTCGAGGCACGCGCCCTCGAGGGAGGCGGGCGCGCAGCCGAGCGAGGCGGCGCCCCGGCGGAAGACCTCGCCGCCGATCTCGTCGCCGACGCGGAAGTAGTGCTCCATCAGCACGGGCGAGAGGCCAAGGCGGTCGGCGCGGTTGGCGAAGCCATCGAGGCGGGAGTCGGGCGGCAAGCCGTCGATCGCGGTGCCGGCGAAGCCGAAGGCGTCAGTGAGGGTGTTGCGCAGCTGCGCGTGCGAGAGGCGCCAGATGCGTGCGCGCGGGTAGGCGGCCACGGTGCAGGCGGTGGCGGCGGGCGGCGGCGCGGGCGGATCACCGGGGCCTGGACCAGGGCCGGGAATCACCGGACTGCTTGGCCCGGCGGGATTGCCGGGATCCCCGGCTTGGGGTCCCCCTTTTGAATCGTCACCGAGCCCCGGGATTTCGCCGGAACAGCCGGCGAGGGCAAGGGCGAGGGCCAGGACCAACTTCGATACACTGCGAGTCATCAGCTCTGGCTCCCTCGGCTGTCAGCAATGGGCGTACGGAAAAGAGTGATGCCCCCTCGCCAGCACCGTTCAGTTTTCCCCCTCCGGACGAAGGGGCCGACAGCGCTTCGCGGCCGAGAACGTTTTGGGCGGAGCTGCCCCTCGCCGCCAGAGACGAGCAGCACTCAAAGCCCCAAACGCAAGACGAGGCCTGCTTGCGGCAGACCTCGTCGGTGCGGACTCGATGCGGGAAGGCGCTACACCATCACGGCGCTACGCCATCACGGCGCTACGCCATCAATGTCGGGATGACCCCCTCTTTTCCGAAGTCGCCGACCTTGTTCACCATGGTGGCGCCCATCAGATGCGCCATCGTCTGGAGCATCTGGTTGTAGTCGTGCCCCGAGCCGGCGAAGTCTATGTACCTGCCCGTGGCTTTGATGGCTCCGCCGAAGCGGCCTTGCGCGCCTGTCGCCATCCAGGTGGCCGCAGGGTCGCAGCCGTGGGTCCAGCCGAGCGCCAGCTCGTTCGAGTACACCGCGAGTGTGTTGTCGAACAGCGTGCCTGCCCCCTCTTTCTGCTCCTTGAACAGATCGAAGAGCTCGGCGTAGCGCGTGTTGTACCAGCCCTGGATCTTGGCCAGCATGACCTTCTCGCTGGTCTTGTGCGAGATGTAGTGGTGGCCTTCCTTGGCGCCGACCCAGCTGTGAGTGATCTTCGAGAAGCCGCGTGACCACTGCAGCGAGGCGATGCGCGTGCGATCCGCCGCCAACGCTGCGACGACCAGCTTGTTCATGACCCCGATGAGCGCGGGGTAGTTCGCGTTGCGGTCGAGCGCGATGGTGCCGTCGGGCTTCGGGATGGCGCCGGTCATCTTGGCGCCGCCGCTGTCGATCCGTTGTTCGATCTCGCGCAACAGCTGCGCGTGATTCGCGATCTTCACGCGATCTTCTTTGGCGACCTTGGCTTCGACGTCGGCGAGGTCCTGACGAAGGATGTCGAGGATGCTCTTCTTTTCGGCGCGCATCTTGTCCATCGACATCGTGTCGGCAGGACCGCCGCCACCTAACCCCGCGAAGAGCTTGTCGTAGACCTTTTGCGGGCTGCACTCGGCCAGGACCTTCTGCCCGGGGCCCGTGTGAATGATGTACGGGTTGTTGCCCGTCAGCTTCGACGTGATGTCACCGTCGGCGTGATAGGTGACGTGCACGCCGAACTGGAACGTCTGAAAGTCGGTCTGCTTGGGGATGTTCTTGGCGATGATCTGATCGACCGACGCGGCCTGCGCGACGCTGCCCCGACAGGAATTGCCGGTCCAGAGCCCACCGGTCGACGCCTCGTGGCCGCCGCCGCCCGACCAGCCACGCTTGAGGTTGCGCGGAATGATCATGTCGCCCTTGTGGCGATTGAGCGGCTCGGTGCTGCCGCCCGCAGGGAACGTCCACGCGGTCTCGGTGCCCGTCGGGTACCAGACCTCGGGAACGATGCCCGACGACGTGAAGAGAAGCAGCAGACGCTTGGGCGGCTTGTCGCCTGGCTGAGCCCAGCTGTCGAGGGTGGGCAGAAGCGGCGCGGTCGCCGCGGTGACGCCGAGGGTCCTGAGCAGCTGACGGCGGCTGAGTCCCTTGCCGAGCGTCGTGGTCCTGAGCAATTTCATGGCAACACCTTCTGGTGGCGGAACGCATCGGAACGAGCGAGTGCGGCGAGCAAGTCGACGATCTTGCCGCTGTCCTTGAGAGCCTGGCGACCTGCCAGCAACGACGAGAGGTCAGCGCCCTTGGTGCCGGCATCGTCGACCTCGCGACCGAGCGCGAAGCGCAGCCACTGCTTGGACAGACAGGTAGCGAACTCGTCCGAGCCAGCCATTTTCTTCATGAGGTCGAGCGCGTTGGCGTAGCGGCCGTTGAGCGAGCCGGTGTCCGTCATGTCGAGGGTCGAGTCGATCGGTTTGCCGGTGGCATCCATCGCGCGGAAGCGTCCCACGGCATCGTAGGTCTCGAAGGCGAAGCCGACGGGATCGAAGAGGCTGTGGCACGAAGCGCATTCCGGCTTTACCCGGTGCATCTCCGAACGCTCGCGTGCGGTCGCGGTCGCGGGGATGTTCTCCTCGCTGGCGTTGAGCCCCGGGGGCGGCGGCGGAATGTCGGTGCAGAGCAATGACTCGCGCACGATCTGGCCGCGCAAGATGAACGACGTGCGGTCCTCGTGCGCGAGGCCGGCCATGAAGCCCGCCTGCGTGAGAAGGCCTCCGCGCTGCTTGGGGTCGAGCTCGACCTTGGCCCAGGCGTCACCGGCGGCACCCGCTGGTTTGCTCAGGCCGTAAAGCTCGTAAAGTGGTCCCTTGAGAAAGGCGGTCGTGCCGGTGAGCAGGGCGTCGGCTTTGCCGGCCCCATCGGCGAAGACGCCTTCGATGAACTTGTAGTTCTGTTCGTCGAGCGCGCCCTTGAGGGCGTCGTTCCACATCGGGAACATCATCGCGTTCTTGTCGGCGCCGCGGACTTCACCGAGGTCCAGCCACTCGTCGTGGAAGGTCTTGATCGTCTCTTTGAAGCGCGGGTCCGCCATCAGACGGGTCGCGGCCTTGCCGACCTGATCCGCGTTCGACAGCTCGCCCTTCTCGGCCGCCGCGAAGAGCTGTTCGTCGGGCAGCGTGTTGAGCAGGAAGTACGAGAGCCGCGAAGCCATC
>JANNNO010000020.1:0-4934 GCA_031398585.1 Myxococcales bacterium | reverse complement strand
GTCCATTAAAATCGTGCAGCGCCCGCTTGCGGACCACCAAGGCTGCGTGCGCTGGCGGCACATACCCTGCCCGCGGCGCTGTCGTCGTGACGGTCGTCACCAGCTGGTGATGAAGCGCGACCTTCCCGATCGGCCTCGCCCCCTCGGGCAGCCCTAGCGACCCTGCGCCCCCCGCCCTCCTGTCGTCTGCCCCCCGAGGAACAGCCTCCGCTTCGGGACGCGGCGCTTCCCCGCATTGCCACGAACTGCGGCCAGCGGGTCCAACGGCCCGTGATGGCCTGCTCCTTCGCTCGCCCGGGCGGCCCACGTGGCTCACACTTGGCAGACTTGAAACGAACCACGATGTCGCTCGCTCTGTCGCTTCGGCTCGCGGCCTTCGCCGCATGGGCTGCGCAAGCGTCGTGCTCCCCATCGGTCGAACCGAGATTCGCCGCCACCGGAGACGCAGCCCCTTCGTCGATACCACCGCCTCGCGACGGCGGGACGAACAACGAGCCTGCGGGGCCCGACATGCCACAGCCCATGACGGGCGCCACACCCGACGCCCGCCCGAACGATACGCGACTGCCGCCGTCCTTCGATGCCTCGCCGATCCTGGATCGCCCGCTCGCCGGTGATGGGCCCTCGCTGCCACCACCCAGCCCGGGTGCCACGGCCAGCGACGAGCTTTACGATCCCGAGAGAATCCCTCACTTTTTCATCGAGCTGCCGCCGGCATCGGTGACCGCCCTGGGGGCGCAGCCAGAGGTCTACGCCCGCGGGACCTTTCGCTACGGCAACGAGACGGTGAGCAACGTCGGCGTCCGCATCAAGGGCGAGGCCACGAAGCGAACGCTCGCGCAGAAGGCAGCTTTCAAGATCAAGTTCGACGAGTTCGTGCCCGACCAGTCATTCCGCGGCCTGCGCCGACTCACTCTCAACAATCTGACCGAGGACGCGACCTACCTGGCCGAACGCCTCGCCTACTCTGTCTTCAGAGCTGCGGGTCTGCCAGCGCCACGGGCCGCCAACGCGCTGGTCACCGTCAACGGCACGCTGTTTGGCCTCTACGTCAACGTCGAGACCGAAGACAAGACCTTCCTGCGCCGATGGTTCGCAAGCGATGCCGGCAATCTCTACGAGGAAGGCCAGCAGGACTTCCTGCCAGGCAAAGAGGCTGCCTTCGATCTCGAGACCAATGAGACTCGCAACGATCGGAGCGATCTGACCGCGCTCATCAATGTCATCGCCGCTTCCCGACCCGAGACTCTTCTGACAGACCTCGGGCAGCAGATCGATCTGCCGCACTTCTTCCGATTCACCGCCCTCGAGGCCATCGTGAATCAATGGGACATGTACGCGTACACGCGTTTTTATCCCAACAACTTCCGCCTCTACCGAGATCCGACGCAGAACAAGTTCGTCTTTCTGCCGTGGGGCATGGACATGTCGCTCAAGGACTTCCGCGGCCGCGGTGAGCACATCGGCGTCTTCGCGCTGGCACGCGAATACAACGGTCCTGCCGCCCGCATCACAGCGGGCCTCATCTTTCAACTTTGCATGCGCAGCGCCCCCTGCAAGAGCGCGTACGCCGCCAGCTTGCGCGAGATGCTGACGCTGTTCGAAGGGCTCGCGCTCGACAAGACCGCCGAACGCGCCTACGCGCAGATCAGGCCCCACATCGCCGCCGATCCGCGCAAGGAGATCCGGCCCGCCGAGATCGAGCGCATGGTTGCGCTCATGTTGCGCATCATCCGCGAGCGACCAGCACGCATTCGCGCCGACCTGACAGCCGCCGGTCTGTAAGGGGGTCTGGGCGACGAAGCGAGGCTGCCAGCGCGGAAGATCGTCCGGTAACGGCGTTGTCTCAAGTGGAGGCAACACCATGAAACGAACCTTTGCGACGATTCTCGCCATCACCGCCACCTGCGCCGCAATCGAGGCCCAGGCTCTGGCAAAGTCCCTGCCGGTCCATCAGGTCGAGGCCGCCAAGCCGCTTTACCTGCGTGACGGTGACAGCGGTGCGTCCTACGCGCACTTCCCCGGCGCATCGTCGAGCAACTGGCAGGAGTTCACCAAGCAGGGGTTTTCCCACGCGATCGCCTACACCCCCGCGGGCCAGTACGAGTTCCGCCTGGTCTTCGTCCAGAGCAGCAACAACGGCGGCATCAATGGGTTGTGGGACATCTTCCGCAACGGCGTCCCGGCCTGCGACAACTGCGTCGGCAAGGTCTACGGCCTGAACGGCGCCGTCGGCGACTACTTCAAGATCTACGTCGGCAGCCCCGCCGGCTACGCCGAGCGCTGGCATTACAGCGGCTACATCACGAACCGCTTCGACTACTGAGCGAGACTTCCTTCCTTCGGCATTTTGGCAGGGCGCCGGCCATTGCGGCGCCCACCAAGCCGACTCAGTGGAAAAGAAAACGAAATCCGAACGTGGCGCGCACCACCGAGTTTCCGTTGACCAGCGCCGTCTCGTGGTCGCGGTGTCGTGGGCGGATGTTGGCGCAGGCCTTGTTGCCGGCGCAGTCATCGAGGTAGCGCGTGAGCGAGCCGCTGACGAAGAACCGCTGCGCCAAGGTGAAGCCCAGCGTCCCTTCCGGGCCCGTGCGGAAGACGAACAGATCCCTCGGAGAGATCGTTCCTAGCCATCGGAGATTCCATCCGAGCCCAAGCTCCGCCTGCATGATGTTGCGCCAGAACGGCACCTCTAGCACCAGGCCCGGGACGAACTCTCCGGTAAAGGGCCACGTGCGGTCGGTGGGCTCCTTATTGGAATCGAGATAGACGCCGCTAAAGCCACTGAGTCTCGCGGTCACTTGCGCTCGCCAACGATGCAGCCACTGAAAGGGGAGCTTGAGCGCCCCCTGCAGCTCGATGCCCGCCGAGTTGGTCAGACCGAAACCGAGCAGCCTGCCCGGGGTCCAGTACTCGAACAGATTCGCCCCGATCTTACCCGCGGTCTCGATCTCCATGCGCTCGAGAAAAGAGTCCTGGCGTCGCCCCAGTCGCTCGATCAGCAGCTGCATCGTCTCGCGAACGGCGAGGCGCGCGTTGCCGTTGTGGGCGGTCTTGCCGCGATATTGCAGATCGCGGAAGACGTAACCCTTTTCGCCGAGCAACTTCAGGAAGTGCGTGAGCTCCGAGTCGTCGTCCTGGAACTTTGCCTTTTCGCTGAACGTGCGCATCAACTCGGAGACTTCGAGCAGGACCAGGAAGTTGCGGCCCCGCTCGTCGCGCGTCGCCAGCGGCTGACAATCGTCGAGCTCCCGCATCTTCAGACCCTCATCGCGGACCCGGGCGGCGAGGAGACAATGAAACTCGGGGGCCGCGGTGCGATCGACCGACACCGGCTGTCCGACCGCATTCATGACCTGGAAGGCCAGCGAGCTGCCCGCGAGATGCTGAACGGCATCGACCGCGCCCGCAAAGAAATCGAAGCGCCGAAAGTCCTCCTCGAGAAACCCGAAGAAGCCACCCAGGTGCTCGCCGGCCACCGGCATATTGCGACGAGGGATCTCGACGTGCTCCCAGATGTCGGGGTCCGACTGCAGGGTGTCGAGCATCTCGGCCTGTCGTACCGCCGAGATGAAGCCCGACACGAAAGGCTCGTACGTGGCAATGAATCCCTTCCCAGCTGTCGTCGCGGTCTTGCCCTTGCGAAGAAAGGCGGTGCCGTTCTTGTAACCGTGCGTTTGAAGAGCGGCATTTCCCAGCGGCGACGTGAACCCGAAGGGCTTTTGCGGTCGCTTCTTGCGGGCGTCGTCGGGTGTCCAGCCGCGCACGTCGGTCTCGAGGAAGAGCAGCCGCAGCGATTGAGCCGCCTGCCGACCGGGATCGGCGGCTGCCTGATCGGCCTGGACCATCCACTTGTGCATGCGCGCCGCTAGGCGGATGGGCGTGTTGTCGAAGACGCCGCCGTCGATGAATTCCCCCTGCTCGGCAAGATCCCGCGCGACGAATCGATACTTGAAAGGG
Source organism: Myxococcales bacterium (assembly GCA_031398585.1). Classification (GTDB taxonomy): domain Bacteria; phylum Myxococcota_A; class Polyangia; order Fen-1088; family Fen-1088; genus JANNNO01. Next base: position 974 of record JANNNO010000020.1, on the reverse strand, counting down.
ATGGGCGAGAAGGCGACGGGAAAGGATGCGCTCGCCTTGAGCAGGTCCAGCACCTCGGTCGATTGCAGCTCCCCGCTGACGGCAGTGCCCGGCATCGGGTGCCAGCGCATGACGGGGTTGTCCTTGTAGAAGGACGGATTGAACGCCCGAAATGCCGACTTGCCGTCTTTGTCGACCTGAAACTCGAGAGAGAACTTCTCACCGAGCTGCTTGAGGTGGAGCACGCCCTCCTTCTGCTCGAGGATGTTGACCATCCTCGGCTGCAGGCGCGTCACGCTGACCCCCAGGTACGTGCGACAGGGCTCGGAGAGCCAGCCGCTGGTCGACGCCAGCGCCCCCGCGACCATGCGGCTGATCTCGTCTATCGGCTTGCGCGAGAGCAGCGCCAGCTGTGCATCCGGCGCGAGGACATCGGTCGCGGCATCGAGCCCTGCGTCCTCGACGAGCCCCTTGATTCCCACCGGCATCCACGCCCTCCAGAAGAGGCTGGACGATGGGTCGGGGCTTTTTCCCCGACAGGCCTCGAGTGCGGAAAGAAACGTGTTGATGGCACCCGCAGACGCTCCCGTGGCGATCTCGAGACCGGCCTCGGGGGGCAACGCCGCCGTCAGCTCGGGTGCCCGTGAGCTGCGCGCGAAGTCGCGCAGGCCGGTGAGATACTGCGTGTAGTAGTAGAGAAAACCCGCTTGATACGAACCGAGGCTCGCTCCGCCCGCCACGACGATGCCGGTGGGTCTCGAGACGTCCGCTTTCAACAGAGAGAGATCGGCCGCAAGATTCTCGTTGGCCAGCGGTGAAGGCGACGCTTTCAGCGCCTCCTTGAGACGGTCGACGGTTTCGCGTGTCCACCGCTCGACGGGGGCCTTCTGCTCCTCCAGTACGGCGCGTCTGGCGGCCGAGGAGCGCAACATCCGCTCCATCGGTCCGCCAGAGGGCGCGGCGGCCAGCCCCTCCGCTCGTGTCACCCCTGTTGG
>JANNNO010000006.1:0-8579 GCA_031398585.1 Myxococcales bacterium | reverse complement strand
CTGCAACGGCTGCAAAAGGCCTTCGGGTTATGAGACTCGCGGAATCAAGGAAGGACTGAACGTCATGCGCAAGGCAGCCAAGAACATCGCAGTCGCAAGGGCCAGGGCAGCAGCAGGGGGATGGCAGACCGCCGGTTTCTTTGCCGTCTTCGCGGGGTTCGGCCTTGCCGCCGGAGCCCCTGCTCACGCCGCCCAGCCAGCTCCCTCCATGAACGGCGCGCGCCTCGCCCAGGCCGCGCCTGCAAAGAAGAAATCAAAAGCTGCCGCGCCGGCACCGCAAGCGCCGGCGGGTTACCCCGCCTACGGTGGCTACCCGCCGCCGGCCTATCAGCAACCCTATCCGCCGCGTCCGGCTCCGGCCGCAGCTCCGCAGACCGGTTACCCGCCCGCCTCGCAGACCGGCTATCCGGCGGCGGCTCCCGGCGCCGCGCCTGCACCCGGGTATGGACAGCCGCCAGCGAACTACGGACAGCCGCCAGCGGGCTACGGGCAGCAGCCGCCACCTGGCTACGGAGCTCCCCAGGGCTATCCGCCCGGGTACGCGCCGCCGCCGCCTCCGCGACCGGCGCAATACGCTCCGGCCCCGGGTTACAGCCAGCCGCAGGGCTACGGCCAGCCTCCCGCACAGCAGCAGCCTTACGCGCCCGCGCCACCCCGCCCGCACCCAGCAGGGTACGCACCTGGCGGCTATCCCCAACAGCCGCCACCTCCCGCGCAGGGTTATGCGCCCGGTCCGCAAGGCTACCCCCAGCCTGGCTACCAGCCGGCGCCCTATGGCTATGGCCAAAATCCCGACGCTGGCGGGCTCGCTGGGATCGCCGACACCGCACGTCGCCACACCGGCTTTTATCTGCGCGCGATGATCGGCGGCGGCTACGCGAAGGTTGGCGATGATGACGATGGGACCGCCTATCTGGGCGGATCCGTCGGTTACTTCCTGGTAGAGAACCTCGCGCTGCACGCTGATCTCTCACTGAGCGGATTCACCGCCATCGGCGCCGGCGCGACCTACTTCCTGACGCCAGTGGATGTGTACTTTGGCGCTTCGCTGATGGCGATCGCGGCGGCGGTCCACGTCACGGACCGATACGGCAACTCTATTTCGACGGAATCGAGCGAGGCGGGGCCCGGGATCGGATTGATTGCTGGCAAGCAGTGGTGGATGGGCGATAGTTTCGGGTTGGGAGCAGCCGCCACCATCCATGCGGGCCAAGTCGAGTACGGGGGCAAGGACAACACCTGCGTTTCGGCCAACATCAGTCTGGTCGCTTCGTTCAACTGACGAGGCAGCGGCGTGAACCGCCGCGTTCGCCTCCCGATCGATGAGCGCCGGGCGCAACTCATTGCGCTCGGCACTCGACTCTTTTCCACCCGGAGCTACGAGGAGATCTCGATCGATGACGTCGCCGAGATGGCCGGCATCTCGAAGGGGCTCCTCTATCACTACTTCGGCGGCAAAAAAGAGTTCTACGTCGAGGTCCTGCGCGCGACCTCCGAGGAGCTCCGCCGGCTGACCGAGCCGGATCCGAAGCTGTCGCCGGGCGAACGTCTGCGCGCTGCGGTCGACGCTCACCTCAACTACGTCCAGAGCAATTCGGCCGTCTACGCCGCCATCTACACCAGCGGCGCCGCCATCGCGCGGGAAGCCAACGACATCCTGGAAGAACACCGCGAGGTCGTGCTCGGGTACTTTCTCCGCGATTTCGGCATTACCAAACCGAGGCCCATCCTGCGGGCGGCCCTGCGAGCGTGGATGGCGATGGTGGAAGGGGCCAGCCTCGACTGGATCGCGCATCCCGAGCTGTCGCGTGATGCCTTGCGCGAGCTGTTGATCGCTGGGTACGCGGCGATGCTCGAGCGCACGATCGCGCTCGATCCGCGCACCGCCAAGATCCTCGAGCGCGTGATCGCCAAGGCCCATCGGCCCCGCCGCTGATCACCAGATCCTTGGGAGCCCCGACACTCCCGGCGCCGTTTGCCGTCACCGCCTCGAGGCGTCCTGCCAGGGCCGCCTCCGGGCCGAGGTTTGGCGCCGCCACAGGCGGGCAGGGGCGATCGCGCGGGTGCCGGACCGCCGGTGGGTGGCTGTGCGCCGCTGCAAGCGCGCCTCCGTCGGTATGGGCGTGCGTGCGGTACACCAATTCTTATTGACCATAGTTCAATAAGGCGCTATCCCGAAGCTGGGACCATGGCGAACTTTCTCGACGACAACGAGGATCTGCAGTTTTACCTTCGTGACGGCGTCGACTGGGAGACGCTGAGCGAGCTGACCGAATGCGGCTTCACGGCGCCCGGCGGTATCAAGAATGCCGCGGAGGCCAAGGAGCTGTACCGCGAGATCGCCAGCATGGTGGGCGAGTTCGTGGCCAACGAGGTCGCTCCTCACGCCGCCGAGATCGATCGAAAGGGCGTGCACTTCGCCAAGGGCGAAGCGACGTTCCCGCCGAAGCTCGACGGCATCATGCAGAAGATGGGCGAGCTCGGTCTGCACGGCATGATGTTGCCGCGCGAGCTGGGCGGCCAGAACATGCCGATCCTGCTCTCCTTCATCAACGGCGAGATGATCGGACGCGCCGACGTCTCGTTGATGACCCACTACGGGTTTCACGGCGGCATGGCTCTAGCGATGCTGATGCTGTCGCTGCTGGAAGGGTCGACCGAGATCGATCCGGCCACAGGCCAGATCACGAAGACCCGCTGGTCCAAGGAGATCGAAGAGATCACGGCGGGGCGTGCCTGGGGCAGCATGGATATCACCGAGCCTGACGCCGGCAGCGACATGGCCGCCTTGCGCACGGCGGGTCTGCTCGACGAAGCGGGCAACTGGACAGTCACCGGGCAGAAGATCTTCATCACCTCGGGCCACGGCAAGTACCACTTCGTCATCGCGCGGACCGAAAAGGCCGGATCGCTCGACGACGCCAAAGCGGGTCTGGGCGGCCTATCGATGTTTCTGGTGCCGGCTTTCGAGGAGACCTCCGAAGGGCGCAAGCGGACCGCGACGCTGGACAGGGTCGAGGAGAAGCTTGGCCACCACGGATCGGCCACCGTCGCGATCACGTTCGACAAGACGCCGGCGCAGCTCATCGGCAAGCCTGGCGATGGCTTTCGCTACATGCTCGAGATCATGAACCACGCGCGCCTCGCGGTCGGGTTCGAGGGCCTTGGCCTCATGGAGTCGGCGGTGCGGGCGGCACGGGCTTACGCGATGGAACGCCGATCGATGGGCAAGTCGATCGATCGGCACGAGATGATCGCTGACTACTTCGACGAGATGGAGAGCGACATTCTCGGCATCCGCGCGCTCGCCATGCATGCCGGCTGGCACGAAGAGGTCGGCCACAAGAAGGAGCTCTTCGGAAAGTTCACCCGCGCCGGCAAGGCCGACCCGCAGGCGATGGTGAACGAGGCGAAAGGGCACCGAGCGGTCGCGCGGCGAGCGACGCCGCTGCTCAAGTACCTCGCCGCCGAAAAGGCCGTCGAAGTCGCACGCCGTTGTCTGCAGATCCACGGTGGCAATGGCTACATGACCGAATACGGCGCCGAGAAGCTGCTGCGCGATTCGCTGGTCCTGCCGATCTACGAGGGCACCAGCCAGATCCAGTCGTTGATGGCGATGAAGGACACCTTGGGCGCGATCATCAAGTCGCCGCCGAAGTTCGCGGGGCGAGTCGCGCAGGCGCGCCTCAAGGCGATTTCGGCACGCGATCCGCTGGAACGTCGGGCGGCGAAGATCACACAGCTGTCACTGGCCACGCAGCAGCACCTGGTAATGAAGACCCTGGCTGCCAAAGTGAAAGCGACCAAGGGGACCCCGATCGGGCGTCGCTCGCACGCGATTCTGAAAGACTGGAACCCGCGGCGCGATTTCTCGTATGCCATGCTTCACGCCGAGCGGCTGACCCGCATCCTCGCTGACGAGATGATCGTGGAAGTGCTGGTGGAACAAGCGCGCAAGCATCCCGAGCGCAAACTCGTGCTCGAGCGGTATCTCGATCGGGCCGAGCCGCGCGTGCGCTTCCTGCACGACGAGATCACCAACGGCAGCACACGCGTGCTCGATTCGCTCGCCGCCCACCAGGCGGGTGCCGAGGCAGCGGCGCCAAGCCTGCGGCGCGCCGAAGCGGCGGAGTGAGGATGGCTCTTCCCGCGCGCCACCTCCTCGCTCAAGGTCGCGTGCTCGCTGCTCTCGGCGGTACCGTCGCCGAGGCGATCGGACAGCGGCTGGGGCTGTCGCAAGCGCGATCGGTCAGCACGTTGACGCTGCCGGGACCCGAGATCATCGAGGAGGTGCCGGCGCCGTCGCCCGCTCTCGTGCGCGACTTTCTTCGCCACGTCGGCGGGGATCCGGGGGCGTGGCGTGGACGGATCCCGCCGCACCTGTTCCCACAGTGGGTGGTCCCGGTGGCGGCTCGCACCCTGCGCGGGCTGCCTTATCCGATGCTGAAAGTCGTCAACGGCGGCTGTCGCCTGCAGGTCAATGCGCCGTTGGCCATGCCCGGGAATGGTCGCTTGCAGGTCCGCGCGCAGCTCATGGCCATCGACGACGATGGCCGGCGCGCGGTGCTGCGGCAGCGGGTGGTGACCGGGCCCACGTCCGCGAAAGACGCAGGCTTGGCAGGCTTGGACGCACTCGTGATCGACCTTTACGTCATCGTGCCTTCGCGCCCGCCGGCGGCGACTGGCGGTGGCGATCTGGGAGACGGGACCGCCGCGGCTGGTGCGCGCACGACGACCAGGAAGGTGGCGGCGCGGGTGCCCGACGACGCGCGAGAGATCGCGGCTCTCCGGCTGCCCGCCGATGCCGGCCTCGCGTTCGGCCTGTTGACCGGCGATGTGAATCCGCTGCATTGGGTGGGCCCCTACGCGCGTGCGGCGGGCTTCCGGCGGCCGATCCTGCACGGCTTTTCCACCATGGCGCGTGCGATCGAGGCGATCGATCGGGGGCTCCATGCCCGGGGTCTATGGGTAAGCGAGGCTTCCAATCCATCCACGGGCAGCGCCCCCTTCATATTCGACGTGCGCTTCTCGCGACCGCTGCCGCTTCCGGCGCGGGTGGGAGTCTTCGTGCATGGGCATGAGCTCTGGGTGGGCGATGCTCCCGGCGGGCCGGCCTATCTGGTCGGCAGCTTCGGTCGTGGCAACGCCAGAAAAGAAGGATCGGCATGAGCGATTGGCTCCTCGACCTCGGTCGTCACCCTTCCGCCCGCAAGGTGGTCAAGACGCTCGGGCTTCCGCTGCCCCTGCCGCAGAGCCTGCGCCGGGTTCCCGGGCCCTACGTCGAACGTCCCCTCGCAGATCGCACGCTCGTCGTCGGCGGAGCTCTCGACGATTCACTGAGCGACGTGATCGCGCGGGCCACCCTCGGCGCTGGGGCCAGCACGTTTCATCGCGGAGCGGTGCCTCCCGGATTTGCGACGCTGGCCGAGGCGCATGCGCGGCCGGCGCGCGCCCTGGCTGGGGAGTTGCCAGCCGGTGTGCGGCCCGACGGCCTGATCTTCGATGCCACGTCCATCGACACCGTCGCTGGCCTGCGCGCCGTCTACGATTTCTTTGCCTCCCTGGTACCGACTCTGGCGGCGTCAGCACGCGTGGTCGTGATCGGGCGTCCGGTCGCCGATGCGGCCTTGCCCGAAGCCGCAGCTGTGCGAGCGGCTCTCGGCGGCTTCGTGCGCAGCCTTGCCAAAGAGGTCGGCAAACGCGGCAGCACCGCGCACTGGCTGCAAGTCAAACGAGGTGCCGAGGCGCGCGCAGAGGCGGTGCTCCGATTTTTGCTGTCTGGCCGATCCGCCTTCATCACCGGCCAGCCCATCGAGATCGATGAAACGTGCACCTCGCCGGCGGCGGGCAATGGACACGCCCACTGGGTGCGGCCCCTCGAGGGGAAGATCGCGCTTGTGACCGGGGCGGCGCGCGGCATCGGCCAGGCGACGGCCCGGCGGCTCGCCGAAGAGGGCGCGCACGTCGTCTGCCTGGATCGTCCCTCCGATGACGGGCCGGCGAGCCAAACAGCGCAGGCAGTAGGCGGCTCGTTGTTGCTCGCCGACGTCGCCGATCCCGGCGCGCCCGCCTTGATCGCGCAGGAGCTGAAAGCCCGGCACGGGGGCGTGGACATCGTCGTGCACAACGCCGGCATCACGCGCGACAAGACGCTGGGGCGCATGAAGCCGGAGGCTTGGGACGCCGTGCTCGACATCAACCTCGCCGCCATCATCCGCATCGATGCGCAGCTGAGGGCTGGTGTTTTGCGCGATGGCGGCCGCATCGTCTGCCTCTCGTCGGTGGCGGGCATCGCGGGCAACCTCGGGCAGACCAACTATGCGGCGTCGAAGGCCGGCGTCATTGCTTGGGTCGCACAGACCGCCGCGGCGGTGGCGAGCCGCGCGATCACCGTCAACGCCATCGCACCTGGTTTCATCGAGACCCGCCTCACCGAGGCCATCCCGCTCATGATCCGTGAGGCGGGCCGCCGTCTATCGGCGCTGGGACAGGGAGGCCTTCCGGTCGACGTCGCCGAAGCGATCACGTTTCTCGCCACGCCCGACGCGGTCGGGATCACGGGGCGCACCTTGCGGGTCTGTGGCGGCGCCATTCTCGGCGCCTGAGCAGGGCTGCGTTCGTCGAACAGTCGAAAAGGGAGTCAGCCAATGCCGAGTGGAAAAAGCAACGTCGTCGCCAAGGGTCGCCGCGCGGTCGTCATCGGCGGGGTTCGCACGCCGTTCGTCAAAGCGCTGGGCGAATTTCTCAAGCTCGACTCGATCGATCTCGGCGCGCAGGCGGTCAAGGGTCTGCTTGCCAAGTATCCCGTGCCCCGGCACGAGATCAGCGCCCTGGTCTGGGGCGGCGTGATCCTGCCCGGCATGGCACCCAACGTGGGGCGCGAGATCGCCCTCGACCTCGGGCTGCCCGCTGCCGTCGAGGCGATGACCGTCACGCGCGCTTGCACATCGGGGTTGCAAGCGGTGACCTTGGCCGCGGCCGCGATCGAGCGGGGCGAGGCGGATCTGGTGATCGCAGGCGGCTCGGACTCCACGAGCAACGCCGAGATCAAGCTGCCCCAGAAGCTGGTCCACGCCGCGGCGCCGATGCTCTCTGGCAAGGCGAGTGCCGAGAACGTGCTGTCGTTCGCGTCGCAGCTCTGGCCCCCGGGCGAGATCCTGCCGCGCATGCCTCGCATCGCCGAGCGCACCACCGGCAAGACGATGGGCGAGGCAGCCGAAGAGATGGCACGCCGTAACGAGATCTCACGCGAGGATCAAGATGCCTTTGCCGTGCTCTCGCACGAACGGGCAGCGCGCGCGACTGCCAGCGGGCGTTTCGCCGGAGAGGTGGTCGCGGTCGACGTCGCGGGCCGCCGCGTGATCACCGACAATCTCATTCGGGGCGACACCAGTCGCGACAAGCTCGCAAAGTTGCGTCCGGCTTTTGCCAAGGACGGAACCATCACGGCGGGCAACGCGAGCCCGCTGACCGATGGGGGCGCCGCGGTCCTTCTCGCCAGTGAGGACAAGGCGCGCGCTCTCGGGCTGACCGCGCTGGCGCGTTTTGCCAGCTGGTCTTACGTCGGCGTCGATCCAGCGGATCAGTTGTTGATCGGGCCAGCGCTCGCCGTGCCAATCGCGCTCGATCGGGCGGGCATGACCCTCGACCAGATGGATCTCGTGGACATGCACGAGGCGTTCGCGGCCCAGGTCCTCTCGGTCACCAAGCTGCTTGCCAGCGCCAACTTCGCGCGGGCGCGTCTCGGCCGCGACAAGGAGGTCGGCAGCATCGATCCAGCCCGCTTCAACGTGCACGGTGGCTCGCTGGCGCTGGGACATCCCTTCGCCGCGACGGGCGCACGCATGGTGACGACCATGGCGAACGAGCTGGCCCTCACTGGCAAACGAACGGCGCTGCTTGGCATCTGCGCCGCCGGTGGTCTCGGCGCGGCGGCCGTGCTCGAGAACGCCGCCGACTGAGTCTCAGTGCCACGGCCGTGGCCGTGGCCGTGGTGGCCTAGTCATGCGCTTGCGTGGCCGCCGCTCAGGCGCGGCCGCGCAGCTTGGCGAACCACCAGCGCAGCCCGACGAAGAGGAAGCGCCAGTCCTTGAGGAACTCGGGCGGTTTGCGCTCGTAGGCGTGGCCGACGAACTGGAAAATCCAGCCCACGACGAAGAGCGTGAGCGCGGCCTTCCAGAGCCCGCTGACGAGCGGCGCGGCGACGAACAGGATCACCGACAGGGCGATGAGCGGGATGCCGATGGTGTGGCAGATCCGGTTGGTCGGGTGCTGATGACTCTGACCGTACTCGGCGATCCACTGATCCCAGCTGCGTACGCTGAACAGCGCCATCGGTACCTCCTCTTCGACCACGCTAACCCGATATTGACCGTGATTCAATAACCTGATAGACGGCCATTGTGTCCTTCGAATCGTCGTTCGCCAGGACCGCGGTCGCAGCGGCCGGAGGCATGAACGACACCCGGCGCGGCACCCTGGTGGGGGTGTTGGCAATCTTGGCCGGGATCGCGCCGGGATGTTCGGATTTCGGTTCGGAGATCAACCCGCAGCGCCTCGATGCGCGGCCTGGAGTTGGC
>JANNNO010000559.1:0-13016 GCA_031398585.1 Myxococcales bacterium | reverse complement strand
GCGCGGACATCGCACCTGGCGGTGCCCACGCCAGCCGCATCACCGCGCAGCTGCGCATGACTCCCGATCAGATCATGCGAGCCGCGGTTGTCCCGACCGACGGCCTCACCATGCAGGACACGCATCACTACGACATGGCCGGCCACAAGGAATGGGCTGCCCGGGCGATCGGCATTCTGCGCGACCGCAAGTGGGCCCGCTGGTTGCCCTGATCCGGGCTCCATTTTCGTCGTACACCGAAGGCAGCGTCGCAAGTCGTGAACGGAGCCGGCAATGCACCGCGCGGCTCGCGGCGCGATCCCATTTCAGAGCCGAAGCGGGCCGGCGCGGGGGGGTGCTTTCTGCAGGGCCTTCGGCTAGAGTCTGCGCCCTCTACGCAACTGGCGATGGGATCCGGAATCTCGGATCTGAGGTGGTGAACCACCGGGGAGCGTAGAGGCGGTCGGGCGCTTCGTCGCAAGACCGTTTCTGCCGTTCGCCTGGGCAGCCCGCGATGGCGTCGCACGTCGGCAGAGTCGCGGGTCATCTGCTCATGGAGGCCAACGATGTTCGACCGCAGTCAGTCCACCCTCGCGTCAGTCGACCCCGAGATCGCCGCGGCGGTGCAACGCGAGAATCAACGCCAGGAAGAGCACATCGAGCTCATCGCCTCTGAGAACTACGCCTCGCCAGCGGTGATGGCGGCGCAAGGCACGCAGCTCACCAACAAGTACGCCGAGGGTTACCCCGGCAAGCGTTACTACGGTGGATGCGAGCACGTCGACGTGGTCGAGCAGCTCGCCATCGATCGGGTCAAGCAGCTCTTCGGCGCCGAGCACGCCAACGTCCAGCCAAACTCCGGGTCGCAGGCCAACCAGGGCGTCTTCTTCGGCCTCTTGCAGCCGGGCGACACCATCATGGGCATGAGCCTCGCCGAAGGCGGCCATCTCACCCATGGCATGCCGCTCAACATGAGCGGCAAGTGGTTCAAGGTCGTCAGCTACGGGCTCGACGCCAACGAGGTGATCGACTACCAGCAGATGGAGCGTCTGGCGCGCGAACATCGGCCCAAGCTGATCATCGCGGGGGCTTCGGCGTACAGCCTGCGCATCGACTTCGAACGCTTCGCGCGCGTCGCCAAGGAAGTGGGCGCGGTCTTCATGGTCGACATGGCGCACTACGCGGGTCTCATCGCCGCTGGCGTCTATCCCAACCCGGTCCCCTACGCTGACGTCGTGACCTCGACCACGCACAAAAGCCTGCGAGGCCCGCGCGGCGGATTCATCCTGATGAAGGACCACATCGCCAAGCCGATCAACAGCGCCATCTTCCCCGGCATCCAGGGCGGGCCGCTCATGCACGTCATCGCCGCCAAGGCCGTCGCCTTCAAGGAAGCGCTGGGGCCCGAGTTCAAGACCTACCAGCAGCAGGTGGTGAAGAACGCGGCCGCGATGGCAGCGACGCTCGCCGCTCGCGGTCTGCGCATCGTCAGCGGCGGGACCGAATCGCACGTCATGCTCGTCGACCTGCGGCCCAAGAACCTCACCGGGAAAGAGGCCGAGGGGCTTCTCGGGCAGGCTCACATCACCTGTAACAAGAACGGCATCCCCAACGATCCGCAGAAGCCCATGGTGACCAGCGGCATCCGACTCGGCTCGCCGGCGATGACCACGCGCGGTTTCAAGGAGGCGCAGGCCATCGCCACGGCGAACCTCATCGCCGACGTGCTCGACAACCCGCGCGACGAGGCGAACATCGCCACCGTTCGAGGCAAGGTCGCCACGCTGGCCGGCGACTTTCCCGTCTATCGATAGTTCGGCGCTGACCTGCGGTTCAGCCCGACGCGTCGGACGGGGGATGTGCCCCGTCGACGGCGTCGACAATTGAATCAGATTCGATTCGGACCGCGGGGGCTTGAAGGTGGGAAGATGGTCGTCTTCTTGCCTTTTCAGCGAGGTCTCCCATGGTGAGAGCGCAAGTCACGAAGCGCCATCAGCCGCAGTTCATGAACCCGATCCGTGCGGAAGCCGGTGAACGCGTCTCGGTGGGCGAAGAGAGTGACGAGTATCCCGGCTGGATCTGGTGTCACGCGAGCAACGGCCGGCGCGGCTGGGTACCCGAGGCGCTCCTCGAAGCGCTGCCGGGTGGCATCGCGCGGCTCACCGAGGACTACGACGCGGTCGAGCTGAGTGTAGCCGAGCACGACGAGGTCACTGTCGAACGCCGCTGCGCCGGCTGGTGCTGGGTGCGGAACCACGAGGGCCACGGCGGCTGGGTCCCGGAAGAGCTGTTGACGCCGGCGTAAAAGGCGCGTGAATCGGGCGACGCCGGGCGTCCGCACATCTTGATGAGAGCGACTCCGGAGGCATCACGCCACTTTCCTTTGGTGAACTCCCGCACGGGGAGTCCTCATGTTTTCGAGAGCCGTCACCCGGCCAAGGAGTGCGCGTCGATGTCGAAGTTTCACCCGTCGCATTGGTTCATGTCCGTCGTGCTGGGCGGGTGGCTGGCCTCATGTATGCCTCCTGACTCGACACCGCCAGGCGGCGATCCCGCCACGGCTGGGACCGGTGGCTCGAACGCAGGACGCCCGGGTGGCAACGGGGGCTCCAGCACCGGTGGTGGAAGTGGCAGCGCCACCGGCGGCAGCGCGGGTGGAACTTCGACGGGGGGCAGCAGCGGCAGCAACCCGGGAGGAACCACCGGTGGGACGAGCGGAACCGGCGGGTCGAACCCAGGCACAGCCACCGGCGGCACCTCGGGCACGGCCGGCATGACCGGTAGCGACGCTGGCACACCAAGCGGTGGCGATACCGGCGGACCCGCCGCGGCGATCATGCCGGGCTACGCGACCTGCATCGTCTGTCACGGCCCCGACGGCGCTGGGACCGACAAGGGTCCCGACATCCTGCACCCGGTGGTCGACTTCGGGACCTGGATGGTCCGCAACGGGCGCGCGCATCCCGCCTACAAAGATCCGATGCCGAAGTACACGACCGACCAGATCACCGACGCGCAGCTGATGGCCATCTTCAGCTGGCTAGCCAAGGCGCCCAAGGCGACCACTGGCGCCGCCCTGTACAAGGATTTCTGCCAGAGCTGTCATGGTGTCGACGCCAAGGGCGGCCCGACCATGCGCGAGATTGCGACCAAGACCGCCGCGGTCTACCTCAAGGACGTGAGGGCCGGCCATCACCCGGGTGAGTTCGCCAACCGCCGCGAGTTCATGCCGAAGTGGTCTGCCACCGAGATCACCGACGCGGAGATCATGCTGATCTTCACCCACGTCAAGGGCCTCTGAGCGCGTCTTCGAAACCGGCGATCCCGCGGACGGACGCGCCGGTTTCTTCTGCGTGTGACGACGCTAGCGAACCTGAATCTCGTAGCGTCGGTTCTTGGCGCGCTTGGCGTCGGTGTCGTCGGGCGTGACGATCGGCTTTTCCGATCCCATGCCGATCGCGATGATCTCGCCGGCGGGAACGCCTCTTTCCGCGAGCTCTTTCACGATCGTGGCGGCGCGCTTTTGCGACAGCTCCTTGTTGTGGTCGGCCTTGCCGCGGCTGTCGGTATGACCTGACACCTCGAACTTGAAGGCCTTCACGCCAGCCTTTTCCAGTCGTGCCTTCATCTCGACGAGGGTGTTGGCCAGGTTCTTGAGCTTGCGATCACAGCCAGGAGCGAGAACGTCGCTGTCGGTCTTGAACGAGCACTGATTCTTGCGCGCCTCTGCCGTCAACTTGGCGTTGACCTCCTTCAACACCTCGCCGCGTGCAGCGCCCCCTGCCGACTTGGCCGCCTTGTTGACCAGGCCGCCCACGTCGATCTGCGCCTCGACCGACGGCACCGAGGCGAAAGCCGCGCCCGCCAGAGAGAGCCCCGCCACCAGACCTCGCAACCACGAACCGCTTGGTTTCGTCATGGCCGCGAGAATACCAAGATCAGGCGGCCGAACTGTCAGCCAAGATCCGTCGACCAAGATCAGTCGACGAAAGTCAGTCAGGCGCGCCGGGCATCGTGAAGGGCGGGACGAGGCGTCCATCGATGTCTCGAAAGCCGTATTCCTGCGCGAGATCGCCGACGAGATGCACCCTCCCGGTCTTACGCAGAACTGTGGGATCCGCCGCCAACGCGGCCACCGCTCGCCCGAGGTAGCGTGGCGATTCGGTTCGCGCGAGGGCAGGGCGCTCCTGCCAGTGTGCCTCGTCGGTCTTGTGTCCCATCAAGACGAACTCGGTGCGCATCCATCCGGGTGCCACTGCCAAGGACGTCACACCGTGAGGCCTGAGCTCTTCGGCCACGGCGAACGCCAGGCGATTCATCGCGGCCTTGGCGAGATCGTAAAAGAGATTCCCCTGGAGGTAGCGATCGTGATCCCAGAAGGTGGTCGTCACGATGAGGCCGGCCTTCTGCGCGATCAGCATCGGGGCCGCCGCGCGGCTGCTGAGGACGTGGTTGCGCACGCCTCGGTTGAACATGCTGTCCCAGCTGTCGAGCGACTGCTCCCAGAAGGGCGCGCTGAGCGACGCCGGCGTGAACGTCTCGTGAGCGCCCCAGGCGTTGTTCACCAGGAGATCGAGGCGCTTCTGTTCACGCGCCACCCGCGCCATGAGATCTTGCACCTGTCCGTCGTCGGTGTGGTCGCACGGCACCGCGATGCCTCGTCCACCGGCCGCGTTCACCTCGTCCGCCGTCTCGTCGATACTGCCCGGCAAGGTGGTGACGCCCGCCTGCGCAAGCAGACCGGCGTAGGCCGTTGCCGGTGACGTTCGCGTGCTGCGGCCAGTGACGTAGACCGTGGCTCCCGCAGCGCCCAGCTCGACCGCGATCCCGCGCCCCGCGCCGCGGCTGCCACCGGTTACGATCGCGATCTTGCCCGCCAGTCGTTTCGAACTCTCCTTGATCATGCCCGTCTCTTTCTCGATTGGTTCCGCCGGGTGCGACCTCACCGCGGCGGCGCCAACCCACTGCCCACGGCGACCAGGCGGCGGCACATATCACAGAGGGAGCCTTGCACGCGCAGACGCGCTTCGACCGCAGCTGACGACATGTCCACCCCCTTGACCTGCCAGCCGCGGTCGCGCAGGAGGACCGAAATCTCACGCAGTCTCGCCGTGACCGCGGTGGCGTTCATGTCAACCACGCGCCAGCTCCTCGAGGCGCTTGATGTCGGCGATGTCCTGCGGGCGGGCCGCTGCGAGCTTCAGCGAGATGAGCCCCTCGCGCGAGACCACGCGCAAGCTGCCCCCTGCGAATGGGACCACCTTGCGGTCATCCCAGACCGCCTGAATCGCGGGGCCGACCAGCAAGACATCGAGCATGAAGGGCTGGCCCTCGACGATCTTCGTGAAGCGCTGGATGGTGAGGCCACTGGCGAAGTCCATGGGGAAGGACTCGAGCGTGAACCCACGGCCTCGCGCCACCTCGCGAAGCGCCGGCAGGTCTGAAGGACGCAACAGAAGATCGATGTCCTGAGTCGCTCTGGGGGCGCCGTGAATCGCCAGCGCCACCCCGCCACACAGGGCGTAATCCACTTTGGCTGCCTCGAGCGCCTCGATCAGAGCCTCGAGCTCTCGGTAAAAGTCCACGATGCCATCGACTATACCCCCTCAAAGCGCCCGCTCGTGACTTGCGGCGGCGGGACAGGGCGCCGATTGTGGGCCACAACTGCGTCGTCATGAAGGCCCTCTTGATCGCGCTGTTGCCGGGTCTTTTGCTCGCGGGACCTCGGGTCGAGTGTGCGCTGGCGGCCGATAGACCGCCCCGCGCAGCCGCTGCGACCAAGGCCGGCAAGGCGCAAGCCGTCGGCCACCCGCAATCAGCGGGAAAACCCGAGACGGCCAGTGCTGCGGCGGGATCGAAGAGTGAATGCAGACCACCGCCGCCCACGATGCGGGTCAAGGTGAGCTTTCGGCCCGACACCGAGGTCGCTGACCTGCTCGTCTGGTATTCGACCTTCACCTGCACGTCCATCACGGTGGGCGGCGGCATCACTCTCGCGGGAAAGAAGATCTCGATCCTGTCGCCGACCCCCGTGACGCGTGCGGAAGTCGATCAGCTGTTCCTGGGCGCTCTCGAATCGGTCGGCCTGACAATCGCGCACGAGGGCAGATTCCTCACCGTGATCGACGCCGCTCGCGCCCGGCACAGCAACACACCCATCGTCATGCCGCCACACCAGCAGCGGTGATCGGGGCGACCGTGACCGCCGTGCGCCCGAACGTACGACGTTCATGGCATGGCGCGAAGCACGCCTGCGCGGACCAGGGCCTTGGCGAGGATCAGCTGGTCGGCGCCCACCAGGCCGGGCAATTCCCGAACATAGAAGATGGCCTTGTCGGCAACGAAGGCGAGAGCATCGGCGGCCCGCGCGTCGACCCGCGCCAGCACGCGTTCGCCGACAGAAAGCACGGCCCGCCCACCCGTGAGAGCGACAGTGAGACCGTCACGGTTGCGAGCGAGCCGGCGGGTGAGGATCACCGTCTGGTCGTCGTGCCAGAGTGACGACGGCGCTTCGCCGAAGCTCACCTGATAGAGCTCCGAGAATTCGTCCCAGGTGGCGACGGGGCGCGGATCCGAGGCGGAGATGTTGGCGGGAAGATGGTGCAGATAGTGGCCAAAGAAGTGCTGACAGAAATCCGTATAGGCCACCGTGAACAGCACGAACTGATGCCAGGCCTCGTCGACCCGCAAGGAGATCATGGACAACGATCGCTCCGGGTAGGCATGGGTCAGCCAGAGGTAGCGCTTGGCCTCCTCCAACAATCGTTCGCCTTCCTGCCGGGTGGCGACGGTCTTGTTCATGAAGAGCTTCTCGACCACGAACTCGGCGCGGTAAGCGAGAAAGTCGGGATCGACCGGCAAGGCGGAAAGAGCGTCGGGAGCTAGCAGGACGGCGGCTGTCATGGTCATGGCATCTCCTCAGAGCGAAAGATCTAGGGCGTCGTCCTCGGGCACGAACACGCCCCAATGCACCAGCGCCGAAGCGATGGCGAGCTGGGCGTCGGGCTCGAGGCCCGGCAAGCGCGCAGGCGTCACTTCGTCGGCGGCAGCGATCGCCTCGAGCGCGCCACGCGCCGCTAAATCCGTCCGCAAGAGCGTGCGCGCCACTCCGCCTCCGTCCCCTCGAGCCCGCAACTCGGCGCGCGCCCCGAGATCGACGGAAAGCGCGACGCCCGGCCAGCGCCGCCGCAGGGGACGGCCCGTGCGGAGCGAAGCGGAGCTGCCGAGCGCGCGCGCTGCACACAGGCGTGTGCCGGCGTCTCCTCGACGGCCGATCGAAGCGATGAGAGAGCGGGCACGCTCACCCCGGCCGGTCAGCGCCTCGATCTGAACCCGGCGCACCGACTCGCGGGTGTGCGCCGACAGCGCAAGAGCGAGCGGTCCAGCCAGCGCAGCGGCGACCGGCATCGCCGTCAGTCCTTCGATGCGACCGACCTCGTCGAGCAGGACCGGCTGGTCGTGGCGTCCGAAGAGGTGAAGAGAGATCGACCAACTCCCCGTCGGATTGCGAGGTTCGTGAATGCACGGCTCGTAGATGTGGCCCGCGAGGCCGGCCGGGGCCGCGAAGACGTTCTTGGGAATCAAGCGTCGCGCTTCGATGCTCGCCTCGTAGGCAAAGGTCGCCACCTCGAGGCGGTTATGCACGACGGCCGTCACCGTCCACCCGCTGTGGTCATGGGCGCCGGCTGCGCGGCCCGGCGACCAGTAGGCGAAGGCGAGCCGCACACCCGAGGCAGGATCGACCGCGAAGGGCGCCAGACCCGGCTCGCCATCGCGCGCCTCGACCTCCTTGCCGAGCAGATCGACCACCAGATCATCGCCCTTGAGGCCCTCACGGACCGAATCGACGAGCGCGCGGATGGCGTCCCGCGGAGGCCGGCCGTCGGCATGCTCGCGTGGTAGCGACGCCAGCTCCCGGTCGAGATCGCTGCCTCTCATGGCGCCACCCGAAGCACGCGACTTTTGACCAGCGATCGGGCAATCGCGATCCGATCCGCCGCGGGGAGCCCGGGCAGCTCACGTACGTAGAGGTGATCGTTGTCGATCAGAAACTGCAACGCGGCCGCGGCACGTGCGCTGGTTCGCAACAGGATCTGCGGCGGATCGCGCCGCCAGACCAGCTCCGTCGTCTCGCCATGGGTTACCACCTCGATCGGCTTGCCGAAGGTCGCACGAATGATCCGCGTGTCGTCGTCGACCCCGCGATCGTCATGCCATAGCGGCGACAGCGCACCGAAGAGCTCGCCATATTCCGTCTCGAAGTCAGCAAAGTCGATGAGCGGGGCGCGCTCGGCGGCTGACTCGGGCGCCGTGAATGGGCTGTGATGCGCGTACTCTCCGAAGAACGTCTTGGAAAATCCGGTATAGGCCTCGGTGTACAGAACGAAGTGATGCCAGACCTCATCGATCCGACGCGAGAACATCGGAATGTCGCGACTGAGATCGAGGCGCGTGAGCGCGAGATACTTCTTCACCTCGGCGAAGAGGGCACGCGCCTCCTCGGGATCTCTTGCGACCTGCTCGCGGACCAGCTTGTCCTCGAGCGGTTGATAACTCCACGCCATCAACTCGGGCACTCGCGTGCGATCCATGTCCATGCTCTCCAGTGGTTGCGAAAGCCGTGCCGGCGTCGGGACCTCGTGGAACTGGCGCCACGGCGCTGCCGTGGGAAGGCGTTTGCCCTTCACAGAAGAGGCGAGCCACACGGCTCTGCGCAATTCGGGAAAGGATTTTCCCGGCGGCGATCGAAGTTCCCGCGCAGGGGCCCGTGGTCGCGAGGCGATCGGCTTTGGCTAAAGCCTTGCAGCGATTTCGCTCTGCGCCCGCAAGACGGCCGCATCAACCCTGACGAAGGAACATCCCATGAACGAAACCATCCAGGCCAGCAGCGAGACCGAGACCGAGCTCACCCCGCGCCTCACCGTCGAGATCCCCACGGAGATCGAAGCGGGTCGTCCGGCCGAGCCTCTCCCGGTCTGCACGTGTCCCCCGGGCTGCTGCGGCTGAGCCGCCTTTCCCCAAGGAGATCAACATGAACGAAACCACTTCCGTTTCCGTGCTCGCCACCGACGCCGACACCGACCTTACGGTCGATCGGCTCACCGTGGAAATCCCGACAGAGATCGATGCAGGCGAGCGCGGCCCCATGACCGACCAGCTCTGCACCTGTCCGCCCGGCTGCTGCGGCCGTCGCTGACATCACCAGGGACCCGGAGGGGGCGCGGCCGCAAGGCCGTGTCCCCATCGGACCAACCAGCTCCCTCAGGGATGCGCGATGACCAGTAGCGCCGGCGCGCGCGCGAGGACCGCATCCACGCAGCGGCGGCTCACGACAGGATCGAGCGCCCCGAAAGTCTCATCGAGAATCATGACGTCGGCTCGCGCCAGCAGCGCGCGGGCGAGGAACACGCGACTTCTTTCCCCGTGCGAGAGCTGCCAACCGGTCTCCCCCACGGCCTGATCCAGGCCCGCGGGCATACGTTCCAGGAGAGGTCCCAGATCGAGCTCGCGGCAGATGCGCAGCGCGAGGCTGCGATCCCCGTCGGTAGGCGGCCAGGACCGACCGAGCAGCAGGTTGAACGCGAGCGTGCCCGACAAGATGTGGTTCTCGTGGAACTGTGGCGCATTGGCGACTCGCTGCCGCCAGGCCGCACCGCCCAAAGTCTCGGCGTCGAGTCCGCCCAGCAAAACCAGGCCACTCGTCGGCGTGCGCAGGCCGCTGAGGATCGCCGCGAGCGTCGACTTGCCGCCCCCCGAAGGCCCTTCGATGAGCAGACGCTCACCTCGACGGACCACGAGATCGCAGCCATTGAGCACGGGCGGCCCCTCGGCCCGATAGCGAAACCCGATTCGGCGCGCCTCGAGCACGACATCCGCGGTGCCACGACGTCCGACCGCCGCTTGCGGGAGCCCCGGCGCCGGGAGCCGAGCCGCCGCGGCGAACAGCGGCGCAATGGATCGAAACGAGACCAGCGCGCCGAGGATGCTGCTCAGACTCTGGGCAAAGGTCCCAAAAGCGATCTGCGCCTGCAAGATGCCGCCGATGCCGACAAGCAGGCCAGCGGGTTGCGCATCGCCGGTGAGCAGCGACGGCAAGAGACCGAGAAGGCCGACCAGTAACCATCCGCGTGCGGGTAACGCGGCCATCGGATCGTTGACCCGATCCATGGCACGGCCAAGTCCCTGATAGCGCGCGAGCTGGGCGTCCTCGTCGACGTGGTGCAAGTGCGGCGGCTGCTGAGCCAGACGAGTGCGGTTTCCGACGACGTTCTCGACGAAGGTGTTGGTCAGTCCGAAGCGCGCTGCCGTCCAGGCCGCTCGCCGACGTGTGGCGACGACGATCAACAGCGTCACGACCGTCGCCCAGGCCACGAGCAGACTGACCGCCAACCCACCCCCGGCGCCCGCACCCAGCACGAACGCAGCGGTGACCAGCTGGACCATCGCCAAGACGACGCGCAAGGCACCGCCCAGCCCCGCGCTCTCGACGGCTTCGGATTCCGCCACCATGGCCAAAAGGCCGCCTGCCCCTCGGCTGCGGATCGCTTCGGGAGGTAGACGAAGTGCGCCGGCCAAAAGACGTTGTTTGAGGAGTGCCGCAGCGTCGAGCGCCAGTTGCCCGCCGGTCCACGTCGCTAACACCTGCAGCGGCAAGGCGGTGAGGGAGAGCAGCGCCCAGGACCAGATGAATCCGGCCTCGATTCCGCCGGCCAGGGTGCCCTTGCCGACCAGCGCCCAGGCCGCGATGCCGAGGGCCACCTGGGCGAGCTGAGCGGTCAAGAAGACGAGCGCCCGCCGCATCGACCCTCGCAGCCAAAGCAGCCGCCAAAAACTCATGCCGAGGTCGGGCCGCACCAGCCAGAGGCCTCCGATCGGACGGTCCGCCACCAGCTCGCCCAGCAGAGCGTCGCGCGCGCGGGCGGCACGACGACCCGAGAGTCGGGCCGCAGCGATCCATTTGTCCACATGAACCGCCGGCGTCGTGCGCAGATGAGCCGTGAGGGCACTACGCAGCCGCGCCGTCGGCAAACGTTCCGGCACTCGAGACGGGGGAAGAACCCGCAACGTCTCGGCGTTCGACGAGAGCACGACGATGACGTGGTTGCCGAGCCTCACCAGCGCGGTTCCGAGGGCGGCAAGGGCCTGCGGTAGATCGGCATGGCGGCTGATGACCGCCTCGACCTCGATGCCGAGGCAACCGCCCAGCGTTTCGAGCCAGGCGCCGAGAGCGTGTCGATCGTCGTCTCCCGGCGGGGCCCCGGCGTCGGAGACCGAGCGCGGCGCTAACCCGGCATGGCTTGCGAGCAACGCCAGCGCTTCGGCAATGCGGGCGATTGGCCAGCCGATTCGCTCGAGCTGCCCGTCGTCGAAGTCATCATCCGCTGCAGGCTCGGCGTTCGTCACGACGCCACCTCTTGCGGCAGATCGTGGGAGGCGGCCACCGCGCCGCCGATGATCGGCACCCGCCGCCAGCGTGCTTCCGACCAGACATGAATACGGGCTTCCCGGTCCGCCTTGGCCAGCGCGTGGTAGCGACTCGACGAATCGGCAAGCAGCGCCGCGGGCGCGCCGTCCTCGACGATGCGCCCGCCATCGACGACCAACACACGATCGAAGCTGGCAGTATCGGCAACGTCATGACTGACGAAGAGCAGGGTCGCGGCATCCCAGACCTGCCGCGCGCGTTCCATGAGCGCCCGACGCCGCTCCCGCTCGAGACCACGAAAGGGCTCGTCGAGAAGTACGAGGCGTGCGTCGGGCCGCATGAGCCCGCGCGCGAGCCTGACCCGCTGCCCCTGGCCACCCGAGACGGCTCCGCCTCCCTCGCCGAGCGACGACTGCCAACCAGCCGGCAGCGTCTCCAGAAGCTCGGTGAGATCGGCGGCAGCAACGACGGCAGGGAGCCGCGGCATCACATCCCCCATCGATCCGTACGCGACGTTGTCGAACAAGGTGCGGTTCCAGATTTGAACCGCGGGATCGACCCACGCGGTGGCCTGCCGCAAAAGGCCGAGCGCCTCGTCGTCGAGCGGCTGCCCATCGACGAGGACCTCCCCGCCGCTTGCCCGCGCGAACCCGAGCAAGAGCGACAGCAGCGAAGATTTGCCCGCACCGGAGGCGCCGACGATGGCGACGTGAGATCCGGCAGGGATGTCCAGGGTCACGTCTGACAAGATCCTGTGACCGCCTGCCTTGACGGTCACGTCGTGCAAGGCGAGCCCCACACCACCGGGCTCGGTCACCGGCACCTCGTCGGGCAGATCGACCTCATTGGCCCCGAGAGGCGCAAAGAGGCGGACCGCAACGTTGCGTACGTTGCGCCAGCCGACCAGAGCCATCGCCAGATCTTGCGCGACGACGGGCAGACGGAGCGCCCAAAAGACGAGCAGGAGCAGCCCCGTCACGGGCCCCTTGCCGACGACGTAGCCGCCCACGATCACGATCGCGGCCGTGGTTCCCGCGATCCCTTGCAGCGCCTGCACCGCGGTGGTCTGGCCGTGAACCTGGCGCGCGGTGTGCGCCCATTCGACCAGCAGCCCCTCGTGCTCGCGCCGAACCGCGCGTTCGGCGCCGTGCGCGCGGATCGGCACCACGCCGATCAGGGCATCGAGATAGAAGCGCTCGAGCGAGGCGGTATGCGTGCGCAGCCGCATCAGCGTCTCGACCATCGAGCGCCGGATCGCAAACGGAGCGCCGAGGGCAACCAGCGCCGCCAGCACGGTGAGCCACCGGTGCGCCGGCGCCAGCCAGAGGATGCCCGCCAGGGTCGCCGCAAAGAGCAGCCCCGACCGCGCGATGCGCGCGAGCAGTGGGGGCGCCTCGCGCAGCATGTGCAAGGCGTGGCCACGCGCCGTCATGTCCGAGGTCGGGCGGCTGCGCAGGTAACGATCCTCGAGGCGCGGCAGCTTTTCCAGCAACGCCGCGCGCACCCGCAGCTCGACAGCGCGCGAGATACGCGAAACGCCGCCGGCCAGCGCGAGCTCGAGGCCGAGCGCCGCCGCGGCGAACGCAACGACGAGGAGGACAGCGGCGGCTCG
>JANNNO010000605.1:0-3601 GCA_031398585.1 Myxococcales bacterium | reverse complement strand
GGCACCCGCGCCAGGACGAGCTTCAGACCCTGCACGGCGAGCTGGTTGCACCCCGTGATTGTGGCGCTGCCGTGGCCAGTTTCTCCGCCGTGCTCGCGCGCGAGCCGGGGCTGGTCCTGGCCGAGCGAGCCCTGCGCGGCCGCATCGGTTGCCGCTTGCGACAAGGATCTGCGGCCGCCGCCGCGGATCTTCGCCTCTACCTCGAGCGCCACCCCGATGGGCCGCTGGCCGACGAGGCCCGCCAGCGCCTCGGCCGTTAGTCTCGCCGCCCACGCGTGTTAGGGTCGCGGCATGGTGTGCGCAAGGGTCATGGTCGCTCTGGTGTTCGGGTTCTTCGGGGCTTTCGCACAAACCGCCGCCGACGCGCGCGCCGAAACGCCGAAGCCGCCGCAGATCGCGTTCGAGAAGTACGTGCTCGGCAATGGCCTACGCGTGATTCTCCATCCCGATCGCTCGAGCCCGCTGGTCGCGGTGAACTTCTGGTACTACGTCGGCTCGAAGGACGAAAAGCCCGGGCGCACGGGGTTCGCCCATCTCTTCGAACACCTCATGTTCACCGGGTCGAAGAACGCGCCCTATCCCTCGTTCGACGCCCTCATGGAAGCCTGGGGCGGCAGCAACAACGGCACCACCAGCAACGATCGCACGAACTACTACGAGCTCGGTCCCGCCAACTTGCTCGAGACGTTCTTGTGGTTGGAAGCGGATCGGCTGGCGACGCTGGACGAGGCGATCACCGAGGACGGTCTCGGCAAGCAGCGTCTCGTCGTTCAAAACGAACGGCGGCAGTCGCACGAAAATCGCCCTTACGGCAAAGCGCAACTGGTGCTCTCCGAGTTGCTTTATCCCCCGGCGCATCCCTACCACTGGCCGGTCATCGGTTCGCACGCGGATCTGGAAGCCGCCAGCATCGATGACGTGCGGGCCTTCTTTCGCCGACACTACGTGCCTGCCAACGCTTCTCTGGTGATCGCGGGCGATTTCGACGTGGCCGCGACCAAGAAGCTGGTGGATCGCTACTTCGCCTGGATGCCTGCGGCGCCGGTTCCCGAGCGTCCCGCCCCGCCCCCGGTGGTCCTGGCGGCGAACCAGCGCAAGCAGGTGCCCGACAAGGTGCAGCTGCCGCGGATCGAGATCGCCTACCACTCACCGGCTCTCTATGCGCCCGGCGACGCGGATCTCGACATCGCGGGCCGGATCCTCGGCGGTGGCAAATCGAGTCGCCTTTATCGCAGCCTGGTCTTCGAAAAGCGTCTGGCGCAGAACGCCTCGGCGTTCCAGGGATCGGGCCAGCTCGGCAGTCGCTTTCGGATCGGCGTCACCGCCAAGCCCGGCAAGACCCTGGCCGAGATCGAGCGCGCCATCGACGCCGAGATCACGAAGCTGCGCAACGAGAGCCCCTCGCAAGAGGAAGTCGATCGCGCGCGCAACAAGCTGCTGGCGGATCTGTATGAAGAGCTCGACACGCTCGAGGGGAGGGCCGACATGCTCAATCGCTACGAACACGGCCTCGGCGATCCGGGCGGGCTGGCCCGCGATGTGGAACGCTACCGTGCGGTGACGCCCGCTTCGATCAAGGCGGTCTGGGAACAGGTGATCGCTGGCAAACGTGTGGTGGTCGAGACGGTGCCCGAGCCGAAGCCGAATCTCGCCAAGGGTGCTGCCGCCAAGACGGCTGCATCACCGCTCGCCAAACCGGCACCCGCACCCGCACCGACTCCGTCACCGTCGGTCGCCAAACCCGCGCCTGCCGCCCCCGCCAAGGAGATCAAGTGAGCCTCGGTAAGCGTTGCCTGGTGCTGCTGGCGTTGCTGCTGGCTTCCCCGTCGACCTCATTCGCCGCACCGACCCCGACCGCTGGATCCGATGCGCTGACCAGGCGGCCCAAGATCGGGCCCCTGCCGGGCGTGAAAATGCCGAAGCCCCAGCGCTTCACCCTCAAGAATGGGCTGCCCGTGATCGCGGTGCCCCGGCGAACCGCGCCTCTCGTGGTGGCCAACCTGGTCGTCAATGCGGGGGCCGTGTTCGAACCCCAGGAGCTCACCGGCCTCGCTGCCGCCACCGCCGACATGATGGACGAAGGCGCAGGTATCCGGGATGCTCTGACTCTCGCGCGCGACCTCGAGGGGCTCGGAGCCACACTCTTCGTGGGGGCAGGACGCGACACCGCACAGATCACTTTGCAGGTGCCGACGCACGCCTTTGCAGCGGGCGCCGACATCGCCGCGGACGTCGTGGCCACCCCACGCTTCGATGAAGCCGACTGGACGCGGGTGAAGAACGATCGGCTGACTTCGATCCTGCAGCGGGGCGATCAGCCGCGCGCGGTTGCCGATCTGGTCGGCGATCGGCTCCTCTACGGTGACGCTCATCCCTATGGCCGGCCGACCGAGGGACATCGCAAGACCCTGGAGCCGATAGATCGCGCGGCGCTGGCTCGCTTTCACTCGGATCACTGGCGCCCGGCCCTTCGCGACCCTCATCGTCGCTGGCGACTTCGACAGCGGCAAGCTGCGCGCAGACCTGGAAGCCACCTTTGGCCGCTGGCGTGCTCCCGAAGGCTCCGTCGTCGCGGTCAAGCGACCGGGTGCCCCCCGCTTCGGCAAATTGCCCCGTTTCGTGCTGGTGGATCGCCCCGGGGCACCGCAGACCGTGATTCGCCTCATCGGACCCGGGCTTGCGCGCCGATCGCCTTTGCGGCCGCCGCTGTCTCTCTGTACGACCGTGCTCGGGGGCAGCTTCCTGTCGCGCCTCAACGCCAACCTGCGCGAGGAAAAGGGCTACACCTATGGCGCTGGCGGCGGCTTTCGCTTCGGTCGCGAGGCGGGATCCTTCGACGCCGGGTCCGACGTCTTCACCAACGTCACGGGACCCGCTTTGAGCGAGCTCTTGAAAGAGATCGCGCGCATCCACAAAGAGGCGATCAGCGACGACGAGCTCCGCAAGGCGCGGGCGATTGCCCTGGCGCGGCTGGCGGGAACGCTGGCGACGACCGGCGGCCTGGCATCGATCTATGGCGATATGTTCGTGCACGAGGAGCCGCTGGATGCACCCGAACGACTGATGAAGGCGCTCGCCAAGCAGACGCCGCAAACGGTGCTTGCGGCCACGAGCAAGACCCTCGACCCCGAAGCGCTGGCCGTCGTGGTGGTTGGCGACAGGGCCAAGGTCGAAGCCGCCATCAAGGCGGCCGGCCTGCCCGCTCCCGAGCTGCGCGACACCGAAGGCGAGATCGTCACCGCGCCCTGAGAAGACGCGGCGACGACGGGCGGCTCACTTCACCACGCATCTCTTGGTCGAGCAGTCGTAGCGAAAGCCGGGGCTGCAGACGCCAAGCTGGCCTTCGCAGACCGAGACCGTCGTGCAGTCGAGCTCGGCGCGGTAGCAGCCGGGGCCAGCGCCGCCCTGGGCTGGGCAGAACTTGGGGAAGTCGGGGTTGGTGCATTTGTCGCCGGGAGGCGGGCAGTGGTTGACGGCGTACTGGCAGTTGGGCGTCGAGCCTTTCGGGCAGGCCACACGCCGCTCGCCGCAGATCGTGAGGGTCTTGCAGTCGGTCACGGTGCTGAAGCAGCCAGGGCCGGCGGTGCCGATCGCCGGGCAG
>JANNNO010000540.1:0-4444 GCA_031398585.1 Myxococcales bacterium | reverse complement strand
CATCGGTCGCAATGACCCAGGGCGTCGACGGCGCGTCTGCCACGAGCAGCCGCGCGCGCTGTCGATATGGCGCGTGCATGGCCAGGGCGAGTTCATCACGACGCCACGCTGGGCGCGCTTCCTCGGTCGCCTGGATCGCGTCTTCACCGAGCAGGCGGCCCTGCCCGCCCCCAACGAGCGGCTGATCTGGCGCATCGACGACAAGCCGGCGGGCAGAGGATTGCTCGAGCCCTACTTGCAAAAACGCTCGCCGCAAGGTCTCTGGAGCAAGGGGACGCGGCTTGGCGCCAGGACCCTCGCTCGACGATCGGAGCTCTGGACCTCCGGGGCGGACCGACGAGTCGTGGAGTATCTGGCCAACTCGCAATATGGCTTCGATGACAGCCACGAGACGATGACTTTCCGGGCGATCGAGGGGTTGATCGGTGCACCGAACGTCTACATCCGCGATCGACGTGAAGCGCCCGCGGTCATAAAGACCGTCAGCCCGCGATTGCAGATCTGCCGTGCGCACGAGGCGACGGGCACCTCGGCAAAACCGGGAAAATCGATCGATGCGTCGGCCGAGCCGCTCTCGCTGCGTATGGTGCTGGACGACCGGCCGATGAGATTCGACGAGCTTGCCAAGCACCTGCGCAGCCGGACTCATCTGATCGAGATCGATACCGAACGGAACGAAGTGCGCCTGGCGGTCATCCCGGCGCCTATGCTGGCAATCGCGCAGCTGCACGCTGATGAACCGATCGCATTTCCGGAGACGGCATTGCCAGAGGTTCTGTCGCGCTTCGAACGGCTCGACCACGTCGGCGGTGTCGATCTGCCCAAGGAGTTTTGTGGACCGGAGATCACGCCCGAGCCGGGTTTGCTGGCGCGCCTGACGCCGGTGGGCGACAGCGGCCTACGAATCGAGCTGCGGCTGCGACCGCTGGGGAGCGGGCCGGCTGTGATTCCGGGCGAAGGGCCTCGCCTGCTGGTGGGCGCCCGCGACGAGGCCCGCGTGCACGTGGCGCGCGAGCCCGAGCGTGAGGTGGCGGCGGCGGCGGCGCTGACCGAGGCGCTCGGTTTGCGGCGTGAGTTGCGCACCGGTGACTGGCAGTACGACGTCACCGACCCGGATCTCGCGCTGGCCGCGTTCGTGGGGCTGCGCGATCGGGACGACGTGGTGGTCGAGTGGCCTGCGCAAGGGTGGCGCGTGTCGCAGGCAAGTCGGGCCGGCCTCGCGCTGCAGGTGAGCGAGCGCCGCGATTGGTTCGGCCTCGAAGGGGGGGTGGAGGTCGAGGGGCAGACGGTGTCGGTGGCCGCGCTGCTGGAGGCGGTTCGCAACGGACGCCGGTACGTGCTGCTGGGGCCGCGGCGATTCGCCGTCATCGAAGAGGGCCTGCGGCAGCGGCTGCTGGCCCTGCAAGATGTCGTGTTCGAAGGACGCCACGGCCTGGAGCTGGGGGCGCCGGGGGCGGATCGGCTGGCGGACCTCGTCGAGGACGAGGCGCAGCTGCAAGCTATCCCGTCGTTCCTCGAGCTGCGGCGGCGGTTGGCGGCCGCCGCGAATCACGAACCGACTTTGCCAGACTGGTTCGCGGCTAAGTTGCGCGGGTATCAACAAGAAGGGTTTCGCTGGCTGGCTCGGCTGGCGGAAGGGGGCGCGGGCGCGTGCCTCGCCGACGACATGGGCCTTGGTAAGACCGTGCAGATCCTCGCGGTGCTGGCCGCGCGTGCGGATCGCGGGCCTGCCCTGGTGGTAGCGCCGACGTCGGTGGTGCCCAATTGGGTCGCCGAAGCGGCGCGGTTTGCGCCCAAGCTCCGCTTCGCCGTGTACCGGGGGCCCGAACGTGCGCAGGAGCTGGCGAAGCTAGGCCCCGGTGACGTGCTGGTGACCAGCTACGCCGTGGCGGTGATGGACGAGGAGCCGCTCAAGGAGATCTCGTTCGCGGCGATCGTGCTCGATGAAGCGCAGGCACTGAAGAACGCGGCGACTCGGCGGGCGCGCGCCATCCGCAATTTGCGCGGCGACTGGCGAGTGGCCCTGTCGGGAACGCCGATCGAGAATCACCTCGGCGAGCTCTATAGCCTCTACCGCATCGTCTCGCCGGCGCTGTTCGGCAGCTGGGAACAGTTTCGCGAACGGTTCGCGCAGCCGATCGAGCGCAACCGCGATCCTGAACGCAGGGAGGCGCTCGCGGGGTTGCTGCGGCCGTTCCTTCTGCGAAGAACCAAGGAGGCCGTAGCTCCCGAGCTTCCTGCCAAGACCGAGGTCCAGCGTTTCGTGGACCTGTCGGCGGGCGAGCGACGGCTTTACGAGACGACGCGGCTGGCGGCGCTCGCTTCGCTCGACAAGGGCAAGCGATCCGACAAGGACGCAGAGGCGCGCATCCAGATCTTGGCGGCGCTCACGCGTTTGCGACAGCTGGCATGTCACCCGAAGCTGGGCGACGACAAGAGTCGGGAGCCGTCGGCCAAGCTGAACGCGCTGGGAGAACTGTGCGAAGAGGTGAAGGACGCCGGGCACCGGGCGCTGGTGTTCAGTCAATTCGTACGGTTCCTGGATCTCGTCGAGGCGGACCTGGTGGCGCGCGGCCTGCGCGTGCTGCGACTCGACGGCTCCACGCCCGCAGAGGCGCGTGAGGCGCGGGTCAATGCCTTTCAGCGCGGGGAAGCCGACGTCTTTCTGCTTTCGCTTCGGGCGGGCGGCACCGGGCTCAACTTGACCGCCGCTGATTACGTCATCCACCTGGATCCCTGGTGGAACCCTGCCGTCGAGGATCAGGCGACGGATCGCGCCCACCGCATCGGACAGGCCAAAGCGGTCACGGTGGTCCGCCTGGTCGCGCGTGGAACGGTCGAGGAGACGGTTCTGTCACTTCACGCCAGCAAGCGCGACCTCGCCGCCTCGGTACTAGACGGCAGCGACACCGCCGCTCGTTTGGGCACCGACGACCTGCTCGCCCTCCTGCGCGAAAGCGACCCCGCCCTGGCCGACGAAGTCACCGCCGACGCCGCCGACCAACTCCCCACCCCCGCAGACCTCCCCGCCGCCACCCCGGCCGAGCCCCCCAACACCCCCCCCGACAACCTCCTCCCCTTCCCAACCAAACCCAAACGCCGCCCCCGCACCACCTCCGCCTGATCCCGCGCAAGCCCAGGTCGATCGTCGCGAGGTTTCGATGCAGACTCGCCCGGTGGCCGGCGACTCTTCGAATTGGGGAGCAAGGAGCGGAGCGCCACGCGCTCGACCCTCGGGCACGCTCGTCGACATGAAGATGAATACACGCCGCCCGGCTGGAACGGATCGCACAGGCCCCGCGTACCGCGACGTTCTCAGCCCGAAGCAAGCTCAGCGGCCCCTCGCCTCGTCCATGACGGATGACGCGCGGTGGGCAGCAATCCAGCGCCGCGATGGCGCGGCGGCGGGGTCCTTCATCTATGCGGTAGCAACCACCGGTGTCTATTGCCGGCCCAGCTGCGGGTCGCGGCTCGCTTTGCGGCGAAATGTATCGTTTCACGCGGACGCCGACGCTGCCGAGCGGGCAGGCTTTCGCCCCTGCCTGCGCTGCCGCCCTCGCGACCAGCCCTCGGCATCCCGGCAGGCCGCACTGGTCGCACAGGCTCGCGCCCAGCTCGAGATCGCCGACACCGCCATCACCTTGTCCCAGCTGTCGACCGCGGCCGGTCTCAGCCCGCACCACTTTCATCGGCTCTTCAAACGCGAGGTCGGCCTCACGCCGGGGCAGTACGCGGCCGCGGCGCGCCTACGCCGCTTTACCTCAGCCGCAAACGCGGAATCCTCGGTGACCGCGGCGATGTACCAGGCGGGCTACTCGTCGAGCGGACGCTTCTACGAAGCGGGACGGGCTTTGGGAATGAGGCCAAGCGATCTACGTCGTGGCGGCGCGAAGCTCGAGGTCCGTGTGACGTTCACGGCTTGCTCGCTCGGGCGACTGCTGGTGGCGACTACGTCCCGAGGGATCTGTGCGGTCTCGATCGGAAACGATGACGATGGACTCCTGCACGAGCTTCGCGCGCGATTTCCGCGCGCGCACATCGCTGTTATTGACAACGAACGACTCGAGACTTCGAATGGCACTGGCCGCATCGAGGGCAATGAGGCCGACGAGGGTCTCGCTACCCTGGCCATTGCGATCGCGCGGGGCATCGAGGGCGCGGGATTCGCTTCCGACTTGCCGCTCGACCTCATCGGGACGGCTTTTCAGCAGAAAGTCTGGCGCGCTCTGCGGACGATTCCGGCCGGGACGACCACGACCTACGCAGAGCTGGCCCAGCGGATCGGTTCGCCAGGGGCGACTCGTGCGGTCGGGACGGCGTGCGGCGCCAACCCGCTGGCGGTGGTCGTGCCGTGCCATCGGGTGGTGCGCTCGGACGGGGAATTGGGTGGGTACCGTTGGGGGCTTGAGCGCAAGGAGATGTTGCTCGAGCGAGAGGCGGCTCT
>JANNNO010000537.1:0-3855 GCA_031398585.1 Myxococcales bacterium | reverse complement strand
GGCGTCATCTCTTTGCAGGGCGACAGATCCGTCACCGTCGCCACCGCCCAGCGCGCCACCTGCTCGGCATAGCTCATCAGCTGCTGCGATCCGAGATCGCGGACCAGCAGGGCGCTGGCATCACCGGTGAACCCCAGCACCTGCGGATCATTGAAGACGTCGCTCTTGGGCGCTGCGGGATTGCGGAAGAGATCCCGCACGCTGTTGTCGAGCTGCTCGGCGCTCAGCCGCCGCAGCAGCCGCGGTCCTGGCTTGCCGCTCTTGCACGTCTGCGCACCCGAGATGGTCGAGGGCGGCTCGAGCGAGCCTGGCATCTGGCCTGGCGTGCTGGCACCGCCGGGGGCTGGGGGGCCGTTGCCGTTGCCGTTGACACCAGGCGACGGCTGATTGGGGACGTTGCTTCCGCCACTGGTCGGCGCAGTCGCCCCATTCTTGCTGCCGTCGCCGATCTCACCCGTACACGCGAGAGCCAAGACGGGCGCACCGACGAGGCAGAGGCTCCTGAGGGCTCGAGACATCGCCTGATCCTCCTGCTGCGGAAAGGTCGCCTCTCCCCCTGGGAGTGCGCCCTGCACACACCAGCAGTGACCCAGGTGGACGAAAACGTTTCAAACTATCTCCAATTCTGCTCAACGAAACCACGTTAAGTGATGGCGATTGCTTGGGTTTTCCCGATTGGGTAGTCCTAGGACCACCCGACCGTCGGCGAATTGCCTCGTCTCAGTGCGCACGGCGTTGAGGCCGGCGAAAAAAAAAACGCGGACTCGCTGTCGATCTCGCATGGCCCCTGCGTCGTCTTGCCGAAGCCGGCAACCAACCGGCGAACCAAACTGGGGCGGCAGGATGCCGCTCTTCCCATCTCGAGGAGACGACCACCCATGCAATACCTTCTACTGATCTACGGCTCGGAGAGCGAGTCCGCCAAGATGTCGCCACAGGAGCAGGAGCAGGACTTCGGGCGCTGGATGCAGTACACGAAAGATCTGTTGGCAGCCGGCGTGATGCGCGCCGGGGACGCCTTGCAGCCGATCAGCACAGCGACCACCGTGCGCGTCCGCAACGGCAAAGCGCATAACACCGATGGCCCGTTCGCGGAGACCAAGGAGCAGCTCGGGGGCTACTACCTGCTCGATGTTCCCAACCTCGACCAGGCGCTGTCCTGGGCGGCCAAGTGCCCCGGAGCGGCTTACGGCTCCATCGAGGTGCGGCCGATCATGGAGATCCCGAAGCCGTAGCGGCCATGGCGGCAGCCTGAGCAGTCTAGCCTGAGCAGTGTGGCCTGAGCAGTGTAGCCTGAGCAGGCTTGCCAACCCGAGACGCGATCGAGTCGGTGTTTCGTGCGCAGGGAGGTCTCGTCCTCGCTGCGCTCATCGGCTCGGTCGCGGATTTCGAGATCGCGGAAGAGGCGCTGCAGGATGCCTGCGTGCGTGCCTTGGAGAAGTGGAGCGATGCCGGCATCCCTGAGCGGCCCGCCGCCTGGTTGACCACCGTCGCTCGCCGCCGAGCGGTCGATCTGCTGCGGCGGCGTCGAACCTCGCCGCTCACCCTCGGACCGGTCCCCGAGCAGGCGGCTCCGCCTGCGCCGGAACCCGACGAGGTGGTCGAGCCCCAACCCGACGACCACCTTCCCGACGACCGACTGCGCCTGCTCTTTACGTGCTGCCACCCCGCCATCGCCCAACCGGCCCAGGTGGCTTTGGCATTGCGCACGCTCTGCTCGCTCTCGACAGCGGAGATCGCGCGCGCCTTCCTCGAGTCCGAAGCGACGACCGCGCAGCGCCTGGTCCGGGCCAAGCGGAAGATCCTGGGCGCGAAGATCCCCTACGCGGTTCCTCCCCGCGACCAGTTTCCCGAACGCCTCTCCGCCGTGCTCGAGGTGATCTATCTGGTCTTCAACGAAGGCTACGGCGCCACCACCGGTGATTCTCCTGTCCGCCATGATCTCGCCGCCGAAGCGATCCGCCTCGGCCGCCTGGTGGTCGACCTGCTGCCCGACGAGCCCGAAGCGCGGGGCCTGCTTGCTTTGATGCTCCTGCACGACTCCCGACGTGAGACGCGACTCTGCCGTTCGGGGGAGATCGTCCCCCTCGAGGAGCAGGATCGTTCGCGCTGGGATCATGCCGCGATCGCCGAAGGATTGACGTGGCTCGACCGCGCGTTGACCGCAGGACGCGCCGGTCCCTATCAGATCCAGGCAGCGATCGCGGCGCTTCACGCCCGCGCGTCCCGCCCCGAGGAGACCGACTGGCCCCAGATCGCGGCGCTCTACGCGGGCCTGTTGCGCCACATGCCCTCCCCCGTCGTCGAGCTGAATGCCGCGGTCGCCCTGGCGATGGCTGGCGGCCCCCATGCGCTGGAGGAGGGTCTCGACTGGATCACCCGCATCGAAGCCCGGGCCGAGCTGGGGAGCTACTACCTGCTCCCCGCCGCACGTGCCGACCTTCTTCGCCGCGCGGGTCGCCAGGACGAGGCGCGGGTGCATTACCGTCGGGCTCTCGAGCTCGCCACCAACGCCGCCGAGCGGGCCTACCTTCTGCGCCGGCTTCGCGAGGTCGACGGGCCGACCAGCGTCAGCCCTCCCCTGCGCTCCTAGAACTTGTAGCGAGCGCCGAGCCGAAACCGCAGCGGCCCGTCACGACCACGCGAAACGCCGAAGTCCTGACCATCATTTTCGGCGACGGCGTTGGTCGTACGCAAACCGAGCACGTTCAGGACGTCGACGAACGCTTCGAGGTTGTGCCCGATGAGCGGCATGAAGTTGAAGGCCAGCTGCGCGTTGAGAGTCTGTTGATCCGGCATACGCAGCGAGCGATCGTCGTAGGGATCGTTGACGTTGAGCCCCGGATCCGTTCCGACCCGAGCGCGGTAGTCTTCGTAGCTTCCCGTCGCGTCGTTGCGATAAAGGCGGCTGTAGGGCAGCCCGGAATAGTACGAGTAGCGAAAGCCGGTGGAGAGCCACGGCGTCACCCGATAGGTCCCGTTGAGCTTGAGCTCGTGGCGGTGATCGTCTCCGAGCGGTCCCCGGAGAAAGACGTCGCGGGGGGCGATGTCGCCGAGGCGATTGGCGTTGCCCTCGAGCACGGTCCCATCGAGCCGGCTCCAGGTATAGGAGGCCTGCATCTTGAGGTTCCCCTCGCGCTTGTTGAGCGACGTCGTCACGCCGACGTAGCGGCGCTGGGCCTCGTCGGGAGTCGCCAGATCGATGACCGTGGCATTGCGCCCGTTGCGATAGCCGCCGTTGCGCTCGAGCGCGGTTCCACCCGGGTTCCAGATGCGGTTGGTCTCGGTCTTCTCGTACTGATTGTTGAAGTTGCGATAAATGAAGTCGACACCCATGGCGACGCCCTCGCTCACCTCGCGCTCGACGCCCGCCGTGTATTCCCAGGTCTTGGGGATGACCAGCTTGCGCCGGCAAGGGTTCCCCGAGGCGTCGTAGCCACTCGAGCCGCAGGGAAGGCCGACGGTAGCGCCGGTGGCGCCCCCCGAGTACTCGCACTCGCGGTCGAAGTCGCGCGTGGCATCGTTCCAGCGGCAGCGGCGCGAGACCATCGATCCGAGAGTGTGATTGGCGATCGCGCTGACGTCGGCATCGACGTACTGGTTGACGCTGCCGCGAAGAGCCGTCCTACCGTCATGTGTGGCATCCCAGGCAACCGCCAGGCTGGGGGAGAGCGCGCTGGCGTTGAACACGTCGGGATCCTGGCTGTTGTTGGCGTTCGCGGTGGTGAACGCGAGTCCCGGGCTGACCGTCAGGTGGCGCGAGGGTCGCCAGCTGTCGGTCAGCGAAAGCGTGTTGCGAACCGAATTGGCGGTGGTGATGAACCAGCCGCGACGTTCAGGCGCGGTCCGCGGATC
>JANNNO010000600.1:0-13284 GCA_031398585.1 Myxococcales bacterium | reverse complement strand
GTGGTCCATCAGCGACCAAGATCGACAGCCCACCGATTCACAGCGGCCGTGGCGGTTCGGGCGGCACTCCCTCAGGTGGGGGAGGCGGTGCCGGCGGTACCCAGAGCGGCGGCGGAAGCGTTGGCGGCCAGACCGGAAGTCCGGCCGCGGGCGGCACCGGCGGCGCCAGCGTCGGCGGCAGCAACGACGCGGGTGGCGGCATCGATGCCCCGGGCGGTGGCGGTCCCGGTGGGGCCGGTGGCGGAGGCAACCCAATCCCGCCGAGCGGCCCTGCGATGGCTCTGCCCATCGTGGTGACCGACCACTTCGAGAACCGAGGCTGGTTTGGCGATGGGACGATCGCCATGCACTTCAAGCCGGGATCGAACATCATCCAGGAGTTCGTCAGCGTGAGCGGCGCCTGCGCCAAACGTGTCGCTGGTGCCAAGGGCAAATGTCTGCAGTTCAAGTACACGCCGCCGCCGGGTTTCGCTGCGCCCGGCAAGGGGGCCTTCCTTGGCGTCTACCTCTTGCCGACGCTGCGCGGGTCGCATCCCAACGCCAAACCCGGCGATCCCAACTGGGGGCAAGAGCCAGGCGTGCCCGTGATGTCGGGCGCGCGTCGCCTGGTCTTTAGCGCCTCGTCGCCAGAGCCCCTGCGCATCGCTTTTCGCGCCGGGACCGACAAAGACAACATCTACCTGCCCGAAGCGACGCACGTGATCGGCCCCGAGTGGAGCACGCACAGCATACCGCTGGCCGGCGGCGACACCGGATCGCACTTGATCGGCGGCTTCGCCTGGACACTGAAGGACACGGGAAAGCCTGCGACCTTCTACGTGGACAACATTCAGTGGGATGCCGAAGGCGTGCTGCCGCCGGTGGCGCCGGAGGGAAAGAAGGACGGCAAGCGAGACGTTGTCGTGATCAACAATTGCAAGCAGCCGATCTGGGTCGCCATCAGCTCGCAGCAGGCGGTGCCCGACGGCGGCGGTTTCCGGCTCGACGCGGGAGCCACGCGGACCGTGACCTTTCCCCCCACCGGTCTCTGGTCGGGGCGCCTCTGGGGGCGCACCAACTGCACCTTCGACGCCGGTGGCATCGGCCGCTGCGAGACCGGGGATTGCGGCGGGCGACTCGGCTGCGCGGGCATCGGCGGCAAGACGCCCGCGACGCTGGCCGAGATCACCTGGTCGGCGGGCGAGCCGAATCCCGACTTCTACGACATCAGTCTGGTCGACGGGTACAACCTGCCGATGGCGATGGCTCCTTTGCGTGGCAGCCACGGACGCAACCCGGGCGCGCCCTGGGATTGCCTGCGTCCCACCTGCATCGCCGACCTGAACGCGACCTGCCCCGCGGCGCTACGTGTGGCGGGCGCGGGTGGCCAGACCGTCGGCTGCCTCTCGGCCTGCGAGAAATTCAACACCGACGCTTTTTGCTGCCGGGGCGCTCACAACCAGCCCGAGACCTGCCCGCCGTTCGACGAGTCGAAGACGTTCAAGGCGGCCTGCCCGATGGCCTACTCCTACGCGTACGACGACGCGACGAGCACGTTCACCTGCAAGGGTGAGGACTATGCGGTCTGGTTCTGCCCGCCGTAGCCCTGTGCGAACCCGACGACGGGACAGACGCGCCATGGAAACGAGCAGAGGTCTGGGCCAGGCGACGGTGGTGTTGGGGCTCTTGGCCGCCTGCCAGGCGCCCAGTGTGTCGGACACCGGTGGCGTCTCAGGCCGAGACGGGCAGCAAGGCGGTTCGGGTCCCGCAAGCGGCATGACCGCGCCTGCGCTGCCGCCGGCCAGCCTCGACGCTGGGGTCAGCCTTCCCGACGCAAGCGCCCCGACGCCTGACGTGGGAGCGCCCGCCTGCGGCCGACTCGTTGCCACGTTTCGCGACTTCAAGACCAGCCACGTCGACTTCGAAAAAGATCACCTCAACTACGGCATTCTTTATCCCGGGCTGGTCACCGGGGATCTGGGCGCCGACGGCAAGCCGGTCTACGCACCCGCCGGGGCGACGCCGACTACCACGGGCCGCGCCAGCTTCGACGAATGGTACAGGGACGTGCAGGGCGTGAACCTTCGCTACGATCTGCCGCTGCAGCTGACGCAGGTGAGGTCGGGCATTTACGCCTACGACAACGCGGCCTTCTTTCCTCTCGACGGCCGAGGCTGGCCTGGTGACGATCGACTGGGTCACAACTTCAGCTTCACCACCGAGATCCGCACCAGCTTCGTCTACCGCGGCGGCGAGAAGTTCACCTTCCGCGGCGACGACGACGTCTTCGTCTACGTCAACCGCAAGCTGGCGCTCGACCTCGGCGGCATGCACGGCGAGACCGCCGGCACCGTCGACCTCGACGTTCAGCGCGCGGCGCTTGGCCTCACGGTTGGTGCGACCTACCCGCTGCACGTCTTTCACGCCGAACGCCACACCATCGCTTCGAACTTCCACATCGAGACCTCGATCGAGTGTCTCGTGATCTCGGTCGAATGAGATCGCGCTAGAGCTGGTCCCAGCCGAGGCGGAAGGCGGCCTGGCCGAGGTGCATCGCCTTGCCGAGATTGGGGAAGTACTGAAAGTCGTAGCCGACCGTGATCAGGAAGGCAGCACCGCCGGTGCCGAGACCGAAGATCTTGGTCCACAGCTCGACCCCGGCGCGCACGTTGTCGTAGTCGGATCGGCCCTCGATGGTGCGGTCGTAGTGGACGGGGAAGACCAGGTTCATCATGTCGACGCCGAAGCCCGCGTAGGACGCAGGAACCGCCGGGATGGCCTCCTCGTCGATGAGCCGCACCTGCGTGATGAAGGTGCCACGCGCGCTCTTGTGGTCGAGGCCCGGCTCGGAATGAACCCGCGGCGGATCGCTGTTGGGGTTGACCACCGTCGTGTTGCCAAAGCGGCCCGTCCCCTGCAGCTGATAGCTCCAGCGCTCGATGCCGGCAAAACGAACGCCGCCGAAATAGTCCTGCGCGACCACGGCGTGCGCGCCCCATAGCTCACGATCGTCGACCGCACCCGCGTAGACGTAGATCCCCCGCGTGGCGGTTCTCTCCCACCCGGTCTCGCTCCCTTGGCTGGGCAAGACCAGCGGCGAATAGATCGCGTATTCGAGTCGACCGGCGCGGATGTCCCGGCGTCGCAGTCGATCGTCGACCGCCCCGCCCCGACGTCCCGCGAAGTCGAGCCTGACGTAGACGGCATCGAGCGTGAGCACGTCGGAGCCGATGAAGCGCGACACGCTGGGGCGCGCCTCGTAGAGCGTGAACTCGTCCACTTCGAGCGGCTCGAATTCGATCGTGCCTCGGCGCGTGCCTTTGCGGTAGCCGCCTGCCAGCCGCAGGTCGAAGAGGGGATAGAGCGACACCGTGCGATCGATGCCGACGCCAAGCTCGCCGACCTCGACGTCGACCAGGCCTCCTGGTTCGTTGGGATCGTAAAAGCTTCGGATTTGGCTCCCCGGCGCCAGGCTCCACCTGTGGTGCAGATCGATGGCACCGATCAGGTTGTGGCGCAGGCGCAGGCGGTTCTGTGCTTCGAAGCGGCGAGGCGCACGTGCAATCTCCCAGGCATCGCGCGCGTCGAAGCCCTTGGCGGCACGTAGATCGCTGGCGGCGAAGTTGGCCTCGCCAGTGAACTGGCGCATCTCACTGTTGTAGAAGAAGTCACGCGTGTCCTGCGAGACCCGCAGCTGGGTGGAAAAGGCGAGCCCGGGTGCCCAGAGGCCCCGTCCATCGTAGCGGTGGGCCTTCCAGGGCAAGAGCGGCTGCCCGTCTTGCTGATAGAGCACGAGCAGACGCTTTTGAATCCACGCCTCCACGGTGTCGTGAAAGGCGAGCGCTTCGCCGCGGGCGCGCAGGCGGGCGAGTTTTTCGAGCCCCGCATAGAGGTGCGTCTCGGCGCGCTCGAGCAGAGGCCGGCGCGCCCCACGCATGGTGGCGTAGTAGATCCCGGCGAAGAGCTCGAAACCCGGCTCGCGTGGAGCCGCCGCGATGGCCCTGTCGAAGTACGCCGCCGCATCGCCGTGACCGAGCCGCGCCTTGAGGCGGGCGGCAACACAGAGATCGACGGCGCGGTCCTGGCGTTCGGCGGTCGAGTGGACCGCCGCGGAGTCGCCCTCGACTCTGCCGAGCAGCGCACGCAGCTCGTCGCCCATTTCGGCGAGGGTGCGACCGCCCCCGGTGAGCGCGTCGGATCCCCCCAGGCAGGCGAAGGGGTTCTCGCGGCTATTGACCCGTGGGTCGACGTCTTCCGCGGCTGCGGGACGCTCCCCTGTGAGCAGTGCCAGTCCGAGGCCAAGACCCGGGGCAAAACTCGGAACAAAACCACGACCGAGAGTGAGACCAGGGCGATTGGATTTCATGGATTCGCGAATGGCTCCGCCGTCGATTCGGTGTCCCAAACGATGTCGTCGATGAAGAGGACGACGGGATCCTTGCCGTCCCAGTCTTCTGGATAGGCCAGCGCCCAGGCGAGGGCGCCGATCACGCGGTCGAACTCCTGACCGCTGATGTCGATGCGGATCGTCTTCCACTCGGTGCCGAGGCGAACCACGTCGAGCCCCGCCACCCGATCCGAGTGGGGCAACGAGGAATCGTTGATTCCGCCAACGAGGAACTTGACCAGTAGGTCGGGCGTGGCGCTGGCTGCCTTGAGTCGCACTTCCTTGAACTTCTGGCCGGCGATGTTGCGGCCGGCCCGGGATCCCCAGTTGTTGGCGGGGTAGACCCAGTAGACGCCGACCCAGCGCTTGTCCTGCGGGTGATAGGTGAAGCGGTAGCAGTCACCGACGGCCGCAGGGGGACGTTCCTTGCAGGCGGCGCTCAGCACGTCGACCTCGAGGTTGCCGAGCTTCTCGCCGTCACCCATGTAGCCGCTCGGCGTGAAGAAGTTGGAGACCGCAAAAGGGGCATCGAGTGCGCCCGGGCGGGCGACCGGCGGCGTGAGCGCGGGGAAGTCACACGCCGCCAGCGCCAGAGGGGCCGCCACCGTGGCGAGGCGAACAAGCGCGCTCACGCCTGCGTTCACGGGGGCAGCCCGTCGCTGGGGTTGTTCTTGCTGAGGTTGCGATCTTCCGCCGGCAGGCAATCGGGCGTCGCCTTGCACGGGTAGGTCGTCTCTTTGTCCCACTTGTAAAAGCGGAACCACTCGTACTCGGCCGAGAGCGGATAGACATTGCGGGTCGGATCGCCGCCGAACTCGCCGCCACCGAAGATCCAGAGGTTCATGACGACCTTGGCGGACAGCTGCGGGATGGGACGACCGCCACCCGGGCGCTTGACCCGCACCGGGATGCCGTCGACGTACCAGGTGATCTGCTCGGGCAGCCATTCGAACGCGTAGGTGTGGAACTCGCGCTGATTGTTGAAACCCGCGGGGATGCCCATCGCGCCGGGGCCGGTGGGGAAGCGATCCGCTGGCTCTTCGATCTGCGGGCTCCAGCCGAGCGCGCCGTCTGCATTGATCAAGTTGGTGAAGACGCGGTCGGGGCGATCCGCCGTGACCTCGATGTCGATCTCGCGCCACTGCTCGAACTTCGGCGTGCGGAAGACGAAGAGGGTCGAGATGAAATTGCCGTTCGAGGTCGGGGCTTTGAAGCGCACCTCGTAGCGGCCGTAGCGATAATTGTTCAGCTTCGTGCGCATCTCGCCGCTGCGCAGATTCTTGGCGGTAACCTCACCGGGGTAGCGACCGGGCACCGGCTCGGCGTAAGAAGGCGAGGTCGGGGCGCCGGGACGCGAGGCGGTGAGGATCATCTTGCCGTCACGGAACGAGATCGCGTCTTTGACGAAGCGGACCTGACCTTCGGTGAGGCCGCCGTCCGACCAGGTCCAGATCGGATCTTTGTCGAGATCGAGAGGGGCATCGAACTCCTCGGCCATCGCGAGGGTGAAGCCTGGGTACTTGGGGTAGGCAACGGCGGGGCTGGGGTGACCCTCGACGCCGGGAGGAAGCGGATCGACAGGTGGAGTCGTTCCTGCTTCGGCGCTCGCATCGATAGCCGGGCCCGCGCCGCCCGTGCCGCCGGGCGTGCCCCCGCCGGCCCCTCCGGCAGTTGCGCCGCTACCGCCCGTGCTTGCGCCGCTGCCGCCAGGGCCGCCGCCCGTGCTCACGCCACTACCGCCGGGGCTGCCGCCGTTGCTTACGCCGGTGCCGCCCGTGGCCGCCGCGCCGCCATTGCCAGTCCCGCCGCCCCCACCGCTACCACCCGAGCCTCCGCCCGACGAGGCACCACCGCTGCCGCTGCCACCTCCCGTGCGCGACGGCGTGGGTACGGCGTCCGGGTCGGGCGGCGGTTTGCTGCAGGCAGCGAGGGCCAGCGAGAGGGCGACCATGCCACTGGCGATGCAAGTGGTGGCGGAACCAATGACGGAACTGGGGATCGCTCGTGCCATGTACAACCTCTCGGCCAGTGAAAACGTCTTCGGACGGCCGTGCAGTAAGAGGGTGCCGCCGGTACGAAACTTCCCGCTGGGGCGGATCCTCACGGCGTGACCCCGGGGGCTCACGCGAGGCCTCGCAGGGTCACGGCACCTGTTGGTAGACCCGCACCCAGTCCGCCAGCAGCGTCTGCGGGAACGACGTGCCCTCGCTGGGCGGTCCGCCGAAGTTGCCGCCGACGGCGACGTTCAGCAGCAGAAAGAACGGGTGATCGTAGACCCAGCGACCACTGGCCGGCAGCCGGGTGCGGCGCACGCTGTGGAAAGCGTGACCGTCGATGGAGATCTGAATCTCGTCGGGTGTCCAGGTGACGCCGTAGATGTGAAAGTCAGCGGTGAGATCCGCGCGATCTGCCGTCTCGAAGCCGCCGATGAGGGCGTTGCCGCCCGAGAAGCCGGGCCCGTGCAGGGCCCCCGTCACGCGCCAGGGTGTGGCGCCGCGCGACTCCATCACGTCGATCTCGCCGCAGTCGGGCCAGCGCGCCGAGCGCCCGATGTCGTTGCCGAGCATCCAGAACGCGGGCCACATGCCCTTGCCGGTCGGCAGCTTGAGCCGTGCTTCGAACCGACCGTAGCGCTGCTCGAGTTTGCCTCGCGTGGTGATGCGCGCCGAGGTGAAGGCGGCCCCCAAGTAGTCCTCACGACGGGCCGTGATCGCCAGGCGCCCCATTCCGTCGTGCGCGATGTTCTCGGGACGCTCCGTGTAGAACTGCAGCTCCTGATTGCCCCAGCCATGACCGCCCAGCTCGTGGTTCCACTTCGTCGCGTCGGCAGGCGCGCCCGCAGGTGCGTCGAATTCATCGGACCAGGTCAGTCGCCACGTGGGCTCTGTCTCCTGCCCGCCGCAGGCGACGCCGCCTAGCGCGGTCAACATCAGGACGAGCGGGCCCAGCTTTTCGCTCTTCGATCTCATGGCCAGGCACTTCCCTTGCGGCAACATCACCGGGACGCGGTGGCCGCGCGCACCTCGGTGCTGACCACCTCGTGCCCGTGCGGTCCGACCTCGACGACGACGCCGTCGCTGAACTTGATCGACTGCTTTTGCCCCGTCGGGTTGAACGCTACGTGGTGACGGACCTGCCCCTTCCGAAAGACCGCGTAGGTGGGAGCGTTCGCCGTGACGGTTGCGTCGACCTGCCCGTAGCTACCGAGCGCGTGCATCCATTGGTAGACGAAGGCGCGGCTGACGCCGAACTCGGGTTGATAGTGCGGGCTCGCCTCCATCTGGGCGAGGGCCGCCTTGGGATCCGAAAGCGCGAGGTACATCCAGACGATCTCGCGCCACAGCCTCGGCTCGCCTCGGTTCGCCTTGACCAGCGCCTCGTGGTTTCGTCGGGCGTAATCGACCTTGCGGCCGAGGTAGAGCGAGCCGCCGGTGAACGGCAGGTAGTTGATGCCATGCACGTAGATCGGGTTGCGATCCCACCAGGTGTCGTATTTACCGCCCGAACCCCAGACCATGCCGAGCGCGGGTCGGTCGAACCCCTCGGGAAAATTCTCCCCGTCCACGTCGAACCAGTACTGCTCGACAGCGGCGGCGAGATTGGCATGCAGGAAGATGCCGAGGTCGCGCAGCTGGGTCTTGCCGGTGATCGCGCCCCAGAGCATCACGCCGTTGGCGAAGTTCATCTCCTCCGAAGACGACTCCTCGTTGTTGCCCTCGGGAAAGAGGGAAGGGCCATTGGCCCAGGAGTGCCC
Organism: Myxococcales bacterium; assembly: GCA_031398585.1. Lineage (GTDB taxonomy): Bacteria > Myxococcota_A > Polyangia > Fen-1088 > Fen-1088 > JANNNO01. The sequence continues at coordinate 5,164 of JANNNO010000600.1, read as the reverse complement.
CGCGTAGGCGTCGAAGTGCCTCAGAAAGGGAAAGCGTTTGTCGCCCCGTTCCCAGTTGGCGCAGTCCTTGATGAGCAGCTCGACCATCTTGCCGTAGCGGCTGTCGCCCGCCCAGGCGGGGTCGAAGCGCGCGATGGTCGCTGCGGCGAAGATGAACTGGCCGTAGTGAAAGTGGTGATCGTTGAGCTCCCAGCCGGATCGGTATTCCGAGGGCTGGCCGATCAAGGTCGCCCAGGTCTTGTCGTAGCCAAAGAGGTTGGGCGGTTGTCCGTCGAACCAGTCCTCGAGCACTCGCTTCATGGCATCGACGAACGTCGCGCGCGCCTCGCTCTGCCCGGCCTGCTCGGCCAACCAGGCCAGCAACGACACGCGCAGCAGCGACTTGCCGGTCCAGTAGCTTCCTTTGGTGCCGTCGAGCCCAGGGGGAAAGAGTTCGTCGGCCCGTGCCGCCGCCTTGACGAGGCCAGCCAGTTCGTCGGCGTCGAACCCGGTGCCGCCGCCGTCAGCATCGGTGCCCCTCGGCGCTGGCAAGACCGGCATGACGCCGGTGAACGGCAAGCGGATCTCGAAGGTGTTCGTCGCCAGCAGCTTCATCGGCCCGCGCGCGCTTCGGTAGGTCGCGCCTTCGAGCGGCTTTGCGAGGTGTTTCCATTGGTGAGGGTAGAGCGCGACGAGCGCCGTGTTGACCGCGCCTGGCCCCGGATCGCGAAGTTCGGTGGCAAACGTGAACTTCGTGGCGAGGCTGGCCGTGGCAGCGTCGTAGCGCCACGAGACGCCCGTGCCGATCACGAACGCAAAGGCGTGCCGACGAAACCGCGCCAGCGTCTCGGGCCGCGCGTCGGGCAACACGGCCACCGAGAAGACGCCCTTCGCTCCCAGCTCGGCGCGCAGGAGGCGGCCCTTCCTCACGAAGGTAGAGCCCCGCGGCGAAAAGACGCCATAGGCACGATCGCCCACGCTGACCCCCACGGCCCCTGCGCTCTCGGCGAAGATCTTGGCGTCCTTGCCCTCACCCTCGGGCAGCGTCACGGTCGCGGCTCCCCCCCGAGTCTCCAGGTAGACGAACGGCATGCCATGTCCGAAGGTCGCGGTGAGGCCAATCCCAGGGCGATCGGAGGCCGCATCCCAGCTGGCCGTGACCGACCAGTCGTCGTAGCGGTCGACTCGCGTGCCCGGCGACTCCAGCCCTTCGACCCCGACCACCAGGTCGTCGACGTGCGGGTAGAAGAAACTCCGCGGGCCGATCTCCGGGGTTCCCGCGCTGCCGACACCGATCCCCGTCGTGCGGGTCTGCAACGACAGCGGATGCGCATAGAGCGGCTCGGAGTGGGGGTTCGTCTTGCCCTCGCGGTCGAACTGCCAGATCAGCGAGGACCACCAGTCGTTGCTGATCGGCACGCCCGTGAAAGCTTTCGTCACCTTGGGGGTGATCGCGTCGCCCTTGAAGTTCGACGGCCGCTTCTCCCCCGCGACCAGCGTGGTTGCGTAGTGACCAGCGCCGAGCCTGACCAGATGGGCGTCGTCGATGCGGGGCAGGGCGGCCTTGTCGCCACCCGATCCGGCGCAGCCGAGGGTCAAGCAAACCGCGAGTCCGAGCCGTGAAGATCGTTTCGTCATAGTTGCCCCCAGCCCATGCGCAGCTCGATGCGCCCGATGTGCACGAGCTTCGATACGCGATGAAACCATTGCGCCTCGTAACCAGCGGTGAGCAGGAAGTTGGTGCCCCGCAGTCCTGGCGTGATGAGCTTGCTCCAGAGCTCGGCGCCGCCCCGCAGGTTGTCGAACGAATCGACGCCCTCGGTCGCCTTGTCAGCACGGATCGGCACCACCAGGTTGAGGCCGGCCAGCGGCGACTTCGGCACGTCGGGGATCGACTCCTCGTCGACCAGTCGGTAAAGCACGATGAAGGTCGGACGCACCTGACGGATGATCTGCCGCCCGTCGAGTACCCGTTCGATGGTGTTGGAAGGCGTGCGGCGATCTTCGGTGGTGTCCGACCCCAGCAGCGTTCCCTGCAAGGTGAAGTCGAACCCGCCAACCCCACGCAGGCTGATGCCGGCGTAGGTGTCGCGCCGGTAGACGACTCTGACCCCGAAGGCCTCGTCGTCCATTGCGTAGCCGCCGTAGATGTGAAGACCCCGCGTCGGCGTGCGTTTGATCTCCCAGGTCGACGTGTCGGGCAACAGCAGCTGACGATAGATCGCGTAGTCGAAGTAGACCGCGGTGATGGCTCGCGCGCGCACCCGATCCGCGATGGGACCGCCGGGCACCAGCGGGATCTGCATGTAGACGTAGTTGAGGCCGACCGAGAGCTTGTCGGGACCGAAGAAGCGCGACACCACAGGGTGCGCTTCGAAAAGGTTGATGCCCTCCTCCAATCCCGGGTACCACTCGACCACGCCGGTTCGCTGCACGCGCCGATAGCCGAAGTCGAGCATCAGATCGAAGGCGGGATAGAGATCGAAGGTCCGCCGCCAGCCGACCGCGAAGGTGTCCACCCCCACGTCGCCGAAGTTGTTGGGCTCCGTGTACGCGCTGATCTGGCTCTTGGGCGCGCGCATGCGTTCGTAGTAGGCGTCGACCGTGCCCAGGACCGGCACACGCAGGCGAAGGCGCGAAAAGAGGGCATGTCGCAGCGGCGTCCGGATGATCCCGCGCAACTCGTCGGCGTCGAGCGTCCGGTTCAGCCGTTGCGGCGAGGCCGCGAAGGAAGCCTCGGCGGCAAAGCGGCGGGCGTCGTCGATGATGCCGCTCTCGTTGGTGTCGTACGACGCGCGGGTGATCACGCTCAGCGAGGCCCCGAGCGAAGAGGCGCCGTTGCTCTCGTAGGGAAAGGCCTTGCTCGACAGCAGCGGCAGGCCGTCTTCCTGGTAAAGGTTGATGAGCCCGCGCTGCAGCCACGACTCCGTGATGGCGTCGAACTCCTGCGTGGTGCCCGCCGCTTTCACCGCCCGCATCTTGTCGAGGCCGGCGTGATGGTGCCGCTCGGCTGCCTCGTCGAGAGGGTGTCGCGGCCCGCGCACGTTGCGCAGGTAGTATCCGTACCAGAGCTCGAAGCCGGGCTCTTCCGGCGCGATCTCGATTGCTTTTTCGTAAAAGCCCACCGCGCGCGGGTCGCCGACCCGCCGCATGAGCTCGGCGGTCACACAATGAAAGCGTGCCACGTCGAGCGCGGCTTCTTCCTTGCCCGGCGGATGGTCGAGGCGCTTCTGGACCTCGCTCTGCACTTCGGCCGTGCTCATGCCCCGGCTCAACGACTCGCCCTCGCCCAGACAGGCAAAGGGGTTGGCTCGCGGCGCCGGTTCCGCCCACGCCGACGTGGTGAGAATGCTCAATCCCAGGGGCAGCGTCAGCCAGCCACGTCTGATTCCGTTTCGTCTCTTCATGACTACTGCCACCGAACGTCGTCGAGGTAGAACTTGGCGGTCCCGCTTTCGGGTGCCGGGATGCTCACGACAAAGGCGCCGATGACGCCGCTTTGGCCCTGGTAGTCGGCGTTGTTGAAGGCGACCTCCTCGTCCTTCCAGTCGGTCGTGAGGCCGACGGTCTTCTGCTCGAGCTTGAAGACGTCGTTGTGCTCGTTCATGCCCATCTGGCCGGCGCCGAACGAGACGACCTCGCCGCCTCTGTCCCCGCGCACTTTAAACGTGATCTTCTTGGCCCCGGGAGCGACCCGATGCCCCGGCCAGAAGCCCCAGTTGTTGTGCGGGTGCTGCCAGAAGATGCCCGCGAACTTCTTGTCGCCGAGGCGGTAAGTGATCGTGTAGCAATCGCCGGCCGATCCTGCCGCGCGTCCCGGACAGGTCTTGTCGAGCTGGAGCTGGCCGCGCTTCTCTCCGTCACCGAAGAAGCCATCGGGCGAGTAGTAGTCCGACAGCACGAAGGGCAGCGGTAGAGGTTCGGAGGGCGGTTCGGCAGGCGTGATGCACGCGGTGGCGAGCGCGCCTGCCAGCATCGACATCGCCAGCCGGCGGTGGTCGCGAGGAGAGAGGGCGGGGCAAGGATCGATCTTCATCGCGCGTACAGCTCCTTGAGTGCTTCGTAGGCCGGGCGGGGGCGTCGGTCGACATCGACCACGCCCCAAAATTCCTCGTTCGCGAATCCGTCGGGCGCGACGCCCGAATGCGCGAAGCCGCCGGTGTCCTGAGCGCCGGGGTTGCCGCGCTTCCACCATTCGTCGTTCCACTCGAAGGGCGTGCCGCCGATGCACGGGAACGCGTCGTTGCGCGCCGAGAGCTGAGTTCGGATCTCCTGGGTCTGCCGGCTCAGTGCCATCGCCTGCGTTGCTTCGTCGAGGCGCTGCGATCGGCTGTCGTAGGCATCGGCGCCGTATTCGCTGAAGAAGAACGGCTTGCGCATGCCGAGGCGCTGCATGGTCAATCGCCAGTTGGTGAAGCGCTGAAAGAAGCTCGGCTGTGAGTAGACGTTGAGGCCCCAGATGTCGATCGACGCGAGACGCGCGAAGTCCTGATCACTCGGCAGTTCGCCAGCGGGCGCGAACGACGTGGCAACCGGATGGTTGGGGTCGAGTGCCTTGACCCGTTTGGCGATCTGGTCGACGCGGTCGTAACAGGCGGCGCCCGTGCAGCTGCCGAACATGCCGTTGAGGTTCCATTCGTTGCCGATGATCCAGAGCAGCAGCGCCGGGTGGTCTCTCAGCTCCATCACGGGGCCCTCGAACGGCTCGTTGGCGGTATTCGAGATGGTGATCACGGCCGCGATGCCGTGGGCGTGGAGCTTGTCGAGCACCGCGCGCGACAGCGGTGTGTAACTCTTGATCGTGTTGATGTTGGCCGCCTTCATCAGCGCCAAGTCGCGGTCCGCAGCCGCCAGATACGCGGCGGCGTTGGGTTGGTTGGCCCCGCGCTGGGCCGGGCTCCACGAGATGCCGCGCATGTCGTAGGGCGCAGGAGCCATCACCACACCCGCAGGTGAGCGTCGTGTGACCAGCAGGCGGTAACCCGAGACAGAAGCCGAGACGATGCCGCCGGCCGGGGCCGCAGCCGCGCCGCCTTGGCCGCCATTGCCGCCCTGGCCTCCGGCGGCACCAGGGCCGCCAGCGCCGCCAGGGCCGCCAGCGCCGCCAGGGCCGCCAGCGCCTGTCGTCTCGCCCGCGGTGTCGCTGGGTCCACCCGAGCCCGCGCCTCCACTCGCACTGCCACCT
>JANNNO010000461.1:0-4399 GCA_031398585.1 Myxococcales bacterium | reverse complement strand
CCAACATCGCCAAGGGCGCCGTTCGCTTCGGGGGCCCTGACAAGCAGCCTTCGGTAAGCTGCGTGGCGTCTGCGGGCCCCGATTTCACGCTCCTCTACAGCACCGGCCTCATCGAACGTCACTCGCTCACCGGGCAGCGAGTGGGCGCCGGCCTCGACCTACCGGGGGCCAGCGGCGATATCGCAGCGGTTCCGGATTTCGGAGGATTTGTCACGTCTTACCTCGATCGCCGGGGCCCCGCGGCAGTGCGTCGGCTGGTCACGGTCGAATGTCCGGCTTCTATCGACGAGCCGGAATAGAACCCGACGACCGCCGGTTGCATCCCAGGTAGCGTTTCCATGCGTCTCTTTCAGCGTCGCGCATCCCGGTCCGATTTCGAGCAGGAGGCCATGCCCCACCTGCCCGCGCTCTATGGCGCGGCGCTGCGCCTCTGTCGCAACGAAGGCGACGCCGAGGACCTCGTGCAGGAGACCCTCCTGCGCGCCTATCGATTTTTCGACACGTTCGAGGCCGGCACCAACTGCAAGGCTTGGCTCTTCCGCATCCTCACCAACACGTTCCGCAACGGCTACCGCGAGAACGAACGCGAGCAAGAGATCCTCGACGAGGTCGAGTCGTCCGACGCCAACCTCGGGCAGTTCGTCTCGGCCGGCCCCCGCGACACCGAATCGGCGCTCCTCGGCCACATGGTCTCGAAGGACGTCGAGCAAGCGCTCGCCTCCATCCCGGCCGAGTTCCGCCTGGCTGTCGTGCTCGCCGACCTGGAAGATTTTTCCTACAAAGAGATCGCCGACATCATGGACTGTCCCGCGGGCACGGTGATGAGCCGCCTCTTCCGCGGGCGCAAACTGCTTCAAAAACTGCTCTACGGGTACGCCCTCGAGCAGGGGATCGTGAAGCCGGCGGCCGCCCCGCCCCCCTCGGGCGCGCAGAGCCCCCCCACCGACACCGTCGATGCTCCGCTCGATCTGGCCAGCTACCGGCGTGCCCGGGAACGGAAGTAACGGACATGCGCTGCACGGAAGCCGACGCGTTTCTTCATGCCTACGTCGACGGCGAGCTCGCCGGGGTCGACCACGACGCCTACGAACAGCACCTCGTCGATTGCGATCGCTGTTCCCGCTGTAGTCGCCTGCAAGCCCGCTTCAAAGCGGCCGTTCGCGGTCACCTGCCCCGTCCCGAGGTCCCCGATATCCTGCGCCGCCGAATCGAGACCGCGATCGCCGCCGCCCCTGCGCCCCCCCGCCGCTGGCGCTGGCAGCTCTATCCCAAGTTGGTCCCGGCTTTCGCTGCCGCCGCCGCCCTCGCCGCCATCTTCGTGACCACGCGCGAGCGGCCCTCGATCGCGATGCAGACCGCGATTCGTTCCTTCAGCGCCGCTCTGCCGATGGACTTCGTCGCGTCGAGCTGCGCCCTGGTATCCAACTGGTTCCACGGCAAGGTCGACTTCCCGGTGCGAGCGCCCTCCGAGTCGGTCGGGGCTCGCTGTGAAGGCGGCCGTCTGATGCCGCTCGGCGAGCGTATGGGCGCCTACCTCCTGCTGCGAGCGCCCTCGGGTCACAAGGTCGCGGTGCTGGTCTGGAGTGGCAGCGAGGACGAGCAGTTCGTCGACGAGCCGATGCAGCATCTTCGCAACGGTCTTTCGGTCCGCATGGCCCGCGCGAGCGGCACGTCGGGGGCACTCTTTCGCAGCGCTGACGGCCTCAACTACGCCGTCACCAGCGACATCGACGAGCCCAATTTTCTCAACTTCCTGAACACGGCGTTCACTCGCTGACCGGCTCTGCGCGGGCCACTGCCCCGCACTTTCCACTCCCGGAGCGCGTCCGGCCCCGTGGAACCCCGCCCGATCTCCCGGGGGTGCGTGCAAGGAGCAGGTTTGGGTATGACCGAGGGCCCACGGGGCCACGGTCGGCTGAGGTTCGTCACGTGGACAGGAGAAGAGGCGTGGCCGGCACAGGGCGGGGCCAACTTTATGGTGTAGAGTTTTTTGGCTAATGGCGCATCGAACCCTGCTGACTGTGGAGCCGGAAGAGTCTGCGGTGGTGGAGATCCGGGCGGCGCTCGAGCCCTATGGGTTCGACGTAACCAACATCCCCAACGGCGAGGCGGCCATCGAGTGGGCACGACAGAACGCCCCCAGTCTCGTGATCGTTTCGGTGGAGCCGCGAAAGGTCGGCTATGCCGTCTGCAACAAGCTCAAGCGCTCGCCAGAGCTTCAAGCGATCCCCCTCATTCTGACCTCCGCCGAAGAGACGCCCCAGACCTTCGAGCAGCACAAGAAGCTCCGCTCGCGCGCCGATGAATATCTGCTCAAGCCCTACCAGGCCGAGGAGCTGCTCGCCAAAGTGGGCGCGCTCGTCTCGCTGGGCAACCGCCGGGCCGAACCGTCGCACGACGATCTCGAGGTCGACCTCGGCGCCGACAAGGGCGCCTACGCCGGCGTCGAGCTGAACGTCGGCGACAGCGACATCATGGAGGAGGCAGCCGCGCGAGAAGGTCGCACGCCCGCACCGGTCTCGGTCGGCACGTTGCCGAACCCGACGCTCGATCCGATGTTCGACCAGGAGACCGACGCCGCTTTCGCCGCGCTTCAGGGCGGCGCCTTCGAATCGACCGCCCCGTTGCCCGTGCTTCGGCGCAACGAGAGCAGCGGAGCCCGCGACTCGCGACCACGCAACGGCAGCCCGGCCTCATCCGACGCCGCCCCTCGCTCGGGCGGCTTTCACGATCTCACCCCGACGCCAGGGGGCGATCCCTGGGCGGACGAGGCGACCCGCACGAGTGCGACCTTCTTCGCCGAGGATCCCGACGGTGAGGCCGCGACCCCACCACCGATGGCGCCCCACCCGGAGCACCTGTCGCTCTTCTCCCACGAGCCGTCCGATAGCGGCGCGGTTCCGCAACCCGAAGAGGTGAGCGTCACCTCCGCGTTGCCAATGCTCAGCGATCCGGCCAAGGAATCGCGCATCGCCGACCTCTCGGCGCGCATCACGACCCTCGAGAGCGAGCGACGCGGGCTGCACGCGCAGATCGACGAGCTCAAGCTGCGGCTGCAATCGCAGCCTTTATCGAAGGAAAAAGAGTTCCTCTCGCTGCGCGAGGCGATCAATCGCAAGGAGAAAGATCTCCTCGATCTGAGGGACGTCGTCGACGCCAAGGATCGCCAGATCCTCGATCAGAAGGACCGCGTTCGCGAGCACGAGCGGGCACGCCGCGACCTCGAAGAGCGGACGATCGACTTCGAGAAGACGATGATGACGGTGCAAGAGCGGATGTCCGCCCTCGCGCACGACAAGGACAAGGCCAACGAACGCGAACGCGGGTTGAAAGCCCGTCTCGACGACGCTCTCGCCGAGATCCAGAAGGCTCACGGCGAAGCCGACGCGCTGAAAAAGCGCATGACCCAGCAGGACGAGCGACAGCGCGCCGAGCTCGACAAGCAGCGGAGCGAGCTCGAAGGCCGCCTGCACGAAGCCGAAGAACGCCACCGCGACGAGGCTGCGCGCCTCTCCGACGAGCGGGTGGAAGCCGAAGAAGATCTCAAGAACGAGCTCGAAGGTGAGATCAATCGGATCAAGGCCGCACACGCCGCCGAGATCGAGGCGCTGAACCGACGCCTGGGCGAAGAGAAGGCCGCTCTGGAAGAGCGTACCGCCGCCGACATCGCGCAACGCCGGCGCGAAAGCGAAAAGGCCCTTGCGGCCGCGCGCGAAGAGCAGACGCTGCAGCTGTCGGCCGAGCGCCAGGCCCACCAGGCCGCGATCGAAGCCAAGGAGCAGAGCCACCGCGGTGAGATTCTGGGGCTGCGCCGCCGCCTCGAAGACGAGCTGGCTGCCGCCGAAGAGCGGCGACAACGCGAGCTGGCCGAAGCCGAAGGTCGCCGGGTTTCCGAGCTCGACGCCGCAGAACAACGTCGCCGGGCCGAGCTACAGACGCGCGAGGAAGAGCATCACGGCAAGCTCGCCGAAATGGATCGCCGTCACCTCGACGAGCAGACCCAGCAGGCCGAGCGCCATCGCCAGGAACAAGATCACGCCCACGCCCGCGCCGCAAGGGCGGAAGGCGAGCTGGCCGCCCGTACCGAAGAGCTGTCGGAATCGACCCGGCGGCTGGCCGCGCTCGCCACGGACAGGGATGCCCTTCGCGACGAGCTGCTCGCGCGCGAGCACAAACTCGGCCAGCTGCGCGATCGCACCGCGGACCTCGAGAGCAAGACGGCGGAGTACGAAGATCAGATCATGCGTGCCTACCAGAAGCTGCGCAGCGACGAGAAGATCGTCGACCGCGCCAAGCGCGCACTCGCCGTCGCGCTCAATCTTCTCGACGATCGGGCCGCGGCGCCCATCCCCGCCGCCCCCGCGGCGCCCTTGGCCCAATCGGGAACTGGCGGGCTGCC
>JANNNO010000456.1:0-11044 GCA_031398585.1 Myxococcales bacterium | reverse complement strand
CACGCTGTCGAAGAACAAGCGCGTGGTCGTCTACTCGGGCGATGACGCTCGCTTCGAGTACGCCTACAAGTTCGTCAGCAAGAATTCGTTCAGCCCCTACGATCGGGAAGGCAACCTGTCCTTGCTCGACGAGGGCACGCTCTACGTCGCCAAGCTGAAGGATGACGGTACCGGCACCTGGCTCCCGCTCACCCATGGCGTGGGTCCTCTGACCGCGGCCAATGGGTTCGCGAATCAGGCCGAGGTGATCATCAACACGCGCGGCGCCGCGGACAAGCTGGCCCCAACCAAGCTGGATCGCCCGGAGGACATCGAAGTGAGCCCCGTGACCGGCAAGGTCTACATCGCGCTCACCAACAACAGCAGCCGCACGACGGTTGCCGCGGATCCGGCCGAAGTGAAGGCCAACCCGCGCCTCGGCAACCGCTGGGGCCACATCATCGAGATCACCGAGGACGGCAACGACAACGGGGCGCTCACGTTCAAGTGGGAGATCTTCATGTTGTGCGGCGATCCCGCCGTCGCCACCCAGGGCACCTACTTCGCCGGGTTCGACCCGACCAAGGTCAGCCCGATCTCGTGCCCTGACAACCTCGACTTCGACCAGGCGGGCAACCTTTGGATCGCGACCGACGGTGCGCCGAACTCGCCGGGTTTCGCCGCCCGCAACGATGGCATCTTCGCGGTGCCCGTCGAGGGATCGGATCGCGGTTACGTGCGGCAGTTCCTCTCGGGCCCCAAGGGCTGCGAGATCGCGAGCCTCAAGCTCTCGACCGACGACCGCAGCATCTTCGCCACCATCCAGCACCCAGGTGAGGGCGCGGGCCTTCCCAACACGCAGAGTTCGTGGCCTGACGGCACGAACCTGCCGCCCAAGCCATCGGTGGTCGCAGTCCGCCACGTCTCGGGTCGCAAGATCGGCAGCTAGGCCCGCCCATCGGGAGATCACGGGATCGCCCAATCGGGCGGTCCCGTCACGGGCGTCCCTGCTCTACCGGGCGCGGTCCAACCCGCTACCCACTCGACGGTCGACGCACAACAACCAGATCGTCGGCGCAGCACTCCGGCGCGGCGGGCGTCAACGCTCGCTCGAGCAGCGCCAGCGCCGCGACGACCTTCTCTCGATCGATCGCTGTCAGCCGTTCGAAGAGTGCAGCGAACCTGTCGCGTTCCTCGCAACGCAGGTCCGTCAGCACGCCTCTACCCCTGGCGGTCAGACGCAACAGTAGCGTGCGCGCATCGGCCGGGTCGCGCGTCTTCTTGACGTAGCCATCGCGCACCAGCAGCGCCACGTTCCGGCTGGCGGTCGAGTCATCGATGGCGAGAGCCGTAGCGAGCGAGCCGACCGTGCTTGTCGCGTTTTGGTCCAGGCGGCGCAGAGTTTCGAATTGCTGGAACGTCAGCTCGCCACAGCAGATCTGATCGCGTTCTATGCGTGAGACTCCCTGTGCGACGGCGATCAACAACCTGGCGAACCGCGCCGACTGCGATTTCTCCCCAGGCGTCATGGCCACGACGAGCTCACGAGTGATCGACGACGACGTTCTTGGAAGCCGCAGGCAGATCCGTGACCAGCCACCGAAAGGTGTAAGTCGCGGCCAGGGCACCACCCAATTGCATCACGATGAAGACCGGAGCGTCCTGCGGGCGGATGCCCGAGAAGGTGTCGCTGAACGAACGCGCGAGGGTGACTGCAGGGTTCGCAAACGACGTCGAAGCGGTGAACCAGTAGGCCGCCGTGATGTAGGCGCCGACCGCGAAGGGCGTGAACTGAGATTGCCGTCGGCTGCACCCCCAGATGATGGCCAACAACCCGAACGTCGCCACGAACTCGCTCGTCGCCTGGGCAAAGCCGGCCCTCTCATGGCGCGAGGCCGTGAAGAGCGGCTCGCCGAACATGACGTGTGCGATGGCGACGCCGAGGAAAGCGCCGACGATCTGGGCCAGGGTGTAAGGCAAGACATCGCGCCATGCGATCCCACCCAAGGCGGCATCCGCCAACGTGACAGCCGGGTTGAAGTGCGCACCCGAGATCGGCCCAAGCGCCAGGATCAACGCGACCAAGCCCGCCCCCGTAGCGATGGTGTTGGCGAGTAGCGCGATGGCGACGTTTCCCCCGGCCAGGCGCTCCGCCATGATCCCGGAGCCCACCACGGTGGCCAGGAGGAACGCCGTGCCGAGGCCTTCGGCAAAGAGTCGTTGGGCGCGGGTTGGTGGGCGGCTGGAATGATTCATGGCCAAGGTTCCGCAGGCGATTTCTTCGACCTGAACAGGTAGATGTACTATACATGCTTTTCTGCTGCCCAGGGGGGAGCTTCATGAAGACGTACATTTTCGCCTGCGTTCACAATGCCGGTCGCTCGCAGATGGCAGCCGCTTGGTTCAACCGGCTCGCCGATCGCCAGCTCGCGCGCGCCGTCTCGGCCGGCACTCAGCCGGGCGCACGCGTGCACCCTGAGGTGCTGGCCGCGATGGGTGAGGAGGGCATCGACCTGTCGAACGCCAGACCGCAGCTTCTCACCGATGACCTCGCCCGCGAGGCCAGCATGTTGATCACGATGGGCTGCGGAGAGCAGTGCCCCGCGGTCCCCGGCCTACGCCGCGATGACTGGCCGCTGGAAGATCCGAAGGGCAAGTCGATCGAACGAGTCAGGGAGATCCGCGACGACGTGCGCACGCGCATTGCAGACCTGCTGAGGCGCGAAGGCCTGGAGAAGGCCTGACGACGAAGGCTTTGCGCAGTTCGGTCCGGTTCACGCTCCCACCTTGCCGCCGGTCGGATCTCCTGTCGGAGGCACTCCTTCACGAAGGCTCAAGATCGGCGCAGCGCTGACGATTCTCGAAGCCTTCGATGCAGGTGTCTCTCTTTGGCCGGCTGGTCATGGTCTGCCTGGCCTTCGGTGGATCGGGGTGCAAGAAGCTCTTCCCCGAGGCGGGAGCCGAGGCCGCCCCGGTGGCGCTTGCTGCCCAGCCGGTAGCCAATCCAGCTCCGCGCAAACCGCCCGGTCCACCCACCTGCGGTGAGTCCGGCCAGCCGGATTGTCCACTACAGATCTGGATGGACAGTAAGGCCAACGCCTTGATGACGACGCGCAAGGCCCCCGAGCTGAGCCTGGCGATGCGTGAGCTGGCGTCGTTTGCCCCGGACGGCTACGTCGATTGGGCGAACTTCGCCGTGACCGCCGCACAGGCCGCCGAGGCGAACGACTTCGATCTCGTCAAACGCGCCTGTCAGGCCTGCCACGACGACTATCGCAAGCGCTACCGCGCGGAGCTGCGCGCCCGCCCGCTGTTGCGGCCTTCCCCCGCACTGCCTGCCGCCGCGGACTGAACCTCACGGCACCGCGGGAGAACGCGCGGGTACCACGCCAAGCTGGTAGGCGCGTGTAGTCCAGCCGTCGGAGAGTCTGGCCGTGATCTGCTTGCCCACGCTCGCCGGTGGCGCGTCGATGATCAGGGTCTGGGACCCCGTACGTAGGATGTCGGCCGGCGGCGCCCCGTCGATCTGAACCTTACCCAGCACCGATTCGCGATCCTCGTCCCGCACCAAGATGGCGACCTGGAGCTGCTCGCCGATCCAGACGGTCGGCAGCAGGAGGTCGGCGCGGGGCAGACGATTGTCGGTGCGCTCGCCGCGCGTGGGGCGCGCCGCCCAGCGTTCGATGACCACGAGATCGCGATCCGTGAGCGCCAGCGCCGGCGGCGGCGGCATGCGGATGTTGCGATCGAGCGTGGTGGTGAATGCTGCCAGCGAGGTGGCGAGATCCCGCGCGCTGGTGATGGCGACGCCAGGCCCCGGGCGCATGTCGCCGTAATCCGCGAGAGAAAAGACATCGAAACGCTGTCGTCCCATCGTCGCCGCGGTGGCACCGTGACAGTGAAAGCAATGCGCACGCAAGATCGGCTCGACGTCCGCGACCCAGGTCGGCTGTTCGGGTACGGGGGCGTCGCCTCCACAGCCAGACGCCAGCGCCGCCACGACGAGGACGGCACGAACGCACAGAACCGATGACGAACGAGTCTTCACGGAAGTCTCACAGGTAGTAGTGAAGAATGAAGAGCGCCGTCTTGACCGCGGGCCCCTCGGCGGCTGCTTGCAAACGGCCGAGCAGCAGCGCCTCGACGTGGGGATACGGGAACCAATTGATCTGCCCGTTGAGCGCGTTGATCCCGCTGTCACCCGCTGACAGGGAAGACTGGTTACGTTCACCTTGCAGTCCAAGCCAGAGACCGCGAACGGGAATCACCGTCGCCCCCGCAAAAGCGATGAGCTGGTTGGACAGGGTTCGACCGCGCGCCCGCCACTTCACGAAGTCGATCTCGGCCTGCAGCAGCGTTGCCAGCGCTTCGACGTAGATCTTGCCGTAACCACCTCCGGTCCACCGATCGCGATCGGCGCTGTGCCCGAGCCGGCCGTTCAACCCCAGTGCCAGCGTGTCGGTGGGGCGATGCTCGGCCAGCGCGACGAATCCACTTTCGCGCCCTCCGACGCCGGCCACGAAATCGGGAACGAAGCCCGTCACGTGCAGCTCCCAGGCGTCAGCCACGTAGCCTCCCGACAGGCCATACGTCTCTTCCTGGGTGGCAAAGCCGAGGTCGCGGCGCACGTAAGTCGAGTGTTCCGCCAGACGCAGGCCGAAGGGGGCGAAGAAGCGACCCGCGCGCGCGTAGGGCCCCAGCGCTCCATCGCGCCACATGACGTAGTGTTCGCGCGACACGAACCGCTGCGGTGACGCCGGAAAATAGTTGTCCGCGCCAAGCTCCTCGCTGGCACTGCGCGCCTGCCCGCGTACGCCGAGCGTGAGTTGAATCGATACCCCTTCGGGCAGGGCACCGCGGGCATGCACATCGGCTTGCATCGGGAACGCGACTCGTTCGGGCCGCTGTCCGTCGGCAGCATCGTGAGCCAGCAAGGCGCCGCGCAGGTCGGCCCCGAGCGCGAGCCATGAGGGCAGCTCGACCGCTCCATGCAGGAAGGCTCCGTCGCCCACGACGGTCGAGAGCTCTTCACCTGCGGCGTCGCGGCCGAACCCGGTGAGTAGCCCGCCGCCGGCGGGCGAGAAGTGACACTGGTTGCAGCGTGAGGCGCCCGACGAGAACTGCATCTGGGGGTACGCCGACGCGATCCCTGCCGACAGCAGCAACCAGACCGCGCTGATCGCCGCGCTGACCATGGCGCCGAGCGCTGGCGGAGCACGACGGGAGTTCCAGCTAGCTCGCATCAGTCGTTCGGTGCTCCGCGGAGAATCCAGGCTTCGATGAGGCGAATGTCGGCGACGGCGAGCGGTCGATCCGGCGGCATTCGCTCGGTTCGATCGCCGTTGAGCATGTGCATGATGCGCGAGTGGTCCGGTGCGTACGGCACCACCATCGGCCGCGGCTGGACCTTGGCCTTTCCGCGCACGGGGAGGCTCAGCGCCAGCAAGCTGGTGTAGCCATCGTGATTGGTGGAAAGGTTCAAACCCGCGACCGCCGCGCCCTGGCTGTGGCAACTTGCGGTGGCGCAGTTGGGCTGGATGATGAGCGGCGCGATCGTGCTCCAGCTCGGCGCCCGGGCTTCGTCGGCATCACCGCACGCCATCACGGTCGCGGACAACGCGAAAAAGCCGCAGGCCAGGCCTGCCCGAAAGCTCGCAGCCAAAAACACGCGCGAGCGATAACACGGGGGCTTCCGTCCCTATCCCGACAAGCGCGCCACAATCGTGGAACGGACGCGACACGCCGACGTCGCCTCAGCGTCGACAAATACGAAAGAGACCGGCGTCTGCGGCAAGCTTTGCCGTCGACGTCGGTCTCGTAGGGCTCGGCCTTCGGCGACCAGAGCACCCCAACCCGTCCTCCCCGGTCCCACCGCCCCTCTGCCCGCCGAAAGCCTCGTTCATTATGGGGTGCGAACGCCAGCCCGACTGCAACACTCCGGAAACAGGGCGTCGAGGCGGTCGCTGCGCACGAAGCCGCGCTTGTTCACAGCCACCAAAAAGAACGCCCGCGCCTCCCGAAGGTGACGCGGGCGTTTTCCGTCCGTTTGGTCGAGGGCGCGGACGCCCTCGTCAGTCGACTACTTCAGGCTGCTGACGAAGGCGCGCTGGTCGAGACCCGCGTCGATCACCTTGCCGCCGCCGAAGTCGATCTTGCCCGCGAACGTACCGACCACCAGGCTGACGTCCTTGGCCGCGCCGGTGCCGGTGCGGTTGGTGACGATGCGGTTGCCGGTCTGGTTCTGGTCATCGCCGTAGGCCTTCGCGCACACCGTCGCGCCATCGGCACCCTTGAGAGTGACGACGTAGAGATCGTTGGTGCCGAGGGTGCCCGCCGCGGTCAACTTGGTGCTGGCGTCGACCACGAGATCACCCTTGAAGATGCCCGTGGCGTAGACGTTGCCAGCCGAGTCGACCGAGATGCCCTTGCCCTGCTGCGCGGCCAGCGCTTCGGAGCCCGGCTCGTCGCCGAGGCCCTTGGCCCAGACGAGCGTGCCGGCGGCGCCGGTCACCTTCACCACGAAGACGTCCTCGCCACTCGGCGTGAGCGTGCCGACGCTGCCACCGAACGTGAGCGCGCGGCTGAACGAACCCGTCGCGTACACGTCACCAGCCGCATCGACCACCACACCACCCATGATCGGCGTGCCCGAGGCCTGGGCGAAGCCCGCCGTCCAGATCTTGGCGCCGGTGGCACCGTTGAGCTTGGCGATGAGCACCTTGGCCGCGTCGTTGCCACCCAGGATCACGTCCCCGTCGTCCGTGAAGGCGACGGAGGTGCAGGCCTGGTTGCCGGTCGCCGCGAAGGACGCGGTCACGTCCCAAGCAAGCGCGCCGGTGGCAGCGTACTTCGCGATGTAGAGGTCACGGTTGGTGGCCGAGACCACCTTGGTGCCGCAGACCACGAAGCCATTGTCGGTCGGGCTGGCCGCGATGCCGGCCAGCAGACCACCTGTGCCAAGCGGGATCTGCACCGCGAACACGCCCGCAGATCCGTCGGCCTTGACGCCGGCGAGGTACGGGGTGTTGGGAGCAGGCGCCGGGCCGATGGCCGGTCCACCGAAGTCGACCACACCGGAGAAGCCGCCGATGACGCCGACCGTTCCGAGTTTGTTGACCGCGGCGTTGTTGGCGTTCTGATCCTTGTCGTCGCCGTACGACTTGACCGCCGTGAAGGCGCCCGAAGCGTTGATGGCGCCGACGTAGAGATCACTGCCGCCCAGCGAGGTGAACTCGCCGGCCAGGCCCGGGAAGGCCACCGTGTTGAACAGCGACCCGACCGCGTAGACGTTGCCGTCCGCATCGGCCGCGACACCGTTGACCGTCGCAATGACAGGGGCTGCGGGATCAGAGGCCAGGTTCACCGGCACCGTGCTCGCCCACTGAGCCGCCGCGCAGGTGGCCGGAGGCGGACCCGAGGGGCATCCGTCAGGCGTGGTGTTGGCTTCGCTGCAGGTGCCCGTGGTGCAGACGACGGCGGTGCCGCCGCAGACGCCCGCGGTGCACTTGTCGGCCGCGGTGCACTTGAGGCCGTCGCCGCAAGCCGTGCCGTCAGCCGCCGCCGGGTTCGAGCAGGTGCCGGTGGTGGGATCGCAGGTCCCTGCCACGTGGCACTGGTCGGATGCCGTGCAGGTCTTGGCGGTGCCACCGCAAGCGCCGGCCGTGCAGACGTCGCCGTCGGTGCACGCGTTGCTGTCGCTGCAGGTGGTGCCGTCAGGCTTGTTGCTCCCGCCGAGGCAGAGCCCCGACGTGGTGTCGCAGGTGCCGGCGTTGGTGCAGGACGCAGCGCCCTGGCAGGAGACCGGAGCACCCGCGGTGCAAGCGCCCGCCTGGCAGCTGTCGGCCTGGGTGCAGGCGTTGCCGTCGCTGCAGGTGGTGCCGTTCGGCGCCGCCGGGTTGGTGCAAACGCCCGTCGATTCCTCGCAAACGCCAGCCACGTGGCAAGCGTCGGAGGCCGTGCAGGTCTTCTGCGTGCCGCCGCAAGCGCCTGCGGTGCAGGAGTCGCCCGTGGTGCAAGCCTTGCCGTCGTTGCAAGCGGTGCCGTCAGCCGCGGGGACCGACGTGCAGACACCGGTGGCGGCGTCGCAAACGCCGGCCGCCTGGCACTGACCCGAAGGCGCGCAGGTCTTGGCCGCGCCCACACACTGACCGGCGGCGCACTTGTCGCCATCGGTGCAGAGGTTGTTGTCGTTGCAGGTGGTGCCGTCAGCCTTCGGCGTGCCACCGAGGCAGAGCCCCGACGTCGGATCGCAGGTGCCGGCCTCGCGGCAGGAGCCCGAGCCTTCGCAGGTCACCGGGCTTCCGCCCGTGCAGGTGCCAGCCTGGCAGCTGTCGCTCTGGGTGCAGGCGTTGCCGTCGCTGCAGGTCGTGCCGTTCGGCGCGACCGGGTTGGTGCAGAGGCCCGTCGACTCCTCGCACACGCCGGCCAGATGGCAAGCATCGGAGGGAGCGCAGGTCTTGACCGTGCCGCCGCAGACGCCCGCGGTGCAGGAGTCGGCCGTGGTGCAGGTCTTGCCATCGTTGCAGGCGGTGCCGTCGGCAACCACCGGGTTCGAGCAGACGCCGGTCGAAGGATCGCAGGTGCCTTCCGTGTGGCACGAATCGCTCGCCGGGCCGCAGCTCTTGGCCGTGCCCACGCACTGACCGGCCTTGCAGCTGTCGGTCGTGGTGCAGAGGTTGGCGTCGTCGCAGGACGCGCCGTCCGGCTTGTTCACGCCGCCCGTGCACATGCCCGTCGCCGGGTCGCAGACTCCCGCTTCCTGGCAGCCCGAAGCGCCGCCGCAGACCACCGGGGTGGCGCCCACGCACTTGCCAGCCTGGCAGGCGTCGACGCGCGTGCAGGCGTTGCCGTCGCTGCAGGTCGTGCCGTCGGCTGCCGGCACGTTGGTGCAGACGCCGCCGACGCGGACGGTGTCGGTGCAAGGATCGTTGTCGGGCTCGCAAGCCGTGTCGTCCTTCTTCACGCACACGCCGCCCTTGCAGGCGCCGGGCAGGCTGTCGACCGTGCAGGCGCCGTCCTCGTTGCCGGGGACCGACGAGCAGCCGCCCGAGACGCTGCAGTTCTCGACGGTGCAGACGTTGCCGTCGTCCTGGCAGGCGAGCGGACCGGGGGACTTGCAGGCGCCAGCGCCGTCGCAAACTTCCTCACCGTTGCAGGTGTCGGTGTCCTTGCAGGCCGTGCCCTTGGCGAGCGGCGGGTTGCTGGACTTGCCGGTGGGAAGGCAGCGGTTGTCGGTGCAGGGGTTGCCGTCGTCGCACGAAGGAGCCGTGCTGGCGCAAACGCCCGCCTTGCAGACACCGGCGCCGCCGCAGGAGCCGGTCGCCTTGCACTTGGTGCCGTCGGCGACGTTGACGTGGCCGCAGCCCGTCTTGGGGTCGCACTTCTGCGCCGTGCAGGGGTTGTTGTCGTCGGCACAGGCCTTCGGCTTGCCGGCCTTGCACTCGCCGTTGGCGTTGCAGGTCTCGGCGCCGTTGCACATGTTGCCGTCTTCGCAGGACGTGCCCTTGGACAGCGTCTTGTGCACGCACTTGAACTTCGTCGAGGCGTCACAGATGTCGGACGTGCACTTGTTGCCGTCGTCGCAAGTCGCAGGGCAGGTCTGCGGGGCGGGCGTGCAGCGCTTGGACGACTGGAAGGCCAGAGCGATGCGGCCATCGAGCACCCAGGCGAGCAACGGGCCCTGGAACTTGACCTTGAAAGCCTTGGCCTGCTTGCCGGCCTTGAACTTGGTCGGCTGACCGCGGTCGAGCGGCGACGGGAAGAAGCGGTTGTTGAAGCTGATGTCCAGCTTCACCTGCTTGCTGGTCGTGTTGTCGTACGCGAAGTGAGCGACGTAGTTCTTGCTGTCGAGCTTGTCGACGCACTCGAGAATCGGCTTCACCGCGAAGCTGGGACGCTGCCACTGGGGCGCATCGTGGAGGCTCTGCTGAACGGCCTCGTATTCGGACTTCTCTTCGGCACTCAGGCTGCTGATGTCGAGCTCTGCGAGATCCGTTCCGGCTTCACCTTCCGGTGTTTCACCGGAACAGGCCGCTCCGACCAGCATCAGGCTGGCCAGCGCCCAATTCCATTGGGACTTTGGTCTCTGTCTTACCATTGTGTTCTCCTTCGTTCCCCTAGACCGCTCTCGTTGTCGCTAAACTGTTCGGGCAAACACGTGCGGGATCCGACGGGGTTGGTCCCGCGGATCCCACACTGGCCAAATGCATGGTTCGAGAAGCGATGAACCCACTCGGTCATCCGGTTGGATTCATCACGACTGGGTTGTCTGGTTGGCTACTGGCAAACCCCGTTCGGGTTGGCGAGGCTGGTGTTGCAGGTTCCGCTCACACATTCCGTACCTGACGAGCAGGGCTGCCCCGCCGTCTGCTTGGGGCAGGTGCCCGCGGAGCAGGCGTTGCTGCCGCAGCAGCTGTCGGCGCCCGCGCAAGCCGCGCCGATCACCTTGCAGGTCGCCGGCGCCGGTGGCGTCGGCTTGAAGGGCGCCGTTCCGCAGAGGTTCGACGAATCGATCGGATCGTCACAGAACGTCGTGCAGCTGATGAAGCCGCGCGCGATCATGACCGCGTCCATGTTGCAGCGGTCGCGAACCCAGTCCGACAGCTTCTTCTCTTCGCCCCGGCGTTGCAGACCATCGGCGTCGGTGGGGAGGCCAGACTGCAGCTCCGTCGGATCGAGGCGATCGTTGAAGTAGAGCCGGCGCGCCAGCGGGTACGGCTGCGTCGGGATGCGGATGACTTCGGGCTCGTAGGTATTGCCGTTGATGAAGGGGCCTTCCGCCTGGGTGGCGGGGGTCTCGACCGCTTCGCGACCGGCGAAGCCGACGGTCTTGCCGGTCCCTTCGAGGCCGGCGCGGCAGCCGATGGCAACCGTGGCGCTCGAGCTGCAAGCCGGAGCGAGATCGCCTTCGGTCAAGGCGACGACGAGGCCCTGGGTGCAGGCCGCCGCGGCGCTCGAGCACGGGTTGCCCTGGCGATCGGTGCAGCGGGTGGCGCGCAGCTGCGCGGTTGCCTGCACGCAGGGGCGACGGATCGGATCTTTGTCCTCGTTGTTGAGGTTGCGGTTG
>JANNNO010000409.1:0-6908 GCA_031398585.1 Myxococcales bacterium | reverse complement strand
AGGCGCAGCGCCAGATTCTCGTCGTTGCTCTCGAGCTGATAGGGATCGTCGCCGAGGAAGAATCCCGCCTGCGGTTGCGCGCGCGACGGGAACGCGGCCTTGCGCCCTTCCCTTCGCAGCCGCTGGCGCAGCTCGGGGACGCTCTCGACGTCCTCCCAGAACTCGCGACAGGGATTGAGCGTGTAGACCCGCACCGTGCGCGTCCGGCTCAGCGCCGCCAACACCTGATGGTAGGCGCGCGCCACGTACGAGACACCAAAGACATGGAGCGTGCCACCGCCGAAAGGCCGGTCAGCGATGAGCCGCGCCAGCTCGGGCAAAGTGACGAGGGGTCCGCCTCCGCTTGCGCGCGCCAGTCGCCCCGCCGGGCCGACGATGCCGAGCCAGAGCGCGCGTTGCCAGGCTTCCGTGTCGCCGTAGAGCGGATCGCCTGCCAACGTGAGGCCGTCGCGCCATGCGGACATCAGCTCCGGGCGCGAGGCTGCGTACTCTTCGTAAAGGCGGGCGAGCTCGGCTGCGAGCGCCGACCGACGCCGATCGACGGCATCGGGGCGCGCCCCGGCACCGAGTAAGTAGTCGCGAACGGGTGTGAAGATGGGCGCCTGCAGGAAGGCGTCGTCGTGCAGCAGCGCCAGCAGGTGACCTTCGATCTGACGGGCATCGACGAGCCGGGCGTTGGGATCGGCGTCGGCGACGAGACGCGAGGCCAGCCGCTGCAGGAACGTGATCTCGAGGTTGGCCGCGATGCCAAGCGACGCCGCGAGCCCGTGTTTGACGTAGATCTCGATGTTGCGGTTGGGCACCACGAGGCGCACGGACTCGAAAGGGTCCGGCGCAAGGGCACGTTCCTCGCGGATCGCCGACACCAGCGCGCCGAGCAACTCCTCGGTGCGGTTGGAATAGGTGACGTGAATCATGAACGCGCGCGCGCCGCCCTGCCGGTGGTGCCCCGGAAGATCAGCTCCGCAGTCCCGAGAAAAACCTGGCCGCGATCGGGGTTTCCATCGGGCTTTCCATCGAATTTCCCATCGGATTTCCCATCGATCTTGGCTTCGCACATCGCCGTCAGCCCCATGACGTCGGCGAGATTAGCAGCCGCAGGACCGCGTGTGCCCGTCGTTCGCATTAAGATGAAGGGCATCATGCTGCGCGCACCAGACCCCGCCACCTTGCAACGCCTCAAGGCGATCGTCGGCCCGGCGGGACTGGTGCCAGATCCCGCCGAGGTCGAACCCTATCTTCACGAGTGGCGCAATCGCTGGGTCGGCGAGACGCCGCTCCTGCTCTGTCCCGGCACCCCGGCCGAGGTCGGCGCCATCGTGCGCGTCTGCCACGACCAGCACATTGGCCTGGTTCCACAAGGCGGCAACACCGGCCTCGTGGGCGGACAGATCCCGCGGCCAGGACACGGCGAGATCCTCGTGTCGCTGCGGCGGCTCAACCGCATTCGCAACGTCGATGCCGTCGACGGCAGCATCACCGCCGAAGCGGGCTGCACGCTGGCGGCGGTTCAAGCGGCCGCCAGTGAGGTCGATCGCCTCTTTCCCCTCAGCCTCGCTGCGGAGGGAACCTGCCAGATCGGCGGCAACCTCTCGACCAATGCAGGCGGCGTGCACGTGCTTCGCTACGGCAATGCCCGCGATCTCGTGCTCGGCCTCGAGGTCGTCACGCCCGACGGCAACCTCTGGAATGGGCTGCGCGCGCTTCGCAAGGACAATACAGGCTACGACCTCAAACACCTCTTTCTCGGCGCCGAGGGGACCCTGGGGATCATCACCGCCGCGGTGCTGAAGCTCTACCCGCGACACCGCCACGTCGAGACGATCTTCGCGTCGGTGCCCACGCTCGAGGCCGCGGTGCAGCTGCTGGCGTACGCGCGCGACGCCACCGCCGATGCCGTGCTCGCCTTCGAGCTGATCGGGCGGACCGCGCTCGAATTCGTCACCCGTCACATGCCCGGTTGCACCGATCCCCTGCCCCGCCCTTCCCCCTGGTACATCCTCTGTGATCTCTCGGCGGGGCGGGGACTTGCCGAGGAGGCCATCGCCGGCGCCATCAACGCGGGCCTCATCAGCGATGCCGTGCTTGCCAGCGGCGCTGCCCAGTCGGCGTCGTTGTGGCGCTTGCGCGAATCGATCTCGGAGGCGCAAAAGCCCGAGGGCACCAGCATCAAACACGACATCTCGGTGCCGGTGTCGCGCATTCCCGCGCTGGTGGAACGCGTGCTCGCCGCCGCCCCCCAGGTGATCCCGGGCATCCGACCGGTGCCCTTCGGCCACGTCGGGGACGGCAACCTGCACTTCAACTTCACGCAGCCGGTCGGCATGGACGGCAAGGCGTTCCTCGCGCGAGGCGAGGATTTGCACCTCGTGGTCCACGATCTGACCTGCGCCGAGGGAGGCTCGATCAGCGCCGAGCACGGCATTGGCCTGGCCAAGCGGGAAGAGGTTCAGCGCTACAAATCGACCGTCGAGATTGGCCTCATGCGCGCCATCAAACACGCCATCGATCCGGTCGGAATCATGAATCCCGGCAAAGGCGTGGTCTAGCCGACCGTCGGCGTGGTCTAGCCGGCCGTCGGCCGAGTCAAGCTGACCAGCAGGCGATCGCCCTGCACGACGATCGTATAGACGGGGATCGGCATGTCGGCGGGCGCGGTGAGCGGCTCGCCGGTGGTCAGATCGAAAGCGGCTGCGTGACGCGGGCAGAGCACCCGCCCGGGCTCGAGCATGCCGTCTTCGAGGTACGCCACCTGGTGTGTGCACAGGCCACCCACGGCGTGCCAGCGGCCGTCGAGATGAACCACGAGCACGCGCTCGCCGTCGAGGTCGAAGCCTTTCATGGTGCCTTCGGCAATCGCACTGGCCGGGCCTAGGTCGACAAAGCCTGCGGGGATCTCACGCACGGGGGGCTCGCTCACGGGCAGGTTCTCCGGTAGAAAAACGACCAGGCAGTTTGCCACAGCATGACCGGCAACCAGCGAGACGGAAGCACGATGCGCGGGCGATTCGCGCCGTCACCGACCGGGGCCATGCACCTTGGCAACGCGCGCACCGCCCTGCTGGCGTGGCTGGCGTGTCGAGCCGCCGAAGGCACCATGGTGCTGCGCCTCGAGGATCTCGATGCCGCCCGCGCGAGTGCGGCAGCGAGCGAAGGCTTGCTCGACGACCTGCGTTTCCTCGGCCTCGACTGGGACGAAGGCCCGGACCGCGGTGGCCCGCATGGGCCCTATTGCCAGAGTGAACGCACGCCCCTGTACCAGGCCGCGGTCGAGCGCCTGCTTGCCTCCCACGACGCCTTTTTCTGCGCCTGCTCACGGGCCGATGTCGCCCGCGCGTCCAGCGCTCCGCACGGAGAAGGCGGCGATGGCCCCCGCTATCCCGGCACCTGCCGCTCGCGAGCTGCGGGTGATGTCATCGTGCAGGCCGCCCGCCTCGGTCGGCGTCCCACCGTCAGATTTCGCGGTCAGGATCGTGCGTTGCCCACGTCGTTCGTCGACGGCTTGCATGGCGAGGTCGATCCGCTGCCGGCGGGACTCGACGATTTCGTGCTGTGCAAGGCAGACGGCGTGGCCGCGTATCAACTTGCCGTCGTCGTCGATGATATCGCCATGCAGGTGAGCGACGTCGTACGCGGTGACGATCTGCTCTCGTCGACGCCGCGACAGCTCGCGCTCTTTGCGGCGCTGGGAGCCGCCCCGCCGCGCTTTCACCACGTCCCTCTGGTGCTGGCGCCTGGCCGGGAGCGTCTCGCCAAACGCACGCGGCCACCGTCGATCGCCGATCTGAGGTCCCGCGGGGTCACCGCCGAGGTGATCGTCGGTGCCCTCGCCGCCTCGGCCGGCCTCGTGCCCGCAGGCGTGGCGCTGCCTGCGTCGGCGCTGGTGTCGGGCTTCGAGCTGGCGCAGATCTCGCGGCATCCTGTCGAGCTCGACGCCACATCTCTCGGCTGAACATGGCGCGCCCCCCGCGAAAAAGCCCCCCTGCCAACACCGCGACGCCGCCGGCGTCCGACCTTGGCGACGTTCCTGCGGCGCTTCGCCTCTACGCCGACAAACGCGACTTCGCCCGCACGCCCGAGCCGCCACCCGGCACTCTCGTACCGGCCGGGGATGGCCCACCGAAGTTCGTGATCCAGAAGCACGCCGCCACGCGCCTGCACTACGATCTCCGCCTTCAGATCGACGGCGCGCTGGCGAGCTGGGCGGTACCGCAGGGCCCTTCGCTCTCGCCCGCCGACAAGCGCCTGGCCGTCGAGACCGAGGATCACCCGATGGCTTACGCCACGTTCGAGGGCACCATCCCAGCCGACGAATACGGCGGCGGGGAAATGATCGTCTGGGACCGCGGGATCTACGAGACCGTGCCTCCCGGCCAGGCGAGCGCCATGCGGAAGAAAGGGCACCTCGACATCCTCTTGTTGGGCGAAAAATGCCGAGGTCGCTTTCATCTGGTGCGCACGCGGCCCTCCAAGGGCGCGCAGCAGTGGCTCTTGATGAAGGCGAAGGACGAACACGCCCGGGAGTCCGACGACCTCACCAGCTCGCGTCCCGAATCGGTCGTGTCCGGCCGCCGCCTCGCGTTGGCTGGACGCGCCTCGCGGCGATCGACCGACGAAGACGTGGGGTAATCGACGACACCGCCGACACCGGCTCACCTGCACCATGGTTTGCCCACCCCTGCGCTGTTATGTTGGCCCGAGTTCGCGCCCCCTGTCCGTCGGAGGCCTCGCAATGAAGCTGCACGTCACGCTCCGGGCGATCACGTTCGCCCTCGCTACCGTCCTCTTGCCGTCCGCCGGGGCGCACGCGGAGATCGCCGCGCCCGCCGACTCCGTCGAGGCAGCCGTCGGCAAGATGATTGAGCTCAACAAGAAGGCCATCGGCGCCTACAAGACCGGTGACAGCGCTGCGGCCGTCGCCGATCTCGAGGCCGCGTTGAAGGTTGCCAATGACAACGGTCTGTCCCACCACGACATGACCGCGCGGACTCAGATCCACCTCGGCATCGTCTCGATCGTCGCGCTCAAGGACCGCAACCGCGGCCTGGTTCATTTCGCGCACGCGCTGGCGATTCGCCCGCGGATCAAATTGACCCAGGGGCTCGGCAACCGTGCGCTTCGTCGCGACCTGCGCATCGCGCGGCGGGTGAAGCTGCCGCCGCCCCCACCGGTGGCTGCACCGCCCCCCGCGGTGGCCAAGGCGAAGGAGCCGACGGCCCCGGTGGCCAAGTTCGTCGACGACGGCACAGCGCCGCCCTTGCCAAGGGCCGTGCCGCAGCCGCTTTATTGCCCGACGCCCGACCTGGGGCCGCCCGGCCAGCCGGTGCCGCTCTTCTGCCTGACTCAGCCGGAAGTCGAGATCGGCAAAGTGGTTGCCTACTTTCGACCCGGTGGCGCCGAGCTCTACACCGCGGTCCCGATGAACCGGGCGCGAACCGGGTGGCTGTCGGCGACCATCCCCGGGCCAGCCGTCCGTGGTCGTTCGCTGCAGGTCTACTTCGAAGCGAAAGACGGCACCGGCAACGTCGCCGCCCACAACGGCAAGGACGAGATGCCCAACGTGATCTTGCTGAAGGAGGGCGCCCCGCAGGTCGTCCCGCGCAAGCTCGCGTTGATCGAGGTCGGCGCGCCTCCCCCGGCCGACGAAGATCGCCCCGATGAAGCCACGCCACTCGAGCTGCGCGAGCGCGAAGAGGAGAGCGCCGCCCGTTCGGGGTTGACGCCGAAGGGCCGCCCCCGCCGCGAGAAGGGCAAGCTCTTCGTCGGCTTCGGCGCGGGCTCCGGCTACGGCTGGCACCTCGAGCTTCCGCTCGAACGGCGCCCGGATCGCCAGGTCAGCCGCGGCTTTTCGCCAGCAGGCCTCGGTCACGTGGCCCCCGAGATCGGCTACCAGCTGACCTCACGCTTGGCTCTGTCGATCCAGGGTCGCCACCAGTATCTACCCGCTTCGGGATCGGGTGATGCCGAGGTGACCGGTGCGCCGCCGCAGCTGGCCCACGCCGCGCTTTTGCGCCTGCACTACGCGATGTTCGACATCGGCGATCTCCAGTTCGTCGGCACCCTCGCCGCCGGCGGTGGCACCGCTTTGCGTATGCAGATCGCACCCAATCGCCGCCTGCACCTCGCTTCGAGCGACACGGTCGTGGCGGGGCCCTTCGCCGCTGGGCCAGGGCTCGCGCTCGCCTACAACTTCACTTCGCATGTCATCGCGACGCTGGAAGGCCGCGCGCTGACCGGAATGCCCGCGCTCGGCATCCTGATGGAAGGCACGGCGGCGCTGCAGTACGCCTTTTAGAGTACGCTCTTCGCTTGTCGCCCCCACCCTCTGATCTGATTGCACGGGATCTCGCCGTCTTCTGGCACCCGTGCACCCAGATGCGCGACCACCAGCAGCTGCCGCCGCTGCAGGTGGTGGGGGCCGAGGGCTGCCGGCTGCACCTCGCCGACGGTCGCGTGCTCTTCGACGCCATCGCCAGCTGGTGGTGCAAGTCGCTGGGACACGGCCATGCGGGTGTGCGGGCGGCCATCTCGCGGCAGCTGGCGGCATTCGAACACGTCATTGTCGCCGGCTTCACCCACGCGCCGCTGGTCGAGCTTTGCGAACGATTGATTGCGATCGGCAATGATCTCGGCGACGGCACCATCGCCAAGCATTTCGCACACGTTTTTTTGGCCGACAACGGCTCCACCGCGGTCGAGATCGCGCTGAAGATGGCGCTGCAGGCCCAGGCGCAACGGGGAGAGACCTCGCGCACGAAGTTCGCCGCGCTGGCCGGCGGCTATCACGGCGAGACCGTGGGCGCGCTGTCAGTGGGCGACCTCGGCCTTTACGGCGATCCCTTCAAGGCCCTCACCTTCCCGGTGACTCGCCTCGGCCCCCTGCCCTACCGCAGCGGCCCCCACGACCC
>JANNNO010000374.1:0-6011 GCA_031398585.1 Myxococcales bacterium | reverse complement strand
CCGCAGGTGGACCAGGTCGGTGATCGGGCGATCCGCGATCAGCGTGCGCCCCGTCTCGCGCGAATGGAGCACGGGGTGAACGAAGCGCGAGGACGCCACCTGCGCGTCCATCCAGAAGCGGCGGCGGCGCAACAACACAGCCTCGATCTCCAATCGTCCGCCGAGCCCGAGCTCGACCAGCCGCAACAGCTCCCTGTCGAAAAGATCGGAGATTTCGACTTCCACGATCGCCCGGCCCGCTGCCCGCTGGGCGCGGCAAGCCACCCGCGGGGCAGCGAGTGCCACCGTTGGCAACAGGAGAAGCAGGCTCGCCCAAAGCGCCCCGCGCGCTCGCCCGCGAGGCATCGCTCAGAAGACCCGGTGGAAGAACAAACGCGCTTCGGGCCAGCCGCGCGCTCGATCATCGAGGCGCCAGGCGAGATCGACGTGCACGGCCTGCCCGAAATTGAACCCGAGGCCGGCTGACGTCTTGATGCCGGTATTGGCCTGTTGATAGGCGATGTAGCCCGCGTCGAGGAAGAGCGAGAAGAAGCCCGATCGGTACTCAGCCGTTCCCAGCAGCGCGATTCGGCCTGCATCGAACTCCTTCCAATCGTAGCCCCGCAGGGCGCTCCAGCCCCCCAGAGCATCACGCTTTTGGCGTGGCAGGTCGCCCTGCAGGCGGAACGAGCCGCGGAAACGGAGCTTGAAGCCGTGGTTTTCGCTCGCCTCCAAGAAGGTGCTGTTGTCGCTGACGAGGCGGGTGAAGTCGGCCGTGTCGCTTCCCAGCGATGGGCGCGCGATCTCGAGCGTGTTGACGGTCTTGAAGGTGGCCCAGGAGGCCCGGCCGCTGCCGCGCTCGACGAGGCTCCGTTCGGGATCGCGGCGCAGACCACCGACGTCCCACGCGTTGGCTGTCTCGGTCGAGTATTCCAGGCGCAACAGCAGCGATCCGATGCGGCCGTCGTCGATGGGAGCGGTCGCCTGCGGCCGCTCGTCGCGGTTGAACAGGCGGAAGGTCTCGGGCGCGGATTTCAACGAGCGATAATCGTCTCGCCGGTACTCCATGCCCATGGTGGCCCGCTGCGCGAGGTGGAAGGTGGCGAAGGCCGTGAATCCGGTGCGACGGAAAGAGTCGGTATCGGCGCGGTTGAAGAGCAGCGAGTAGAGGTAGGAATCGAGCCGATTCATGCGCCAGCGATCCGACGTGTCCACGCGCGAGTACCCGAGCACGCCGAGCTCGGCCAGGCGCAGCGATGGGATCAACAACGAGACGGCGCCCGAACCGTCGAAGCGCCATCGCTCGGCATCGGGCGGCAGCTGGTTGGCCCGCGCTGGACGCGTGTTGATGTTGCCTCCGGCGTCGAAACGGATGTGGAAGCGGTCGGCGGGATCCCACAGGCGGACCTTGCCCTCGATGCCGGGAGCAAAGCTGGTGACTGGCGTGTGGCGGATGATCTCCGTCATCGATCCCGAATGGCTCATCCGTCGCGCGGAGAAGTGCAGGACCAGATCGTTGTCGTCGAGGGAGTACCAGCGGCCGCTGCGGGTCGGAGCGCCCTCATCCGTCGGTTCCGGTTTCGCCTTGGAGTCGCCGTCGGATGAGTTCTCTTCGGGCGGAGCCTCCCGGGTGACGTAGCGAAGCGGACCGGTCTCGCCGGCTTTTGCGCTGGATGCGGTCTCGAGCACGACGTCGGGACGCGGCCGGTAGCGGCGACGCCCACGCTGACTGCGCAGGAAGGGGAGCTGGGCCTCCACTCGCTGCAGCGCCGCTTCGAGATCTGCCTTCACGAAGGTTCGACCCGGCTCGATGGCGGCCAGGCGCCGCACGCGATCGACGAGAGCCGGCTCGACGCCCTCGATGTCGACAGTGCCGATGCGTCCCTCGTCGACCCGCACCGTGAGCGTCCCATCCGAGGCGAGCTCTGCGGTAAGAGAGGCGAGCTCGTAACCGCGTTCGTAGATCCGCTCGAGCATGCGGTCGAGCCCCCGATCGAGGCCGCGCCAGACGATGCCGGGGAAGACCACCCGCTCTTCGGCCCGGGCTACCCAGTCGCGCGCCGGAAGCGGGTCAGGGCAGAGCTTGCTCTTCTCTTTTGGCAGATCGAGCAGGCTTTCGACGTCGATGGAGGCGCGGGAGAGAAGCTCGCGCAGAGGCCGCATCTTTTCCCGACGCTCGATCTCCCGACGAGAGGGCGCCTCGAGCAGCGTGTCCAGCAGGTCTTGGGGTTGTAGTTCGGAGACGCCCTCGATCACCACGCGCTTGACGGTGGCGTGCTCGACCACGACGATCTTCAAGACCGGCCCGTCGTCTGCCATCAGATCCACGATCGGGGTGACCGACGCGAACAGGTCGAGCCCCGCCAGCTGCCGCAGCACGAGCGCCGCGTGCCCAGCGTCGGTCGCGGCAGGAACCCCGCCCAGCACCCCCCACAACGCTTCGGGCGTGATGCTGGTCAGGCCCACGATCTCGATGCGCCTCAGCGATCGGCGACCTTCTTTGTTCTCGAACTGCAGACTGCGCAGAGCCGCTTGCAGCGTAGGGTTGGCGGTGACGACGTCACGACACGACGCTGTCTTGCGTTTGCGCGCGTCGGGCGCCTGCGTCTCCCAGCGCGGACCCTTTGTCGCAGGCGTGGGCGGCGTGGCGGGTGTGGCTGCCGCCGAGGGTGCTGCCGGGGCCTCTGGTGCCGTGGGCGCAGGCGTCTGCGCGGCAAGCGGCGATGCGACCAGCAGGGCGGTGAGCCCGGCCAAGAGCTTTGAATGGGAATGGCGAGACTGTTTCAACGACATGCGGTCCGACTCGAGAGGCGTCATGACAGACGAAGACAGCACCCTGCGTGCCAGCGCACTTTCGCACGGATCGCCGCTTCCGCACGAGGCAGCGACACGTCCACGGTGCCGCCTTGGATGTCGATTCCACATCCCGACGGCAACCAGATGTTGGATTCACATCGGACCGACGCCCCCCGCTGCGTCGGTCGGCGGGCTACCCCGGCGTATCGTCGGCGCCGTCGTCTTCGCCGCCGGCGGAGGCGCGCGAGGCGAGCCCCAACGCCTGAATGCGGCGGTGCAAGTTTCCGCGGTCGGCGCGCAGGACTCGTGCGGCGCCCGCCACGCTGCCGCCCGCGCGCTCGAGCGCGGCGCGCAGCAAGGAGCGTTCGAAGTCGTCGACCAATTCACGATAGCCCTTGGCCCCGAGGCCGGGGATCGCCGCACCTGTCGTTCCCTCCTCGTCGGGAGGCAAGGGATCCCCGAGGCTGAGTACGGTGGTGGCCGCAGCGTCCACGGTGAGCGGGCCGCGGCCGCGCAAAAGCGAGAGGCGCTCGACGAAGTTGCGCAGCTCGCGCACGTTGCCTGGCCAGGGATGGGCGCGCAGGGCGGCCTCGCCGTCAGTGCTGACCGTCACCGGATGTTCGGGGCCGACCAGATCAGCGGCAAAGGCACGCAGCAGCGGCACGAGATCGTCGGTGCGCTCGCGCAGGGGCGGAACACGCAAAGGGAAGACTGCCAGGCGGAAATAGAGATCCTGACGAAACCGGCCCGCCTTGATCTCGCCACGCAGATCTCGGTGGGTGGCCGCCAGCACCCGAACGTCAACTGGCTGCGGCGTCTGCCCGCCCAGCCGCTCGACCTCACGGCTCTCGAGCACGCGCAGCAGTTTGGCCTGCAGGTCGAGCGGCATGTCGCCGATCTCGTCGAGCAGGAGCGTGCCTCCCTCGGCCTGTTCGAAGCGGCCGAGCCGGCGGGCGGTGGCGCCGGTGAAGGCGCCGCGCTCATGGCCGAAAAGCTCGCTCTCGAGCAAAGTCGCCGGGATCGCCGCACAGTTGACCGCAACGAAGCGACCCGCCCGCCCCGAGGCGATGTGCAGCGCGCGGGCGACGCGCTCCTTACCGGCACCCGTCTCACCCGTGATGAGCACGACCGTCTCGCTGGCCCCCACGCGGGTGACCAGCGTGCGCAACTCGGCCATCGCCGCTGAATCGCCGACGAGATGGCCCGGCTGCGCGAGCGCCCGACGCAACTCCTCGCGCTCGGCCCCCAGCGAGGCGAGCGCGAGCGCGTTGCGAAGGCTCGCGATCAGCCGTTCGGCAGTGGGCGGCTTCTCCACGAAGTCGGAGGCACCGAGCCGCATCGCGCGTGCAGCATCGGTCGGCGACGCCTCACCCGAAAGCACCACGACGGGCAGCGGTAAAGGACGCGGCAAGCGCTCGAGGTACTGCAGACCACTTTCGTGCGGCATGCCGAGATCGAGCAACAAGAGATCCGGCAGGGAAGAGTCGTCGCGCAAACGGCGATCGGCGTCGGCGACGCTGGCAACCGCGTCGACCAGGAAGCCTTCGTCGCCCAGCAGGCCGCTTACCCCCCTGCGGACCGCGGGATCGTCATCGACCAGCAAGATGCGCACGCGCTTCATCTCGTCTCCTCGGGCGGCGTCATGGGCGACATCGAAATTGGCGCACGCGGCAGTTCGATCACCGCTTCGGCGCCACCGCCCGCTGCGGGCTGCAAGCGCAACCGCCCGCCGTGATCGTGCACGATCTTGTGAGCGATCGGCAGACCAAGGCCGCGATCGCTGCCTTTGCTGCTGGCCAGCCCCCGCATCAAGGCGGCACCTTCGATGGGCGCGGCGAGGCCTCGCCCGCGATCGCGAACCCGCAGCTCGATCTGTTCCGCCGAGTTCGAGGCGCGCAGCACGATCTCAATCGGGGTCACGTCCGCCGAGGCTTCGATGGCGTTTTTGATCAAGTTGCCGACAGCGCGGCGAAGTTGGTCCGCATCGGCCAGGACCAGGGCCGGCGCAGGCAGGTCGAGGGAGATCTTCGCACCCTGCTCGGCATAGAGGGAGGCGACGTCGCTCACCAGGGCACTGAGCTCGAGGGGGCGCGGTCGCGGTTCCGGCAGCCGCGCGAACTCGCTGAAGCTGTCGCTCATGCGGACGAGCACGCCGAGCTCCTCTTCGAGCAGGGCCAGCGACTCGGTGGCCGCTGCGGATCCCGGCGCGCCCCGGCTGACCCGCGCCAGTGCCATGCGCATCGCCGTCAGTGGGTTCTTGAGATCGTGGGCAAGCGCGCGGGCGGCGTCTCGCCAGGCCGCCAGCGCCTCGGTCACCTGCAGGCGTGCGCGCTGCCGGGCGAGCTCGCGCGCCATGCGATTGAACTCGTCGGCGAGGTGGTCGAGCTCGTCACCACGGCCCGAGCGAGGGACCTCCTGCGTGAGCTGCCCTCGGCCCAAACGATCCATGGCGTCGGCCAGCACCTCGATCGGCCGCGAGAGACGTCGCCCGAGCAGAAACGCCCCGAGCGCGACGAGACCTCCCGAGGCGAGCAGCGCGATCACGAAAGCCAACGGGGCGAACTCGAGCAGCCGTCGCCGCGCGAGATCCGCCTGCATGAGGTGCAGCTCGGCTGCGCGCAGCTGACCGGCGAGAGCCGTGTGCACGGCCTGCCCGTCCAGCGCCTGCGCGGCTTGCGCCATCAAGGAGCCAAGCGGCGGCGCGATCCCGAGCGCCGCTTCGAGCACCCAGCGCCCGAGCGAGCCCCAGACCAAGAGCGGCAAGAGCCCCGCCAGCGACAACACCAGCAAGAGGCGGCGACGAAACCGGCGGGGGGCCGGACGTGGCGGAGCCGTCGGCGCGACCTCAGCCCTCAGCGCAACCTCGGCATCTCCCGTCATGGCGCTGGCAGCATCGCTCGGCTGTGCGCTTTTCGCCACACGGTGCAACGCGCGCGTGAGCCGCTCCGGCACGCTGTGTGGGCCCGCACGTTCGGCTGTCGGCAACCATGGTGGAAGCGCACGAGCGACGCGACAGATCGCAAAGGCATCCGATATCCCGGACACATGCTCACCGTCGGCCCTCCCTCGAAGTTCGCAACGTCCCTTCCCGAACGGGCGCCCCGCCCTCACGCACCTCGCCTGGCCGCCATCGCGTGCCTCTTCCTGTCGGTCGGCGCCGGGTGTCTCGACGAGGAGGCGGGATTGCGCCCCGGCAACGACGGGGGCATGAGCGCCGATGGTGCGGCGGATAGCGG
>JANNNO010000349.1:0-8223 GCA_031398585.1 Myxococcales bacterium | reverse complement strand
CGCGAAGTTCACGGGCTTGGACAGCTTGATCGTGCTCCCTGTGCGCGTGAGCTTTCCGGTGGCCGGGTCGATCGCGAAGACGAAGATATCGTCGGAGATCTGGTGCGCAACCAGCAGGTACTTCCCGCTCGGATCGATCTTGAAGTCGCGCGGCTCTTTGCCGCCGCTGGGAAGGTTTTCCACGCTCGCCAGCTTTCCTGAGGCGGCATCCACCGAGAAGGTGGTGATGCTGTCGTGACCGCGGTTCGAGACGTAGGCAAACTGGCCATTGCGGGAGAGCAGCATCTCCGCGTTGTTCGACCGCTCGGTGTAAGGCAGTGGAATCGTGCTGATGTTCTGAAGCTCGGTCGCCCCGAGGTGTCCCGTGGCGGGATCACGCGTGAAAACCGACGCCGCCGTCGACAGCTCGTTGTTCGTGTAGAGGAAGCGATTGTTCGGGTGCAAGGCGATGTGCCGCGGCCCGCCCCCGGGCGTGACACTGACCGACGGCTGAGCCGCGTGCGTCGTCAGCTTGCTCGTCTTGAGGTCGAGGTCGAACAGCAGGATCTTGTCGAGCCCGAGATCAGCAACGTAGACCAGCCCTGGCGCGGGGCCTTCCACGATGTAGTGAGCGTGCGCCGCCTCCTGGTTCTTGTGAGGGCCATGCATGCCCATATTGACGAGATCGCTGGCGTCCTGAATGTCTCCACCCGCACCAATCCGATAGCTGGCGACGCTGCCGCCGGAGTAGTTGGCGACGAGCACCGTGTTGCCGTCGCGGGTGACCACGATGTGGCAAGGGTCAGCACCGTGAGAAGAGAGCTGATTGATCAACCGCAGCGAGCCGGCCCCTTCGATCGCGTAGGCACTCACCGCGCCCGTCTTTTCACCCTTGTAGTCGCCAACCTCGTTGACGGCGTAGAGGAACTTGCCGTTCGGGCTGATGGCCAGATACGACGGGTTGTCCGATTCGATCGCGAGCTCCGGCTCGCTGAGCGCGCCCGTGCGTGAATCGAAGGTCGCGCGGTAGATACCTTTGCTCGAGCAGGCGATGCCCGGTTGGCCGGCAGCGGGACAAGCCCAGCCGCGCGTATACGTACCCAGGAAAACGGTCACCTTCTCTGCGCGATCTGGTGACGGACCTGGGTTCCCGTCTTCCTTGCAGCTCATGCCGGCCATCACTGCCGACAACAATAACGACTCCAGAACAATCGATCGACTCAACTTCATGCGGCCTCCCGGTAAGCCGCTCGGATCGAACGGCGCCCGATCCCTAACACCTCGCGGGAAAAAACGCGCCGCACATTGGCCTGAATTCGACGGCCCAGAATGTTCAAGGGGAGTCACTGCAGGGCTTTCACCGAGAGAGTTGCCCCTCGCCTGTGAACGCCCGTGAACGAGCGCCAAGGCCCTCAGGGCGCGTCCACGGCGATCTTCGTGTGCCTCCAGAGCTCCGACAACGGGTGGCTGGCTGACACGAGATCGGAAAGAGCGGCTCCCGCCTCGAGCAAGCCGTCGTCAGTCGTCAGATAGAACCGGGCCCGCCCCGGCTCCGCGTGGGGAAATCCGGGGAGCAGACGACGAAACCGACGGAAATGGGAATGCACGCGAGCGGCGCTCTCACAGAGCTGCCGTCCAGCGCTGCGAACCGATTCCCTGGTCTCGGCACCGAGCCCCACCCCCGCTGTGTTCTCGAGCCGAAGGGTTCCGCCGTCCGGATCCACGACAATGGTGAGCGGGCGATCGGGAAAGCCGACATCGACCACAACGCCACGGACGCTGCCCGGTCCCTTCCCCTGATCGACGAAGCGCCCGCGCAGAGCGCGATTGCGCATGATCTCTGCTGTGCCGTGAAGAACGGAGGGCGGAGACAAGGGCAGAGTCTGGCCGTCGCGATGGCTGCCAAGGGCGATCCCTCCCGCCGACAGAAAGATCGTTGCTGTGATCAACGCTACTGGCAGAGCCCAAATCCGGGCAGCTCCTCGCCGACGGGGATCGTCGGACAGCCGCCAGGGATTCCATCGCCGCTCGGCCCACCAGAGCGCCGCAACCGCGGCGATCAGAGCCAAGAGGCCGGCCCCTCGCTGCACCCACGAGGTCGTCCGCTCGAAAGGGTCGATGCCCGTGAGCATCCCGTACGTGAGTACCGCGATCAGCCCGCCCAGTGATCGCGAGAGCCACGGAAACGCCTGCCGGGCGTGTACACCGCACGAGCGGCATGAGGCGATCGCTCCCTTCCAGCTGCTAGCCGGAATCTCGAGCTGCGGGACGCCGCATGCGGGACAGCTGATCAAGCGAGCCATGGAGTGGATTTACTCACGAGCGCCCTGACGGGCAATCATCTCGTGGCCACGATGACGGCTTCAGATCATCGCCCCCTCAGCTTCGACAGCTGACCCGACGCGCACCGGCGGGGTGCGTATACCTTGGAAGTCGACTGCCCCTGCAAGTAGTCGGCGTCGGCTCCGCCTCTCTGTTATAAGTCGCGCCCCGATGGAAGGCGATGGCAACAGCGAGCTCGTAGCCATGTTCTCGTCGCGGTGGCCCACCTCGGCGCCAACCAGCCCCAAGGGTCAACTGCGCGTGGCGCTCGCCACCGCGGCCAAGTCCGCCGCTTCCGCCTGGCCGGACGTGCAGATCCCCTCCGAGCACTTCGTAGGCTACCTCGCCGAGCGCGCAGACGTCAGGCACCCGCCGATCGAAGCGATCGCGAGGCTGCCACTTGCCGACCTTTACGTCGCCTGTGGCTGCGCACGTGGCGACAGCGTCGCGATCGCGGCGTTCTTGCCGCTGTACGGCCCGAAGCTGCGCGGGGTGATCGGCCGCGTCGATTCGGCCCCGGAGTTCGTCGACGACGTCATGAACGAGCTCGGCGAGGCGCTGCTGGGAGAGATCGAAGGTCGCGGGCCGACCGGCCGCGAGGGCAAGATCACCCAGTATCGTGGCCGCGCCCCGCTGGAGGTCTGGCTGATGGCCTCCGCCCGCCGTCGCGCGCTCACCCGCAAGGGAGAAGCCAAACCATTCGATGATCTCGCCGAGATCGCGGCAACCGAACGATCAGGCGATCCCGCGGTCGACCACCTCCGGCTGCGCTATCCCAACGGCTTCGGGCAGACCGTCACCGACGGAGTCACGCAGGCGCTCGGCAAGCTCACTTCGAACGATCGCATTCTCTTGCGCTCGCACCTCGTCGAGGGCTTCTCGCTACGCAAGCTTTCGCACATCCGCGGCGTCAATGTGAACACCATCGCACGCGACTTCGCCGCCGCACGCGCCGCCGTTCAGCTCGAGATTCGCACGGTCCTCGCCACCCGCAGCGCCCTCGCGCCCGACGACATCGACGCCGTGATGAGCGCGCTGTTCACCCGTGTGAACCTCGGCATCGCCGCCGCGTTGAAAAGCGCACGGTAGCGGTGCAGGCGGGCGCGGGTGGCCGCTCTATTGTGGCCAGCCGGTCTGTGGCAGACGCGGCGTGATCCGCAGGGCATTGCGGAAATAGACCTTCTTGAGGACCGCGTCCGGCAGGTCGATTCCGTACAGCTTCCAGAAGGCGTGATAGTCGCGGTAGTAGTCGAAGTGGTCGTCCCTCGTTTCGAAGACCCGCCAGTAGTACGGATACTCCTCGGGTTGGAATGAGTCCTTTCCGAAGAGAATGCGGTCCTGGTACTTCACGAAGAAGTCGCGAGCCACGCGCGGCTGTCGACCGATGTCGTAAAGGACGGCGCCGACCTCGGTGTACAAGTTCGGCATCTCGCTGAGCATCTTGCCGAGGCGGCCAAGATCGTTGGCGTGCCAGCCCATATGCGCGGCCACGAACGTGGTCTTGGGATTGGCGCGGAACAGGTTGTCGCGCTCTTTCATCAACTCATCGAACGTAGGACGCTGTTCGGGCGGAATGCGTCGGCGGGGAAAGAGAGCCATCTCCAACCAACGTTCGTTGGCGAAGTCGAAGGGCCGATAGAACTCCTGCGGATCCCCCGTGTGGATGAAGACCGGCAGCTTGAGACGCGCGCAGGCATCCCAGATCGGCTTCAAAACGGGATCGTCGACCGCCAAGCGAGTGCCATCCGCCTTGCGCGTGTTCTGCCCGAACCCCTTGCCGATCTCTCCCACGCCGACCGCGCCTGCCGCCACGTCGGCTTCGAGCTGCGCGATGGCGCGCTCCGCCCATCCTGTCCCCACGCCCTGAAAGCTAATCCCGGTGAGCACACGGACGCGATCTTTCATACGCGGCGATTCGCGAACCGCAGCGACGACTCGCTTTAGATCGTCGCCGGAGATGTTGTTCGCCGCCACCATCAGGCGGACGTTGATCTCGTCGAGCGAAGCGCCCAGGCCCGCCAGCTCCTCGGGCGAGCCGAGGCGATCGCGCGGATGACCGTGGAAATCGATGACCGGATACTTCGCCTTCTTGGAAGCGTGCGCCGGCACGACCAGCGTCGAACGCGGACGGTAGTCGAGGATGCTCGGCGCCGGGACGCTGGGAGCCATGCAGTTCCCCGGACGCGTCTCCGTCATTCCGGGCGGACACGACTCCCCGGGCGCGATCGGGGTTCCGCGGTCAGAGGTCGGCTGCGCCGCGAGCCGATCGGTCAGGAAGAGAACTGTCAGCGCGGCGACAAATCTCGAAGGCCATCGGCTCATTGGGTTCATCTAGCGGGTTTGCTTCCGCTCCGCAATGCGCTCTCGACCACGACGAAGCTAGCCCGGCGCGGGTGGTAGCACCTCGACCACCTCGATACGCCGGTTCTTCTGTCGATTCTCCTCGTTGTCGTTGGGGGCCACGGGTCGATCGCCGCCGTGACCGATGGCGGTGACGCGGCCGCTGTCGATCCCCCGAGAGAGCAGATAGCTGCGACAGGCCTGCGCACGTTTTGCCGACAGCACCTTGTTCGCTTTCGCGTTGCCGACGTTGTCGGTATGGCCGGAGATCTCGACCTTCGCACTCTTCTTGTGCGTCAGGAACTCGACGACGACGTCGAGGCGCGATTGCGATTCGCTTCGGATGAGCGCCTTGCCAGTGTCGAAGGTGATCCCGGTCAACACGAAGGGCGGCGGAGGCGGCAGCCGTTTGAAGCGAAGGGTGAGCTTGATGTTCTGCTTCGGCTCTGGCGAGACAGTCACCTGGGCCGCAATGTCGCGGCGGCCGAGACTCAAGTAGGTGAGCTCGTACTTCTGGCCCACCGGTACCAGCACCTCGGCGTAGCCTTCTTCGTCCGTCTCGTCAGTGAAGTACTTCGTACCCGACGGTGAGGCGAGACAGACGACCACTCCCTTGACCGGACCTCTGTCCTTGTCGATCACGAAGAGTTTCATCGCGGCGTCGGTCTTGGTGGCCACGATCTTCGATGCCTTGGCCCCACGAGCGCTCTTGGCGCCACCCTCCGCATCTTGCAGCCGGAATTCGCCGGCGTCAGGAGAAGCCACAACCAGAACCGCCAGAACGGTCGTCACCAGATGATGCATGGACGCCCTCGTCGGCAAAACGCCGTGTCTTTACCGTATCACACGGCTCGCGAGTCGAGCATCGACCCGCTGCCAGCCACCGGCGAGGGCGATCCTGCGTGTCAGGCCGTCGGCGCGCCGAAGCGCCGATCTAGCTTCGTGAGCTGGCTGGTGAACCCGTCCTTCTGCATGTTGCTGAACTCGGGGTTGTGCATCGGGCTCATCGTGACGACCATGCGGACGTTGGGCCCCGACGGGAACAACGCCATCTCCATCGTGCTGTCGTAGGGCTTCACGCCGGGAATGAAGTCGATCACATGGGTGATCACGAGACGCCGATGGTGCTCGACCAGTGAGAACTGACCCCGCGTCAGGTGAGAGGTCGGCTGGCCCATCTTCTTCATCTCTGCGATGACGTCGGGGGCGTCGGCGATCATGTCGTAGCGAAGTGCGCCGCCGACCCGTGGGTCGATCTCCTGCACGTCCACGCGGAACCCCTCGGGCCCCCACCAGGACTCGAAACCGTCCTTCGTGGTCCACAGTTCCCATAGCTCCTGCACGTTCGCGCGGTACGTCCGCTCGACGACCACGTTCTTTGGCTCACTCATCTGTCTCACTCCTGTTCGTCGTTTTCCGTTGGTTGCGCCGTCGCTTCAGAGCGGCACCGATCCTGTCGAGCCGCGCCTCCCACAACCCGTGGTACTGCGAGAGCCAGCTCTCCATCTTGCGAAAGGGCTCGGGCCGCAGCGAGTAGAGCCGCCGCTGGCCATCCGGCCGTACTGACACGAACCCCGAATCGTGAAGAATCCGAAGGTGGCGCGAAACACCGGACTGGTGAATTCGCGCCTCCTTGACGATGTCGCTCACCGGCCGCTCGCCGGCGCCGAGCGCCTCGAGGATGTGGCGACGAACCGGGTCAGCCAGAATCTGGAAGGCATCTAGTTGCATCGGTGTGCATATGCATATCAATGCATATAAGTGCCGTCAAGAGCAGAGACACGCAGGGAGCGCGAGCGCGACTCCGCGAGCTAACCGGAGCGATGACGGGCGCTGCGATCGCCTATCATGCGCCCATGCGTCCTGTCCGACTCGCCTATCAAGTCCTCTATGTCGCCGCGACGGTGGGCTTTGCGCTGTGCGGGCTGGGATTGCTAGTGCTGGCAGGTAGCCATTTGCTGGATGGCGCATGGCCGGGCGGCCAGGCCACGGTCAGTGCGAGGTTCCAGAGCTTCCTCGAGGCGATTGGAGTCATCACGATCGCGATCGCATCTATCGAGCTCTCGCAGACCGTTCTCGAGGAGGAGGTACTACGCGACGCCCAGATGAGCGCGCCCACCCGCGTCCGGCGCTTCCTCAGCCGGTTCATGGTGGTGGTCGTGGTCTCCGCCTCGGTCGAGTTTCTGATCGCGACCTTCGAGCTGTTCCACGGCGAGCCCCAGCACATGATCCAGGCGGCCAGCATCGGGGTGGCGACTGCCGCGCTGCTGATCGGATGGGGGGCCTTCATCCGCTGGAACCGCAGCGCCGAGGAGCTGGAGCCCGACTCGCTGGACAAGGCGAAGGCCGAGGACCGAAAGGTCGAGGAGTGAGGGGCGACACGCGCCCACGCGGGCATCTCGAAACGCGCCGGTGAGATCACGCCGAGCGGCGAGCCGGACTCGTCAGCGGTGGCCTGAGCTGGTTCCGACCGATGGGACGAATTCGATCGTGTACTCGCTGCTCTCGACATCGTCCGGGGCTTCCCAGAGCCGGCTCGCGACCTCGAAGATGTGATCCGGCACGACCATGGAGAACGTAGAGCCCTTCTCGACGTTTCGGCGCCTGACCCGTTCGCGCCGAACTTCGAAGGGGCATCGAGAACATGGACGACGAGCTCGAAGCCTTCGTTCTGGACTGAAGAGCGCTGCGAACCATTCATCCCAGCGCGACGTGAACTCCGTTGGTTCGGCGCACCAGCGTGGCCGCGTAGGTCGATTTACCGGCCCCGACGGGGCCCTCGATCAGATGAACGGTTGGCACGTGGGGTCTGTCCGTCATGCTCGGGTGACGGATCGCTCACTGCCCCAACGAGAGTCTCTCGCCGTGGTCTTCGGCCAGTCCGCCGGGTTGTACACCGCTCGCCAGCAAGGCAATCTCCTCGGGCCGCAACGCTCGGGCATGGATCGTCAGATCGTCAAGGGCCCCCTCGTACTGCCCCTTCATCCTGGCAGGTGAGCCGTCCCCGCGGGGCAGTTCGGTGGATCCGATGATGAGTGGCCCGGTGACGTGCATGGGACCGTGCGCACGGGTCTTGCTCGATGCCACCGCCACACCTGCAAGGAATAGAGTCGCCGTTCCGTCGGCTGCGCGCGTGAAGGCCACATGAACCCACCGGCCAGCGGGAGTCGGAAACGGATGACGGAGATCGATCCGGTAGGGATGGCTGCGCACCATGAGAAGATCACCATCGAAGCTGATCCCGAACAATTGGCCGCGCGTCGAGCGAAGCGGTCGGACCAGCACGGTCCTGTTGTGGGGGTGGAGGTGGGCCGCCTTGACCCAGATCGCCACGGTGAGCTCGTCGCTCCCGCTGGTGTGCGACTCGAAGGCGCTGCACTCGAGGCGTCCCGCCCGGCCGAAGCTGAGACCGGTACCCTTGTGGCCATTCGTCCACGAGCGTCCTGCATCGAGGTACCGGAGGGTGCAGTCGTTGAGGTTGCCCGACAGATCGTGAACCACCTGGCTGCCGGGCCCCTCGTCGAAACGCCAGTAGCCCACGAGCCCGCGCGCCAGGGCGGCTGCGGGTGACAACGAGATAGA
>JANNNO010000325.1:0-6808 GCA_031398585.1 Myxococcales bacterium | reverse complement strand
CAGCGCGGAATGGGCCCTGCGGCGGCTCTCGGTGCTCTATACGGTCAAGGAGCGGTGGAGCGATCTGCTGGCGATCTACGATCGCTCGCTGGCCGCGGAGACCGACTCGGGCCGCCGTCGCGAACTGCTCTCGGAGGCCTTGCGCATCGCCAAGGACTTCGTCGGCGATGCCGATAGGACTTTCGGGTATTTGCGCGAGCTCACGCGGCTCGTGCCCAACGACGTCAACTTGCACGCGCAGCTCGAGCGTTTGCTCGAACGCCAGGGCCGCTGGAACGACCTCGCCCAGTCCTGGCAGGCGCGCATCCCGCACGTCTCGCCGGCCGAGGCGCGGCGGCTGCGCGAGCGTACGGCGGCGCTTCGGCTCGAACGGTTGAACGACCCTGCGGGCGCGCTCGGCGAGCTCGGACCCGTGCTGGCGCCGGGGCAGGACGATCGGCGTGCCGTCGAGCTC
Organism: Myxococcales bacterium; assembly: GCA_031398585.1. GTDB lineage: Bacteria > Myxococcota_A > Polyangia > Fen-1088 > Fen-1088 > JANNNO01. The sequence goes on along the minus strand of JANNNO010000325.1, from coordinate 6,354 downwards.
ACCGATCGGATTTTGCGCAACGCGGATGCGCCGCCCGACGTGCGTCGCCAGGCGCTCGAGCTCTTGCGCGCGCGCTTCGAGGCAGCAGGCGAGCTCGAGCCGATCATCGCGGCGCTGCAGGTGGCGCTCGATTTCTCGGAGCCCGCCGAACAGATCGCGATCCATCGCGAGCTCGGTCAGCGAATGGCGGCAGCGGGCGATCGCAAAGGCGCGATGGCCGCCCTGGTGCGCCTGTTGGGGCTCGAGCCCGGTGCCAGCGATGCGGCCGAACAGCTGCGCCACCTGGCCGAGCTGGAAGGCGACGCGCGTCCTTACGTGCGCGGCCTCGACGCCGCGGCCGAGACGGCATCGAACTCGCGTCGTCGCATCGAGATCTGGCTCGAGGCGGCCCGCATTCACGAAGAATCGCTGGCCGAACCCGCTGGCGCCATTCCCTACTATCGACGCATCCTCGCCGAGACCGGAGCCGACGGCGGCGAACGCCTGCTCGCCTCACGCAAACTCTCGTCGTTGCTCGCGGCCCATCCGCAAGCCGCCGTCTCCGAAGACGAACGCCTCGGCGTGCTGGAACGACTGGCGGAGGACCTCGGCACATCGGCGCCGCAATCGAGCGAGCGGCGAGCGGCTCTCGCCGAGCTGGCGCGGCTGTCCGAAGCCGCCTCGGACGTCGACCGAGCTGCGTCGGCTCTGGCCAAGCAGCTCGAGGTCGACACGAACGACCCGGCCGCGCTCGATGCTCTGATCGCGCTTTACGAACGCACGCGCCGCTGGGAGCCGCTGGTGCTGGCGCTGCGCCGGCGAGTTGCCTCGCCCGCTTCCTCGGCGGCTCACCGCGCGGATCTCGTGCGCATTGCGGGGGTTGAAGCCGCCGAGCTGGGCCTGCCGGCGGCGGCGATTGCCACCTGGCTCGAGATCGAGAAAACTTTCGGCGAGGAGACCGAGAGCACCAACGCGCTCGGCGCGCTCTACGCGGCTGCGGGTCGCTGGGCCGATCTCGCCGAGCTGCTGACCCGTGCGGGTCAGCGTGATGGTACTCGCCTGGCCGACACTCTGGCTCGGCTGGGCGAGGTCTGCCGGGAGCGGCTCGGCGATCCGGCGCGCGCGGCGGGCTTCTTCGCCCGCGCCCTGCAGCTCAATCCAGCGCATGCCATCGCCCGATCCGGCGCGCAGCAGCTGCTCGAGATCGACAGCTGCCGCACGGTCGCAGCCGAAGCGCTCTGCAAGGCCGCCGAGGAGACCGGCGAGTGGGCGCGCATCCTCTCGCTGCTCGACGCGCGCTTGATTGGCGCGGCCAACGATCAGACCCGCGTGCGGCTGCTCTGCGAGGCCGCGGTGCTGACCGAGCGGCGCGGTGAAGACGCCGCAGGCGCTCTGGCGCTCTACGCCCGTGCGATGCCGCTGGCTCCCGACGATGGAGCGATCGAGCGCGAGGTGATGCGGCTGGGAGCGCGGGATCCGGCGCTGGTGGCCGATTCGCTGCGCACCGCCGCCGAAGCGACCAAAGACGGCGCTCGCGCGGTCCGCCTCCGCTTCAACGAAGGGATCTTGCGCGAACAGACGCTCGGGCAAGCCGCGCTCGCGCTGGAAGCCTACGCATCGGCTTTCGCTCGCGAGCCCTGGCGGCTCGAGCTGCGCGAGGCCGTGGTGCGCGCCTCGGGCCGGGTCAACCGCTGGGATCTGGCGGCGCAAGCGGCGCTGGCGCCGGGCCTGTCGCGTGAAGTGCTCGAGCGTATGTTCTTGCCGCTGCTCGAGGCGATGGCCGCCGAGGCCGAGGCATGGGGCCCTCTGTCGGCAGCCGCTGCCGAAGTTCTCGCGGGTCCCAACGGCCCCTCCGAGCCGGGCCTGGCGCGGGATCTCGACGTTCGTCTCGTCCGCTGGTGCGAAGCGGCTTCCGACGAGGCGGCGGCCGAACGTGCCGACGTGGCTCTGGCGCGGGCCGCCCATGCCGCGCGAGCATTGCGTGACGCCGGCGCCGGTGCCACTGCCACCGGTGCCGACGCGCTGGCCAGCTCCGAGGTCGGCATCTTGCGGCGGCTGGCCCAGAGCCAGCGGCGCAAACCCTCGCGCACACTTTGCGAGACCCTGCTTCAGGTAGCCGATCTCGTCCCGACCGATCTGGATCCGTTGCGCGAGGCTGCCGGGGTGGCGCTGGGAACACCAGGCGCCGAGCCGCTAGCGGGCCCCATTCTCGCGCGCCTGCTCGACCAGGCGACGCGGCTTTTGCGCACCGGACAGCCGGTCACCGGAAGCGAGACGCCCGATCACGCCGCCGTCTTCGCGGTCGACGAGATCGTGCGGCTCGAGCTGCTGCGCCCCGATCGCAGCGCCTGGGGCAGGGCTGCCGAGCTCCTGCTCGACGCCACCCGGTTGCCGCTGGCGCGTCCCGCGGTGCGAGCCTTGCGGGCGCGTGCTGCCGACCTGGCCATTGATCGGATCAAGGATCGTCGGTTGGCGATGACCGTGCTGCGGCAGATGGTCGACGAAGATCCTCAGGACGGCGAAGCTGTCGCGCGGCTGGGCGCGCTCTACCAGGAAGAGCGGCGGCTGCCCGAGCTCTATCTGTTGCGGCAAGAGGAGCTCGGTCGCACTCTCGAAGTCGACCGGCGACTGGCCCTGCGCCTCGAGCTCGAACGGATCTCGGCGGCGCTCGAGGAGCGTTCCGGTCGCGTCGAAGTCCTGCGCGCCAACCTCGAAGAGCAGCCCGGCCACGGCCCCACCATCGACACGCTCGCGCGCGTGCTCGAAGCGCGCAACCGACACGGTGAGCTGGTCGACGTGCTGACCGACCAGGCGACGCGCCTCGAGGAGCGCGGCGATCGCGCAGGTGCGGCCCGTCTCTGGGACTGGAGCGCCCAGATCGTCGAGCAGCCGATGGGCGATCGGGAGCGGGCGATCAGAGCCTACGAACGAGTTGCCGAGCTGGGGCCGCGTCCCGAGACCTTCGAGTCGCTGGGCCGCCTGGCGCTCGAGAAGGGTGATCCGCTGGCCGCCGCCGGCTGGCTCGAGCGCTGGCTGGGCGCCGTTGACGGCTCTTTGCGGACGCGCGCGGCCCTCGAGCTGGGCGGGGCTTACCTGCTGGCCAATGAGCGCGATCGCGCCATTGGGGTCCTCGAGGCGGCGCTCGCTGACGATCCGCAGGCCCATCCCGTGCGCTCGAAGTTGATCGAGCTCTATCGAGCTGGGGGCACCTGGGATTCCCTGGTCAGAGCACTCAACGAAGGGGCCGCCCTCTCGGCCGACCGCGAGATCGTGTTGGCCTACGCGCGCGAAGCCGCAGAGATCAGCGAGACGCAGCTCGAGGCGCCGCAACGTGCGCTCGGCGCTCTCGAACGGGCGGTCGCGCTGGCGCCCGAGGAGGCGTCGCTGCGCCTGCGCCTGGCCGATGCCCTCCAAGCGGACGGCGCCCTCGACAGGGCCCGCGGCATCCTCGAAGGGCTGATTCGCGAAAGCGGTCGGCGTCGTTCCCGGGAACGCGCATCGCTGCATCACCGGCTGGCGCGCGTGGCGCGCGGTGAGGGCCGCCGAGACGAGGCGCTGGCTCACCTCGAGCAAGCCGCCGAGATGGACGTCGACAATCCGAGCGTGCTGCAAGCGATCGGCGAGGTCGCGGCCGAGGCGGGCGATCTCGATCGCGCCGAACGCGCTTACCGAGCGTTGACCCTGCTCATCGAGCGCGGTCAGAAGGGCGCCACCCTGGTCGCGACCGAAGTGCTGCTGCGCCTGCGTGGCATCGCGATTCACCGTGGTCAGGAAGAAAAAGCGCAGGACCTGCTGGAGTCCGCCATCGTCGACGCGATCGAGAACCCCGAAGAGGCCGAGCGCTTGGGACGCGCGCTGAGGTCCGAGGGCGCGCGCGACGTGCTTCGCCTGGTGCTCGATCGTCGGCTGGCAGCGGCCGCCCTACCGGCGCAGCAGGCCGCGATCCTGGCCGAGCTCGGCGAAGTGGCCGAGACCGAAGGGCGCGACGCCGACGCCGAGGCCTCCTTGCTGGCCGCCGTGGAAAAGGCCCCGGGCGAGGCGGACATGCGGGCCTCGGCACGGCGCCTCGCGACCAAGAACGGTCACGCCGCCCGCCTGGTCGAGCTCTTCGAACGGCTTGCGGATCAGCAGCGGCGTGCGCCCGATGCAAATGTGGCGGCCTCGTTGCTCGCCGAGGCGGGCGACACGGCCCGCAAGGAGCTTGGTGATCCGGCGCGGGCTCTCGACCTGCTCAACCGCGCGGTTCAGCTGGGCGGCGATGGCGGCATTGCAGCGGTGACGGCGGCGCACGCTCTGGTGGATCTGGCCGACGAACGCAATTCGGCAGCTGATCGCGCCCGAGCGATCAAGAGCCTCACGCGCCTCACTCAGGACAAGGAAGGGACTCCGCGTGAGGTCCGCATCGAGGCGCTCTATCGCCTGGCCACGGTGCAGATGGGCGCAGAGGACACGCGCGACCAGGCCTTGCTCGCGCTGTCGACCGGACTCGAGCTCTCCAGCGACGTGGAGCGCGCCTTTGCCATTGTCAGGGACGCGAAGGTGCCCAATAGCGATCTGCCGCGGGTCCTGCCGCTCTACGAACGGGTCGCGCGCGCTTCGCGTGACAAACGCATGCTGCTCGACTTCCTGGAACGGCGTGCGGCCTTGCCGGGTGCGCCGGTCGAGAGCGTCAGAGAGGGCGTGGATCTCGCCATCGCCGCGGGCGAGCTTCCGCGCGCCGAGGCGTTGCTTTCGCGCGGGGTAGACCTCGCTCGCAGCGAGAACAATCGCAAGGCGCTCGGCTGGGCGCTGCTCGAGCTGGCCGAGGTTCGCAAGAACACGGGTGACTTCGCCGGCGCGGTGGCCGCACTCGAGGAGAGTCGCGATCTGTCCGACCCGGTGCGGGTGCTCCGGCTCTATCAAGAGATCGGCGCGCGCGCGGCCGAAGGGCAGGGCGATCCTGCCGTGGCAGCGCGGGTTTTCGAACGGCTGTGGGAGCGTGAGCCGACGGATCGCCGCTTCTGGGAGCCGCTGCTGGCGTTCTATGCGCGGCTCGACGATCGCGCGAACCTCGAGCGGGTGGCGCGTGCCACGACCGAGCGTCTGTTCGACCCCAACGAGCGCAACGCGGTTCGCATGATCACGGCGCGCAGCTTCGCGGGCGGAGCACAGGCGGGTGGGCAAGCCGATCCGGCGCTGGTCGAGATCCTGCGTGCCGTGCTGGCCGACGACGCCACTCACAAAGAAGCGATCGAGCTTCTCGCCGACGTCTACCTTTCGACGGGCGACGAGGCGGGCCTCGCCGAGTTGCTCGGGCGCGAGATCGAAGCTGCGCGTCTGCGCCGTGACGTGCCAGCCGTGGTGGCTCTGTCGCTACGTCTGGCGGCGCGGTTGCAAGCGCGCGACGCCGCGGGCGAGGCGCGCGACGTCTATCGCCGAGGGCTCGAAACCGCGCCCAACGATGTTTCGTTGCTGCGTGGCCTGGGGGCGCTGCTCTCCCCGCAAGAGGACGCGCCCGAGCGCGCGGCGGTGCTCGAGCGGCTTTTGGAGAACGAACGTGGTCCCGAGGCGGGCCGAATCGGCCTCGAGCTGGCGGACCTATGGGAGGCACTCGGCGAAGAGGAGAGGGTGCCCCGCGTGCTCGAAGTCGCGGTCGCCCATGCCGAGGGCGAGCCTCTCGTGTTCGAACGCCTTGCGGGGTTCTATCGCGCTCGCCATGGCGTCGATCGGCTGGCGACCCTGATGGTCGAGGAGTCCGAAAGGCGCAGCTCGCCGGTCGAAAAATCCTCCTTGCTCAAGGAGTCGGCCGCGCTTTTCCGTGGGCCACTTGGGCGGCCTCGCGACGCGGCCACGCTCCTGCAGCGGGCGCGCGCCTTTGCGCCGGCCGACACCGCGCTGCTGGGCGATCTGGTCGGCGCCCTCGATGCTCTCGGCGACACCACGGGCGCCATCGCGGAGCTCGGCAACGCCCTCGAGGCGTTTCCGCAAGGGCATCCCGATCGCCTCTCGATCCTCGAGACCCGCGCGCTGTTGCTGGAAAAAGCGGGCGATCACGAAGCCTCGGTCGCCGATCGCGAGGAGGCTTTTCGTACCGGCGGCGTCGAGCTGCGGCCCGCGTTGCGAGCCTCCCTTGATCGCTGGCGCGCGCACGCGGCCTTGCAAGGGGACGCGGCGGCCGAACGTCGTGCGGTGCTCGTGCTGACCGATCTCATCGACGGTGAAGGCGACGAGGCCGCGGCCCGAGGCGTGCTGGCGGAATGGTGTTATCGCCATCCCGAGGACGCGGAGAGCTTGCGACGCCTCGTCGATCGCGATCGGGTCGCGGAACGCTGGGAATCCGTGGTCGAGAGCGCCTTTCGCCTGATCGAGGTCGAGACGGGAGCTGCGCAGGTGCAG
>JANNNO010000323.1:0-5100 GCA_031398585.1 Myxococcales bacterium | reverse complement strand
CCTCCACCGGCAGCTTCTTGCCGATGACCAGATCGCCGCTCTGTTCGGGCGACGCCGGAAGGACCGGAAGGTGGGCCAGAGCCTCGGCCGGGGCCATGAACTCGACGCTCTCGCCGTTCGCGAGCCGCCGCTCGAGCTCGTCGGGCGTGACGGCTGATGCCAAGTCGAACGGGCCCGAGCGCGTTCGGCGCAGGCCGGTGAGGTGAGCCCCCAGGCCGATGGCGCGTCCGAGGTCGGCGGCCAGGCTTCTCACGTACGTGCCCTTGGAACAGCGAACGAAAAGTCGCGCCGTGGCCGGCGGCTCGAACGCTCTCAACTCCAGCTCGTGGATGGTGATCGGACGCGCTTCGATGGCCACGCTCTCACCCCGGCGGGCGTAGTCGTAAAGCGGCCGCCCTTGCCGCTTGAGCGCCGAGTGAGCCGGTGGCACCTGCAGGATCGAGCCTCGGAAGGCGGCCAGCGCAGCCGCGATCATCCCGGCCTCGAGGTCCACCACCTCGGTCGCGGCCGTCACGGTGCCGGCGGCATCGAGGGTGTCGGTCTCGACGCCGAAACGCAGCTCGGCTTCGTATTCCTTGTCGGCGTCGAGCAGAAACGCCGCTACCTTGGTCCCCTCGCCCACGCAGATCGGCAACACGCCCGAGGCGAGCGGGTCCAGGGTTCCGCCATGGCCGACCTTGAGATCCTTGGGCCGCGCCAGCCCCTGCGCACGCGCAAGGGCACGCTGCACGCGGCGAACCACGTCGTAGGAGGTCGGTCCGACCGGCTTGTCGACGACGAGGATGCCCACCGCCTTGTCCCCGTCCTGCCGCTTCGGCGATCACTCGTCGGGACGGTCGCGATCAGCAGGGACTTCGGAATCGACGGCGCCGTCCGACGCGTCATCCCCGGCCCCGGCTTCGGCCGTCGCGGCGGCTTCGCTGCTGCTCGGAGTACCGCCGGTCGGGCCGATCTCGCGCAGGAGAGCGTCGACCCGCTCCTCTTGTTCGAAGACCTGGTCGATCTCGAAGGTGACCGTTGGAACCGTGCGCACCGAGAGCGCCTTGCCGAGACGTCGTCGCAGGTACCCTCCGGCGTGGTTGAGCCCCTGGCGAACCTTCGTCAGCTGGTGGGCGGTGGCGCCATGCACGGTGAAAAGCGCGGTCGCCTTCTGCAGATCGCCCGTGAGGCGCACATGGGTCAGCGTGATGAGCCCGGCGTCCTGGACCCGCGGGTCCTTGATCTCGCTGCGAATCAGGATCTCCCCGATCACCTCGCGGATCTCCATCGCCAGTCGCTGTACCCGTTGATTGGTTCCACTCATGATTTCACCCGCATCGGTCCTGTCTCTAGCCGATGCGAAAACCGAGGTCGTTCTCGGCGAGCGCGTCGTTGAACGATTGAATCTCACGCTCGGCGTTGGTCACCTCGGCCTCGCCACGGACGAACCGCACGACCTCGTCCAGTGCGCTTTCGACGAAACGGCGCTCGTTGCCGACGAGCGCGATGCCGATCACGGCTCGCTGCCAGAGTTCGTTCTCCTCGACCTCGGCGATCGAGACGTTGAACTTCTGCTGGGTGCGGTCCTTCACCCGCCGGACCACCATTCGCTTTTCCTTCAGCGAATGGCTGGCCGGCAGAAAGAGGGTGAGCCGTGCAATCCCGAGGGTCAGGGGCAACCTCCAGAGGGCAACCTCGGCAGTGAGCCGCGGAGCCGCCCGGGCGCACTCAACGGTGGCGCGGGGGCGGAGCCGTTACCGGCGCCCCGAGGGTCGCGGCCATGGTCTCGATGTCGAAGGCCTCGATGACGTCGCCTTCTTTGAGGTCCTGGTAGCCCTCGATCTGCAGGCCGCACTCGTAGCCCTGTGCGACCTCGCTCGCGTCTTCCTTGAATCGCTTCAACGAGCCGAGCTTGCCGGTGAAAACCACGACCGAGTCGCGCACGAGGCGAACCTGAGCCTTGCGGTTGATCTTGCCTTCGGTAACGAAGCAGCCGGCGATGGTGCCGACCTTCGTGATGTTGAAGACCTGGCGAATCTCGACCTTGCCCAGCGTCTTTTCCCGGGTGACCGGTGCCAGCATGCCGAGCATGGCCTTCTTCACGTCGTCGATGGCGTCGTAGATGACCTGGTAGAGCTTGATCTCGACGCCTTCGTTTTCCGCCATCGCCTGCGACTTGCCGGCGGGACGAACGTTGAAGCCGAGCACGATGGCCGCGGAAGCCTTGGCCAGCTGCACATCGGATTCGGTGATGCCGCCGACGCCCGACGAGATGACGTTGACACCCACGCTCGCCGTGGAAAGCGCGCGCAATGCCGACGCAATGGCTTCGACCGAGCCCTGCACGTCAGCCTTGAGCACGATCTTGACCTCCTTGACCTCGCCTTCGCGAATCTTGTCGAGGATGTTTTCCAGCGAAACGCGGCCGCCCGGAGTGACCGTCGCTTCCTTGCGACGACGCAGATCGCGCCGGTGCTCGACCAGCGACTTGGCCGCCTTCTCGTCGGTCACCACGTTGAACATCTCGCCCGCTTCCGAGACGCCGTCGAGGCCGAGCACCTCGACCGGAGTCGACGGCCCCGCCTCGCTGATCGGCTGACCTTTGTCACCGAGCATCGCGCGGATCTTGCCCGAGACCTCGCCCGAGACGAGCAGATCCCCGATGCGCAAGGTGCCTTCCTCGACGAGGACCGTCGAGATGGCACCGCGAGCGCGATCGAGGCGAGCCTCGACCACGTGACCGCGCGCGGCCTTCTTCGGGTTGGCGCGCAGCTCGAGCACCTCGGCCTGGAGAGCCAGCATCTCGAGCAACTTGTCGATGCCCTGCTTGGTCTTGGCTGAGACGTCGACGAAGATGGTGTCGCCGCCCAGCTCTTCGGGCACCAGGTGCTGCGCCATCAGCTGCGTGCGGATCTGGGCCGGGTTCGCTCCCGGCTTGTCGACCTTGTTCACGGCCACCACGATCGGCACCTCGGCGGCGCGGGCGTGGTTGATGGCCTCGATGGTCTGAGGCATCGGACCGTCGTCAGCCGCGACGACGAGCACGACGATGTCGGTCATCTTGGCGCCGCGGGCGCGCATCGCCGTGAAGGCCTCGTGGCCCGGCGTATCGAGGAAGACGACGTCGCCGCCCGCGGTGTGAACCTTGTAGGCGCCGATGTGCTGGGTGATGCCACCCGCTTCGCCCCCGGCCACGTTCGCCTTGCGAATCGAGTCGAGCAGCGAGGTCTTGCCGTGGTCGACGTGACCCATGACGGTGACCACCGGTGCGCGCGGCACCAGATCCTCGGGGTTGTCGGCCGCCTCTTGCGAGAAGACCTCTTCCTCGCGGAAGGCCGTCGATTCGATCTGATAGCCGAAGTCCTGCGCGAGGAGGCCAGCGGTATCGATGTCGATGTTCTGGTTGATGGTGACGCCCATCATGCCGAGGCCCCAGAGCTTCTTGATGATCTCGTTGCCCTTGACGCCCATGCGCTGAGCGAGGTCCGAGACGGCGATCGCCTCGCCCATCTTGATCACGCGCTTGTGCTCGGCCGGCGTCGTGATCTGGGTCTGCTTGACCTTCTTGCCAGCCGCGACCATCTTCTTGCGCGGCGGGCCACCCGGGCGCTGCCCCGGCTGCTGCGGACCGCGACCGAAGCGATCACCGCTGGTGGTGCCCCGGGCCATGAGGCCGGCGCGACCGAGGCGACGAAGCTCTTCGTCTCGGTTGGTGATCTCGATGCGAGGAACTCCGGGCGGCGAGAAGCCGACCTGGCCCCGCGGCGGATGCCCCGGCAGCTGGATGAATGCACCCGTGGCGGCAGAACCCGTGATCACCGGTTGCACGATGGTCTTGAGCGGAGGACGGCCGTCGCCGGCGACGCCGGGACCTCGGTCCATGGTCGAGCGCGACGGTCCCGAAGGGGTCGTCATGCTGGAAGCCGTGGCGCGCGGTACGTCGACCATCACCGGACGACTCGTTGGTGCGGTCGGCGGACGCGGCGCCACAGGCGGCGGAGCGACCTCGGCAACCGGCGTCGGAGCGACCGGTTGGGCGGCGACCGGCGCCACCGCCTCGGCCGTCGCGGCAGGAGCAGGAGCCTCCTCCTGGGGAGCGGGCGCGGCTTCTTTCGCTTCGGTCTTGACGGGCTTGGACTCCGTCGTCTCCTGGGCGTCTTTGGACTCTTTGGCGTCCTTGGCGTCCTTGGCGTCCTTGGCGTCCTTGGCGTCCTTGGACTCCTTGGTCGCTTTGGCAGCCTTGGCTTCCTTGGCCTCAGCGACGGGCGCTGGCGCCACGGCAGGCGTCGCGCTCTCTTCCGCGGAACGCGATGATTGAGCGGGCGCGGGGGCGATCTCGGCGGCGGGAGCAGCCGGGGCTTCCGCCGGTTGGGCGGCAACCGGGTCGGGCTTGGCGACTGGCGCCGGGGTCGAGCGCGCTGGTGCGTCGCTCGCTGCAGGCTTGGCGGCCGCCGGTGCTGCGGGTCGTGCGGCCACGGGGGGGGCTGCAGGTGCCGCGGGAGCCGGGGCTGCGACGGGCACGCGCGATCGCCGCCGGATGACGGTGTCCGACAGTCGCTGCTCGATCAACGTCTCGTGTCGCTCGCGGTCGAGCGTGCGACGAATCTTGTCGGCCTCGGAGGCCTCGAGATGCGACATGTGATTGGCAACTTCGATCCCCATGGCTCGGATCTTGGGAACCAGGTCCTTGTGGGGGATGTTGAGCTCCTTGGCGAGCTCGTAAACGCGCAGCCGGGTGCCTCCGCTCCCGCCGCCGTCGGCGGCGGAGTCCCGTCGCTCGAAACCACTTCCGATCATGACTGCCCCCTTGTTCTCAGGGATCCACTCTTTGGCGTCGCGCAGCCGTCACTTCCGCCAACAGGGCGGAGGCATCGACCGGTCCGACGGGGCCCCGAAATGCCCGGGCAAATGCCCGGGTCTTGCAAGCTGACTCCACACACGACGTGTGCGGATGAATCCACGCCCCTCGCCCCGGGGGTCGCTGCCGTGGCCCACCCCGTCGTGGGGTAGCCAGAACCAGCAGCTGACCAGCCCTGAGTGCCAGGCAGACCAGCGACGCCGCCGGCGCCACCACGCGACACCCGACGCAAGTGCGCGCCGGACCTGGCACGGACGGGTCCG
>JANNNO010000582.1:0-12491 GCA_031398585.1 Myxococcales bacterium | reverse complement strand
GCAGCGCCGATGGCGCGATACTTCACCCCCTTCAGCGCGAGCGGGATCAGGAAGACGATGATGATCGCGTTGAAGATCACCGCGGACAGGATCGCCGACGAAGGGCTCGCAAGGTGCATCACATCCAGTGCGTGAAGCTGCGGATAGGTCGTCGCGAAGGCCGCGGGGATGATGGCGAAGTACTTCGCCACGTCGTTCGCGATCGAGAAGGTCGTGAGCGCACCGCGGGTGATCAACAGCTGTTTGCCGATCTCGACGATCTCGATGAGCTTCGTCGGGTTGGAATCCAGATCGACCATGTTCCCGGCCTCTTTGGCCGCCTGGGTCCCGCTGTTCATGGCGACGCCGACGTCGGCCTGGGCCAGAGCGGGGGCGTCGTTGGTGCCATCGCCGGTCATGGCGACCAGATGACCACGCTGCTGCTCCTCCTTGATAAGGCGCATTTTTGCTTCGGGCGTCGCCTCGGCCAGGTAGTCGTCGACCCCCGCCTCACGGGCAATCGTCGCGGCGGTGAGGGGGTTGTCGCCCGTGATCATGACGGTCCGGATCCCCATGGCGCGAAAACGCGCGAAGCGTTCCTTGATGCCCCCCTTGACCACGTCGCTGAGGCGAACGAGGCCGAGCACCTGGTTGCCGTCAGCCACCGCCAAGGGCGTGCCGCCCTCGCCCGCAATGCCGGAAGCCAGCTTCTGCAGCTCCTCGGGAACGCTCCCGCCGCCGTCCTTGACCCAGGTCGCGATGGCATCGACCGCCCCTTTGCGAATCTGGCGGCCCCCCAGATCACAGCCGCTCATGCGGGTGACCGCCGAAAAGGCGATGAATCGGGCGCCGCCATCGCGCTCATCGCCACGGAGTTGAACCTTCTGCTTGGCGAGCACCACGATCGAACGGCCCTCGGGCGTCTCGTCTGCCTGACTCGCCCGCCAGGCGGCCTCGACGAGCGTCGGGAGTCTCACCCCGTGCACCGGAATGAACTCGGTCGCCATGCGGTTGCCCACGGTAATGGTCCCGGTCTTGTCGAGCAGCAGAACATCCACGTCGCCGGCGGCTTCGATCGCCCGCCCGCTCATCGCGATCACGTTCTTGCGGATCAAGCGGTCCATACCGGCGATGCCGATGGCCGAGAGGAGTCCGCCGATGGTCGTGGGGATCAAACAAACCAGGAGCGCCACGACCACGGTCGACGACAGCGGCACGTCGCCGTAAAGCGCAAGCGGCACCAGGGTGACACAGGCGAACAGGAAGACCATAGTGAGCCCAACGAGCACGATGTGCAGCGCGATCTCGTTCGGCGTCTTCTGGCGCGAGGCGCCCTCGACCAGCGCGATCATGCGATCGAGAAACGTCTCACCCGGGTTCGAGGAGATGCGCACGACGATCCGATCGGACAGGACCTTGGTGCCACCGGTGACCGCCGAGCGATCGCCGCCGCTCTCTCGGATGACCGGCGCCGACTCTCCCGTGATGGCAGATTCGTCGACGGACGCCACCCCCTCGACGACCTCCCCGTCGCCAGGAATGAGCTCTCCTGCCTCGATCACCACGCGATCTCCTGTCCGCAGCGCGGTGGCGCTGACGGTTTCGACGGCGCCGGAGGGCCCTTGTAGGCGTCGGGCCGTGGTCAAAGTCCGCATCTTGCGGAGCGAATCGGCCTGCGCCTTGCCGCGACCCTCCGCGACCGCCTCTGCGAAGTTCGCGAAGAGCAGCGTGAACCAAAGCCACAGCGCTACGCTGAGCGTGAACCACAACGGGGCCGACCCTGTGGCGGGGCTCAGGATGTCGCGGACGAAGATCGCGGTCGTGAGAACGCTGGCCAGCTCGACCACGAACATCACGGGATTGCGCGCCACCTGCCGGGGCGACAACTTCCGGAAGCTGTCGAGAGCGGCCCGCTGGACGATCTCGCGATCGAAGAGCGTGACCGGTCCGCGGGTCCTTTGGTCTTTCATGTCAGTACGTCTTTCCCTGCAGAGCCGCAAAGTGTTCGATGACCGGCCCGAGACTGAGCGCCGGAAAGAAGGTCAAGGCGCCGACGGTGATGATCACCGCCGTGAGCAAAGCGGTGAACAGCAGGCCGTCGGTCGGGAAGGTGCCCGGACCAGGCGGCACCGTGCGCTTGCCGATCATCGACCCGGCGATGGCCATAACCGGCACGATCATGAAGAAGCGCCCGAACAACATCGCAAGCCCCAAGGTGGTGTTGTACGTGGGCGTGTTCGCGCTCAGCCCGGCGAACGCCGATCCGTTGTTGGAAGTCGCGCTGGTGAACGCGTAGAGAATCTCCGATAGGCCGTGCGGTCCGGCGTTGTTGAGGCCGGCCGTGCCCCACCCGGAGACGGCAGCCCAGGCCGTGAAGCCGAGGATCAGCAGAGGAAAGACGAGCACATACAGCATCGCGGCCTTCATCTCGCGCTGCTCGATCTTCTTGCCGAGGTATTCAGGGGTGCGTCCGACCATCAGGCCCGCGATGAACACGGACAGCAAAACCATCATCAAGATCCCGTAGAGCCCGGCGCCCACACCACCGAAGACGACCTCGCCCAGCAACATGTTGGTCAGCGGAACCAGACCGCCAATGGGCGTGAAACTGTCGTGCATCGAGTTGACGGCGCCACAGGAAGCGTCGGTGGTGACCGTGGCGAACAGGACAGAGTTGGCCACGCCAAAGCGCACCTCCTTGCCCTCCATGTTGCCGGCGCTCTGGTCCACGGGCAGGCCCGCCAGGGCGGCGTTGGGACCGGACTCGGCCTGGTACGCGATGCCCACACCCCAGAAAAAGAGGATCGACATGGCCGCGAAGATCGCCCAGCCGTGGCGTTGCCCACGCGCCATGCGACCGAACGTGTACGTCATCGCGGCCGGGATGGCGAAGATGAGCACCATCTGCAGGAAGTTCGTGAGCGGCGTGGGGTTCTCGAAAGGGTGCGCGCTGTTGGCGTTGAAGAAGCCGCCGCCGTTCGTGCCGATCAGTTTGATGGCTTCCTGAGAGGCGACCGGCCCCAGGGAGATGATCTGCTGAGCGCCTTCGAGGGTGCTGACCTCGACCGACCCGTTGAAGTTCTGGATCACGCCTTGCGCGGCGAACGTGAGGCCAAAGAGCACGCTCAAGGGCAGCAGCAGGTAGACCAGGCCGCGGACGAGATCGACCACGAAGTGCCCCACCCCGTCCCCGCCCTGGTCGGTCGGACGTCGGGTGAGGGCACGCGCGATGACCAGAGCGACGGCGATGCCAGCGGCCGCGGACGTGAAGTTGTGCCACGCGAGCCCCGCCATCTGCGTGAAGTGACTCATGGTCGACTCCCCGCCGTACGACTGCCAGTTCGTGTTGGTGGTGAAACTGGCCGCCGTGTTGAACGCGAGGTGGTCAGGGACAGCGGGCAGCTTCTGCGGGTTCAGAGGCAACCGGTGTTGCAACCGCTGGATGGCGTACGTCGCGACAGCGCCCATCGCGCTGAAGACCAGCACGTGGGCGGTGTACACCTTCCAAGTCTGGGTCTCGTCGATTTTGACCCCACAGGCACGAAGCAAGAGCCGTTCGATCGGCCCCAAGACGCGCGGCCACGGACGGTGGGGATCCTCGAAGACGCGATGAAGGTAGACGCCGAGGGGGCGGGTGATGGCGAGGATCACCAGGTAGAACAGGACGATCTGCAGCCAGCCGGAAAAATTCATGACATCGCCTCAGAAGCGTTCGGGCCGCACGAGCGCGTAGACGAGGTAAGCCGTGACGAGGACGGCGAGCGCCGCTCCCAGGACGTGATCGAGACTCATGGCGGTCGCCCTTCAGAGTCGGTCGCAACCGCGGACGTAGACCGCGGCCAAGCCAAAAAACGAGAGCGTCGCCAGGACGAAGACGAGGTCGAACATGCCAAGGATCTCCTTGGCGCCAGGGTGAGCATCCGTCGTGCCACCGCCACGACCGCGCATCGGGCAGGGATGCCGCGCCCCTACCCGCCTGGGCTCCTGCGTTTTGCACGAAGAGCGGTCACGCTGGGTTGCGCGGTGCAATCTCGCGAAGCCGTTGGCAGACTGACTGACCATCGCGTGCGCTCAGCGCTTCTTGTCAGAATGTCAGCCAAGGTCCGGAGCGCCGGGACAGATCAGGCGCCACGCCGCACAAAGGCCCGAAAAGCCTGGTGTTTCTCGACATCTCGCAAGCGGCCCACGCCTTGCTGCGGAGTCAGACGGAGGTGTTCACATGAAAAACGCGACGACTTCGTTCAGCGCAGGGCTGCTGGCGGTGCTCTGCTCGACGGCACAGGCGGGGCCGGTTCAGTCAGCGGCAAGCCCGCACGCAACCACACCCGGACTCGAGGGTTTTCTGAGCTGCCGCAAGGAGGCCGCTGACAAGCCGAGTGTGAAGTTTGGGTTCAAACCCGATTCGAAACTCAGCGACCTCATCGGCTTCATGTCCACGCTCTCGTGCACGCCGCTGATCGTCCCCAAGGGTGTGAACGTCGACAAGAACTTCAACATCACCGAGTCGAAGAACCGGGTGGTGACCGCCAAGGAGATGTATCGCCTGTTTCTGTCGGCCCTCGATACCAACGGCTTGACGGTCCAGCCAACCGCGAGTGCGCTTCGAATCGTTGCCAAGTGAGACGACTCGATGCGACCGCGCCCTGGCAGCTCCACCAGCACGCGGCCGGCATCAACGGCTACGATCTGCGGCGCCGCCGCCCCATGACGAAGAGCCACCCGAGGGCCAAGCCAACTCCGACTCCACCGCCAGCCCCGCCGCCGAACGAGCACCCCCCGTCCTTCTTGTTGCCGGTGCCACTCGGTGTGGCCGTCGTGCCGCTGTTGCCCCCGGTGCCGCTCGCTCCAGGCGACGACCCGGGGGGAGCCGTGCCGACGTCAGGTGCTCCGCCGCTTCCGGGCGCAGAACCGGGCGGCAACGCACCCGAAGTCGCCTGATCGCTGCTGGCGACGTCGCTCGAGCCGCCTCCCCCTGTGCCACCGATGCTGTTCCCTCCATCCGGCTGCGCGCTCACGTCGCCCCCCTCACCCGATCCTCCGCCGTCGGGCGGGACTGGCACACCGCCGTCCCGGCCTGCTTCGGCCGGACAGGTGAGCGCGAAGCTGAAGCTGATGGGCGCCGGCTGTCGCGTGGCTCCCGGGATCTCGACGGTCACGGTCCCGGTGTGGACACCGGCCAACAGACCGCTGTTGTCATAGTCCCCGGCGTCCCCACTTGGGTTCGAACAGACACGGAAGAGATCAAAGGGGTCGCGGCGGGCCTGGTCGTAGCCATCCGGCTCGAATCGTTTGCCGCCACCGAAGACTGAGCTCGCCCAGGCCTTGCCGTCGACGGCAACGTGCAGCCTCGCCACCGACAGATAGGGCACCAGCTCCGCTGAAGGCACGAGCGTGGGACGGATGCGGGCCACGTTCACGGAATGGCCACACGAGATCGAGTTGTAGATGGAGGCGGTACCCATCGTCTGTGCGGGAACGGTGATGGTGCCGGCGCTAATCGGTATCGGGCTCTCTGCCAGCAATGTGATCTCCCGTCGAACGGCCCCGCCTGCCACGGGCTGGTCGCGAACCTGCGAACAGGTCGCGGGATAGGTAAGCCAGTATTTTCCCGGTGCAAGCGCCACCTTCGGTACGAAGAGCGACTCCTTGCCGTCCGTCAGTGGCTTGCGCTCGAGCGGGATGGCCGGCCCATCGGGGGTGGCGCTCAAGCGCAAATCGAAGGGGGGAGAGCCTGCGTCCACCCGATTGTGAATCTCCTCGGAGACGGGAAATCCCGGCAGGTTGACCGGAACCGCCCGGCCTTCGAGCGGGGCCACGGCGGCTGGCTCGCAACCGCGAGGCGAGCAGGCATGAGCGGGCCGGGCGGCGAACCCGACACCCAGAAGCGAGGCGGCCGAAAGTGTGAGCGGGCCGGGTGCGAAGATCGACAGCCGGCGAGTACGCAGAGGGGAGTTTTTCGATTTCATGCCCTCGAGCACTGCAACTCGCAGACCGCCAGGCGCCGCCTGGGCAGAGCGCAGCGAGATACCGGCAGCTCGCGCCTCACCACGACACGAACGCCCGACCGCCGGCGCGCCCTCAGGGACGGACAGCCGCCTTGGGTGGGGCCTTGTCGAGGATAGGCTTCAGGCACGCCACCATCTGCTGACAATCGCCCATGGCGAGGCAGGTGCGTACCTTGGCAACTTCGCTCTCGGTCGGCACGAACGAGATGCGGTCCACGCTGTCGGCGCAGCTCTGACGGCGAGGTTCGACGGGGCCTGTACCGGCCTCGCGCAACTGTTTGCGAAACTTGTCAGCGTGGGCGGCACGTCGTTCGGGCGCCACCTTGTTCGAGAAGAAGCCGACGATCTCGTCCGGGCAGGCAGCCATCTTCTCCCAACGCTCCACACAGTGAGCGATGTGCTCGTCGCGGGTGAGCTGGCGGCCTCCTGTTTCGGCGCTGGCGACCAGGGCGGGCACCGCCACGGCGAAGAAGGCGGCGGCGGCTTTGTGGTGGGCGGGTTTCATCGGGTCCTCCTTGGCTGGGATTGGATCACGGCGGATCATCTGACGGTTCGACTGAGGTTCAGACCGAGGATCACGGGTGTTGCCGAGCTCGTACGTCGGTGACGACGACCATCGCCAGCCGACCCCGAGGGCAACGGTGACGGCGGCGGCGGTGATCCATGCCATCGACTTGAGTGACAGGTCTGGCATCCCCAAGCCGTCCGCTTTGCGCGGTACCGGTGCCGCCATCACCAGCAGCCACGACCGCGTCCGCGCGCGATCGCCATCGAACTGTCGGTCGAGGCGCGCGCGCAGTCGCACCAGCCCCTCGGTGATGCGCCAGCGGACTGTGCCCGCCGGCAGACCGAGCTCGCGGGCGATGTCCTTGGCGGTGCGCCCTTCGTAGTAGCGAAGCAAGATCGCGGTGCGATAGGGCTCGTCGAGCTGGGTCACATAGTCGGCCAGGCGGCGTTGCGCCTCCACCCGCTCCAGCAGCTCTTCGGCCGAGCTGCTTTCGTCGGGAGCAACATCGCTGTCGCGATCGCGCACGCGTTGCCGTTGTCCTGCCCGTCTCGCCATGCGCGCGACGTTGCGCATGACCTGACTCAACCAGGGCCGAGGCGGCCGGTGCGCATCGGGAGGGGTGCGAATCGCAGCGAGCCAGGTCTCCTGAACGACGTCATCGGCGTCGAGATCGTTGCGGGCGAGAACCGCCGCCAGACCACGCAGCCACGCGGCATGCGCCAGCAGCTCTCCGTCGGAGACTCGTTTCATCACCCAGCACTATGCCGCCGCCCCGGGCCGTGCTTGGAGAACCTGAAAAAAAGCTCCCGCAGAAGTTATACGCAGATCACTACCTATCTACGTATAACCACTACTTCTGGGGTTTCGCTGCTGGCTTGCGCTTGCTTCCCAGCAGCGGCAAGAGGCTCTGGTGAAGCGCGGGCTTACGCCTGTGCAGGCGTTCCAACCCGCGCTGGGCAGCCCGCTCCCAGCGAGCGCCGTGGGCGGTGAGCGACTGCCACCCGAGCGAAATGTCGCCAGGGCGATCGGCCGCGAGCACGTCGAGCACGTCAGCGGCTTGAGCGACGTCCTTCTCTGCCTTGACCTGGAAGGCGGCGGGCCGCAGCGAAGCCACCAGCAGCTTGTGAAAAGCAAAACGCGCGGGTGTGGGGATCTTGACCAGCGCGGCGCCTCCATTGACGACGACGGCGCGTTCTGGCCCCTCGAGTAGGTACTCGAGGAAAGCGAGCGGTTGCGCGGCAGCCTTCCAACGGTCGATGTAGATCGGCTTTTCGGCCGCGCCGCGCTGCGGGCAGAGCAGGTCGACCCGGAGGGCGTGGCCGCGCACCTTGAACGACGTCGACGGCGTTCGCGGATCCAGCCCCGGCACCGGCAAGAATCCCATTTCCAAGCTCTCGAGCACGCTGGGAACGTCGGCGTCGATCGCGGGCACAGCCAGATCGATGTCGTCGTCCATGGCTGCCGCGAAGTCGACGTCCTGTGTGCGCAAGGTCCCCGATGCCCACCTCACGCCGAGTAGATTGCCCATGACAACGAACGCGTTAGTCCCGACCAGAACGCCACCGGCCTCGAACAGGCCCGCCTCGGCCATCGAGCGAATCACGCGCGCCGATGCACTGTCGGTGGTCTGTATGCCGCCCACGCGCAGCTGTGCGGCGAGCCGATTCACGCGCACGAGGTCGGGTGCGATCTCCGCCTTGCGCTGGATGAAGCGCGCGACCATCTGATCGAGGCCGGGGCCCTTGCGGCCAAGATAGAATTGGCGCGTCTTGCCCCCCGGTTGTGAAGCTTGCCAGTAG
Source organism: Myxococcales bacterium (assembly GCA_031398585.1). Taxonomy (GTDB): domain Bacteria; phylum Myxococcota_A; class Polyangia; order Fen-1088; family Fen-1088; genus JANNNO01. Next base: position 4,200 of record JANNNO010000582.1, on the reverse strand, counting down.
AGGTAACGCTCGCCCTTGACGGTCTTCTCGGTGAAGGTCCCGTTGAGCAGGCCAATCGACCGCTCGGCGTGAACGCCGATGAGATGCTCGAGCAGCTCCGCATAGAGCGTTTGGGTCTCGAGAGGCAGAGGCGTCGATGTCGATGTCGATGTTAGCGACATGGTTATACGCAGAGTACTATGACTCTACGTATAACGCAAACCCCCGCCCTAGCCGCGCCCCCCCGCGCAGCTCAGCTCGCCTGCTGCAATTCGGCGAGTCGATCTTCCAGGCGATCGTAGCTGGTGGCGGTGCCAGTCTCCATGCCCGAGCCAAGGACCATGTCGCGCACCTCCTGATTGGGATAGGCCGCGGTGATGACGAGGCGGGTCTTGCGGCCTTCTTCCGTGAAAATGGCGGTCACCAGCGAGCCCGGTTCGGGATGCGGCTCCATCGTCTCGGTGAAGACGAGACGTCCTGGTCGCTTGATCTCGCGGTACTCGCCCCGGAACGCAACCTCACCGTGGGGATGTCGATTCACGTAGCGCCACTTGCCGCCCACACGAAGATCGATCTCACAGATCGGCACGGAGTAGCCCTCGCCGAGAGCGCCCCACCAGAGTTTCACGTGCTCGGGTCTCGTCATCACGTCGAAGACGAGCTGCGGAGGGGCATCGAAGAGTCGAGCGATGCAGATCTCCGTTGGCGACGGTGTGGTGACCACGAAACTGTCGCTATTTGCGGCGCGGCTGACGACCATGGCGTTTTCCCTTTCCTTGCACTTGCCCGAGATACGAATCGAGTCGATCCAACCGCTGCTGCCAGATCTCGCGATACTGCTCGGCCCAGGCCGCGACTTCGGCTAGCCGCGCAGCTTCGATCCGGCAGTGCCGCCACTGCGCTTGCCGCCGACGCGTGATGAGACCGGCGCTCTCCAGCACGGAGAGGTGCTTGGACACCGCCGGCATGCTCATGGCAAATGGCTCGGCCAGCTCCCCGACCGAACACTCACCGCTGGCGAGTCGGGCCAAGATCGCGCGGCGGGTCGGGTCCGCGAGCGCAGCGAAAGTGGCACTGAGGGCATCGGTATGGGAGTGGGCCATGACTTAACTTACTGGTTAATTAACCATGAAGTTAAATACGGTGCGTTCGCGCCGCTGTCAAGGCTGACAATCGCCCCGCTGGCCCGACCGCCTTGCTACGGACGCGTCATGATAATGTGCGCGACATGGAAAACCGCATCGGCTTCGGAAAAAGGCTCGGGGCGTATCTCCTCGACTTCGTCATCGTCGGTGCACTCGGTGCGCTGGCGAGCGGGGTCGTCGACAATCTCTTTCCCGGCGCGGTCGAACGGGCGCTCGCCGAGCAGATGAGCGATCCGCGAATGAGGGATCCCAAGGTGGCCGAGGGCGCGGCCGGCATGATGTCGTTCATGAGCTGGGTCGTGCGATGGAGCATCGCCATGGGTTTCATCAGCTTGCTCTACGGCCTGTGCGAGGCGCTCCGCGGCTGGTCGCCCGCCAAGCTCGCGCTCGGACTGCGCATCGCCGATGAGGCGGGAAACCCTGCGCCCGTGGGGACGCTGCTCATCCGCTATCTCATCAAGTACTCAGGCACCGTGGTCGCGGTGGCGGGCGTACTCACCGGCATCAGTACGCTCGACAAGGTCGGGCAGATGATCGGCATTGGCATCGTGCTTGGCTTCTTTCTGGTCCTGACGTCGGCGCGACAGGCTCTACACGACAAGATCGCCGGTACGGTCGTGGTCAAGGTCGCGCGCGCGGGGCAACCGGTCGCACACGCGGCCTGAGCTTCACTTCTTCCGTCGCGCGGCGATGCGCGCGTCCGCATCCTTCCAGCCAGCGTCGAGCGGCGTGCCGGGAGCGTCGAGATCGATCAACACGGGGGCGTGATCCGAGGGCGTCGGCGTGCCCTTACGTGCCTCCCTGTCGATCTCGGTCCACACGGCGCGGGCGGCCAGCGGTTGCGTCACCAGCAGGTGATCGATCCGCATGCCGAAGTTCTTGTGGAAGGCACCGGCCCTGTAATCCCACCACGAGAAGCGATCCCCTTCGGGGTGGTGCAAGCGGTAGCCGTCAACCAGCCCCCAAGCGAGCAGACGCGCCACCGCCTCGCGCTCCGGCGGCGAGACGTGCGTGCCACCGTGGCACTTGGTCGCATCCCAGACGTCGGCGTCGGCCGGCGCGACGTTGTAGTCGCCCCCCAGCAGCAGCGGCTGATCGGGACGGCAGGCGGCCTCGAGCCAGCGCGCCAGGCGGTCGAACCAGAGCAGCTTGCCGCGGTAAAAGGGGGAATCGACCACGCGGCCGTTGGGGGCGTAGAGCGACACCACCTGCACGCCCGCGGTGGTGGCTGCGATCATGCGCGCTTCGGCCAACGGCTCGTCGTCGCCCGCGGCTTCCGTGTTCGGCGTCCGGCGCGGCTCGCCGAAATTGGTGACGATCGATTCGATCGGTGAACGGCTGATGATGGCCACGCCGTTCCAGCGGCCTTGCCCGTGGTGCGCGGACTGGTAGCCCTGGCGGGCAAAGACGTCAGCGGGGAAGTCACCGTCGCCGAGTTTGGTCTCTTGCATCAGCACGACGTCGGGACGCGCGCGGTCGAGCCACCAGAGCACCTTGTCGAGGCGGGCGTTGAGGGAGTTCACGTTCCAGGTGGCGATGCGCACGGGCGCACTTTACCCGCTCGGGCCGCCGACGCACGCCGCTTGCACCTCGGCTGCGCCAGGCTGCGCGCGCCGGAGTATTCTGCCGCCCATGGGTCAACAATCGAGCGAGCTGTCCGGTCCCGATTTCGCTAGCGGCATCGGCATCGCCGACTTGAAAGAGGACCAGCCCCTGCTTGGCCACGCGCATGGCGAGGCGGTGGTGCTGGTCAAGCGTGGGGACGCCTGCTTCGCTGTCAGCGCGACCTGCACGCACTACTCGGGTCCGCTGGCCGAAGGGATCGTCGTCGGCAACACCATCCGTTGTCCTTGGCACCACGCTCGGTTCGATCTCGCGACGGGCGCTCCGGTGGGCGGACCGGGGTTGAACCCGCTGGGCTGCTTCGAGGTGCGGCGCGAAGGAGCGCTGGTCCGCATCGGAGAGAAACGGACAGCAACCGCCGAGGTCAAGTCGGCGCCCGCGGCAGGACCCAAGAGCGTCACCATCCTGGGCGGCGGTCCCGCCGGCACGATGCTCGCCGAGACCCTGCGCAACGAAGGGTACGCCGGACGCATCGTGATGATCGCGAAGGAAGGGATCCCGGTCGACCGGCCCAACCTATCGAAGGACTACCTGGCTGGCACGGCCCCGGAGGAGTGGCTGCCCCTGCGCGACGAAGCGGCGCTGCAGAGCAAGCGGATCGAGTTGGTCAAGGCGCGCGTCGACCGGATCGATCTCGGTAAGCGGACGCTGATCGTGGACACCCAGGGCGAAGTGCCTTTCGACGCCCTCGTCATCGCAACCGGCGCGACGCCGATTCGGCTGCCCATCCCGGGCGCGGATCAACCTCACGTTCACGTCTTGCGAACCCTCGCCGACAGCCGCGCCATCATCGCGACGGCGGCAAAGGCGAAGCGGGCCGTGGTGGTGGGTGGCGGCTTCATTGGCCTCGAGGCGGCCGCGGCGCTGCGAGCCCGCAACGTCGAGGTGACGGTGGTGATGCGAGAAGCCGTGCCCCTCGCCAAGGTGATGGGCGACACGCTCGGCAAGTTCATCGAAGCGTTGCACGTCGAACACGGGGTTCGCTTCGTGCGCGATTCACCGGCGGCGATCGGTGGCGGTGGCATCACGCTGGCTAGCGGCTCTACGATCGAAGCCGACCTCGTGGTGCTCGGCGTGGGCGTTCGTCCCCGCGTCGATCTGGCCGAAGCCGCTGGTCTCGCCATCGACAACGGCATCGTCGTCGACGATCGTCTTCGCACGCGTGCGCCCGAGGTCTACGCCGTGGGTGACGTGGCTCGTTTTCCCTGGGGCCCCGATGGCACTCGCGTGCGCGTCGAACACTTCGTTCACGCCGAACGCATGGGCTACATCGCAGCCCGCAACCTGCTGGGCCACGACGAACCCTTCCGCTTCGCTCCCTTCTTCTGGAGCCAGCACTACGACGTACCCCTCGCCTACGTCGGCACTGGCCCCTGGGACGAAGTCGAGGTGGTCGGCGATCCCGCCAAACGCGACGTGCTCGCGCTTTTCCGCTCGCGTGGCCGCGCAGTCG
>JANNNO010000320.1:0-21172 GCA_031398585.1 Myxococcales bacterium | reverse complement strand
GTCGGCGTCACGGCACGGTCAGCAGGCGCTCCTCGGTCGGATCGACCTCGATGTAGATGTCGCGATACTCGGAAGCGCCATTGCCGTGCCGTTGCATGGCGATGGGCCCCTTGCTGAGGCGCCCCGGGTTCGCGTCCTTGTAGCGACGAACTTCGATGCCGCTCACCGCTGCTCGGAACGATCCCGAGGCGAGGTCGGCGAGAATCTCGGTGGTGTGCCAGCTCTCGTAGTCACGCGAGACGGGTCCGACCTTCTCGGCCTGTACGGCCTTGTTCTCGAAATAGTCCCACATGGCACCGTGGGGCGACTGGAACTGGAGGTTCTGTTTGTACTCGCCCTCGGCCGGGGGACGCGCCCCCCAGAACAAGATGCCGAGGTGGTCCTTGTTCTTGGGCGCCATGCGCGAGGTGACGATGAGGCGAAAGCGTGAGTAGTCGGCCTTGGTGTAAGCCGCGCGTGATCCCTTGCCTTCGCCGCGCATGGCTCCTTGCACGATCGTCCAGACCGCCGGGTTGGCGACCCAGCCGTCGAAAGACTTGCCGTCGAAGATCGCCACGCAGCGGGGACAGACCGCGGCGGCGTCGATCACCTTGGGGGTGACGGGCGGTGGCTCGGCCGGCGCGCTGGGCACCGCCGCGGCTGGTACCTGGTCCGGCGAGGACTTGCAGCCGGGCGCGAGCGACAGAGCGAGCATCGCGATCAGTGTGGGGCGATTGGGCATCACGGCGAGTTCTCGCACGAAGCGACGGCGAGAAAAAGGCCAAGCACTGGGGGGCCCTGGGCATCGCAGGCGCCCGTCCCGTATGCTCCGCGGGTGCCACGCTATCGCTGCCGGATCTGTAACGGCCTGGGACGTGACAGCGGCTACTGTTTGACGTGTCTCGCCGACACGATGGTGGCGGTGGAGGGCGAGATGGATGGCGGCGAAGCCGAAGGGAGCAGCCCCGGAGCGGACAGCGCTGCCCTAACCTTCGAGTCGGCCGAGGAGACGGTCGAGCTCGCCATCGATGGGCTGCTCGATCTTCATGGCGTACAGCCGCGTGAGGTCGCTGCCCTGCTGGAGGAGTATCTCGCGGCCTGCGTCGTGAAAGGCATCGGCAACGTGCGCGTCGTGCATGGCAAGGGCATCGGCGCTCTCCGTCGCACCGTGCACGCAACACTGAAGCGCTCGCCCCTGGTCCACCACTTCGCCCTCGCGGATGAAAGCGGCGGCGGCTGGGGCGCGACGTTGGTTGTCTTGCGTCTGCCAGGAGCGTGACGGGGGGCAACGAGGCTGTCGGTCGCGCGACCGTGATGCCGTATCATCGCGCCGCATGCCTCGTGGTCGCCTGGTCACCTTCGTTCGCCTCGTCGCCCCGCTCGTCGTCGGGATCGGCCTCGTCACCCTCGCCTTGCAACCGTCATGGGAGCGGCGGCGGGCGCGCGCGGCCTCTGCGGAACGCCTGGCACCGCCGATCGAAGGTGGCCGCAGCCTTGTCGGAGTACCGACCTTCCGACAGCTGCGGATGCTGCCCACGCCTGAGCTGGCCAGCTGGAGCGCAATCGGCGGATGCGGCGCCGGAGGCGGATCCGCGAGCGGCCCGGGCGGCAACATCCAATGGATCGGGCGCAACGTCACCGGCGGCCTCGTCGACGCCCAGGTGCTGACCAGCTTCACGACGGCAGACGCCAACCAGTTCACCGCCATCGCGTCCCGCCTCCGTACGGCCCTGGGGCCACACCTCGGCCTCGCGCTGAATGTCCCCGTCCTTCACAAAGCCGGGCAGGTCAGCGTGCTCGGCACGACCAAGGACGCGAACATCGCCGGTTTCGGCGACGTCAGCCTCGAGCTGGCCGGCAAGCTCGGCCGAATCGGTCAGCACCAATTCATGCTCACGACGAGCCTGCCCACCGGCGCCTCCGATGCCGTCCGCCAGGGCGTGATTCTGCCGCAGCACCTGCAGCTCGGCAGCGGCGGCGTCGGCGTGACGGGCCAGTATCAGCACACGCGCGACCAGGACTGGGGACTCATCGTCGCTGGCGTCACGACGAGCTGGAACGGTCCCGAGAATCGCCTCGGGGATTTCCGCGCGCCTAGCGCAACGGCCTACGGGCACGCCGGCTACCTCCTGGGAGCGCTGGTTCCCGCCGTCGGTCTCACTCTGTTCGGCAAACTGTCGCACGATCGCGAGCGAGGCGCCGACCGACCCGCAGCCGAAGATCCTCGTCTCGTCGTCGTCCCGAGCCTGTCGTGTGAATGGGCCAACGACTGGATCGCTCTGCTGCCCGCGGCCACCTTCGGCGTCTCCGCCCAGGGCTGGGAGAGCCTCTCGGTCGGCATCGGGATCGCGTCGTCGCTGTTTTGATCGCGGCCGCTAGCGTGGGACTCGATAGAGCGTGCCGCCCTGGGCGAGCCAGTAGACGAACTGCGCGTCGATGCCGCCGGTAACCAGGTTCATGCCCTCGAGCTCGGCCATCAACCGCACCGGCTCGCTGCCATCTTTCTTCATGGTGACGATGCGTGACCCGTGCGCGCCGAACACGAACAGCCGCTCCCCCTCGAACACGACGGCACCGGCCAGCGGGACGAGGCTCGCCATCAAGCGGCCAACCAGCGACGGCGGTGCGGCTGGTACGCCCGAGGTCACCGTGATCTTCGCCATGCGATAGATGGCGTCGGGCCCCTGTGCCCAGTAGAGGAATCGATCGTCAGCGCCAAGGACGGCGGCCACCGGCCCCGAAGCGCGGTGGAACGTCGTCGGCGCGCCACCGGCCAGACTCGTGCGCGCCAGCTCCATGCCGGCATCGTCACGAACCCACGTGACACCGCTGTCGTCGACCAGCCCCGGATCGACGCCGGTACGCTGACCCGTCGCGAGCATCTCGACGCGACCGCTGCCGATCTGAGTGCGTTCGTAGACGTAGTTGGGGCGAGCATCGCGCCGCCAGTAGAGGTGAAGGCCCTGTTCGAAAAAGCGGGTGAACGCCCAGACGCCAGGCGCGATCGGCAGCCTGACCACCGCCTCGGGCAACCCGCCGACTTTCGGCAAGCGTGTGATCTGCACCTCGCTCGTCGAGATCGGCTCGGCCCAGTAGACGTAATTGCGCAGCACCGCCAACCCCAGCGCCTTCACCCCCGGCTGCAGGGTCCGCAAGATGCCGCCCAACTTCGAGATGGCGACCACGCGGGTGGCATCGGGATCCGCGAAGAAGAGCTCCTGCCCATCGAACCCCGGCACCGCCCCGATCAGCTGATTGCCACCGAGACCGCCCGCGATCCGCACCGGTTCGCAGCGACCGTTGTTGCAGGTACCGCCGCGGCAGCTGCGACCGCATGCCCCGCAATGCTCGGGCGATCGCATGATGTCGAGGCAGCCTGCCTCGGGCGTGGCACCGCAGAGTCCGAAGCCAGCCTTGCAGGTATAGGCACATCGTCCGCCGCGGCAGGCCGGCTCTTCCGCGTTGGCCAGCTGGGCACACGGCCCGCAGGTGCCCGCCGGATCGGGCGGCCCTGCCGTGTCTGCCTCGACGATGTCCACCGACGGTGCGGTGTCGACAGGCGGCGGACTCACGGCTGCGTCGCGACCCCGCGCGTCCGAGGTCGACGTCGTCTGCTCGACGGGCACGTTACGTGGACTCGAGCAGGCGGCGAGCACGAGTGCAGTCGCCAAAGCCGACCACCAGCCCCCCTCACCTCGACGCATGCCGAGCGGCGCCTGCAATCGTCGCCGACGCAAAGCGAGGGCCGCGTCGGCCGATGTCGCTTTCGTCTGCATGGCTCGCTCTAGCATCTTTTGCCGGGCGAGTGCGATCCGCACGTGACGGATTCGCGATTTCAACGCCGAAAGAGCCGTCTCGATCGTTGCGGAACGCACGAAATGGCAATCGCAATCAATGCGAACAACAGGATCGGCGCCGCTGGTCGATCGCCCCGCGCGGCTCCCCCGAACGCACAGCGAAAGCCGCCGCGGTCGGGCAGCAGGCCGCTCGACGGCTCGTCGACCGCAACCGTCAGCTCGGCCCGCTTTGGCCCTTCGTGTCCACGCGCCGTCAGGACGTAGGTCGTAGCGGCCAGCGGCCCGACTTCGCGCTCCCCCTCGGGTGCCACCGCCTGCCCGTCGAGATCGAGGGTCGTCGCGTTGCGCACGCGCCAGCGCAGCTTCGTGCTCCGCCCCTTCTCGACCCGCGCGGGCTCGGCGACGAGCTCGGCAATCTCGACCGCGACGGGAGTCGGGTTCACCGTGACGGTCAAGCTGCGCATGTCGACCGCTCCTGCCGCCTTGACGGTCAACGTATGCGTCGCCGTTGCCGCCGCCATGCGCTCGAGGGTGCCCGTCGCCATCACCGGCGCGCCATCGAGCAGGACCTCGGCACCGCCGAAGCTTTGCCACGAAAGCGTCACCATCTCGCCCGGCGCGACGGTGTAACTCGATGCCAGGAACTCCCCGACTTCGGGACGTGGGGGCGGCGCCGTCGAGGGTGGCCCGACCCAGAGATGCGGCCAGCCGTTGAAGCCTGACGACGTCAGCATCTCTTCGCCCGACGTGATCATCGTCTCGGGATCGAGTGCGTAGATCGCGAGATCGTAGCGGCCGGCGTTGTGGTCAGCCCCCGCCCCATGCGCCGCCAGGACCCAGCGCCCATCGCTCGACACGTCAGGATGATAGGCGAGCTGCCCGGGCCGCGCCGCGATCAGCAGCTGGTCCTGTTTGCGCGCCACCACGGCAGGAGCATGCCCCCAACGAATCCCCTCGCCCGCCCCGGCGATCACACCATAGAGGCCACTGGGGGCGACCCGCGGCATACAGCCGACCTCGCCAGCGCGCGCGAGCAACGCCTGCGCCGGCGGGGCGATGGTGAACGCGTGCACGCCGTTCTGGACCGCGTTGCCGCGCGTGCGGGCGGCAAACCAGCTCTCGTCGGGTGCGACCGCAATCTCGTTGAGCTCGGCAAAGCCAGCAAAGGCCGTGCGGGACGAGACGACGGTCTGCCGCTTGACGACCCGCCCGCGCTCGTCGATCTCGACGCGGACGAGATGGGTGTGAGTGCCGTCGGCCTGGTTATAGAAGAGCGCGCCCGACCGGCTCCAGCTGGGCCACGCGCCATCGTCGTCGATCTTGATCTCCCCGCGCCGCTCGCCCGCGCCGTGGATCGACACGAGGTAGATCTTCCAGAGCTTGGGGTTGTGGTAGTCCGACCCGTCGGCGAACTTGGCCTTCGCGTAGGCGACCCACTTACCGTCGGGGCTGATCTGCGGCTCGATGTCCTCGCCCGAGGTCAGCGTCAGCCGTTCCGTCCTTCCCGGCAGGCTCAGGCGATGAATCTTGCGCGAAGTCGGATCGTCAGCGGTCCCCGACGACCAGACCAGGTAGCCGGTGGGCAACGCGAAAGCGGCATGCGACCAGGAGAGCGCGATCACGAGCGCGACGGCGTTCGCCGCGGCGAAACGGGCCCAACCGCTCACGGGGCCGGCGCCACCAAGAAGACGTTGCGCTGACCACCGGCGTGCTTGAGCACCACGAAGGGATGCACGATCACGCCGATGCCGCCCGGCAACTCGTAGCGCTGGCCGATGGTCCGCTCCACCGACGCCATGGTGGTCGAATAGAGCTCGGAGAGGCTCTTGGCCAGCTCGAGACTGAGACCGTGGGTGTTGAAGGTCCGCGCAGCGTAATCGGTGCGCAAGCGCTCGACCAGGGCCGGCGTGTAGTGAGGGCTGGCGATCTTGGCGTAGATCTCCTTCTGCCCGTCGCCGTCATCATCGTGAATGCTCGCGGGCAACTGAAGAAAGTTGGCAAAGACAACCTTTACCCAAATGGCGCCGGTGGCGTCGAGATAGACCTTTTCGATCTCCTGTGCCCGGATGGCGTCGCTGCCCCAGGGCTGCTGTCGCACGGCTGCGCCAACCGCGCGCAGGTCGGCGGCCTTTTCGCCCTCTGCCTCCGACAGCCAGTTGACCACCGGTGACCACATCATGAAGTCCGCCGGCTCGGTCGCTCCCAAAGGCGTCGTGCCGATCGCGTCGGCGATGCTCGCCAGGTCGAGAGCCTCTTGCCCGAGGTTCTTGCCCGACGGGATCTTGAAGCTGAAGTTCATCGGCGTCGTGCCGGCGAACGCAGGCGCCGGATTCGGCGTCACCGGTGGATCTTTGCTGCGGTCGCGATACAGCGCCGGATTCCGCAGGTAGACCGCGTTGTCGAAGTCCCGGCGGGTCGGACGAGCGACGACGGCGATGGAGAGCGTCGCCTTGGTCCAGTCGAACATCTTGTTGTAGCCATCGGCGACTGTGCGATCCGCTGGGTCGATCTTCATCGCGATCTCTTCGATCGTGAGGTCGAGCGCGGTGGTGCCTGTCGCCACGACGGTGGTCTGCTCGAGCGGCGTGAACCAGGTTCGCGTCACGCGAACGGTGGCCGGACCGACGGGCACGCCCTCGAGTCGATAGGCGCCCTTGATGTCGGAGATCGCCGAGCCCCCACCCACCGCCACCGTGGCACCCGCCACGACGACGCCCGCCTTGTCTTTCACGGTGCCGGCAAGAATCCCCGCCCCGGCGGTCTCGCCCGCCGCATCGCCGGCAAGAGCCGCGTCGGCGCCCCCATCGGCGCCGGCTTCCGACGTTGGCTTGCCGGCATCACCCGGGCCCATCGGAGCGGCCTCGTCATCGCAAGCCGCGGCCAGGCAAGCCAGCAGGCCCAGGCCGACAACCGCATGCAAACGCGTGCCCGGCCCGGATGGCCGAGCGAAAGTCGATCGAGTGGCGAGAGTGAGAGAGGTCACGGAGCGGCAGCATAGCATCGGGGTTTGCCGCGCGTGGCCGCACCATTTTGCCGGGTGCTGCCGCCCGCCAGGTTCTTCGTGTCTATACTCAGCCATCATGTCGTCTCCCTTTGCCCGCGGGCTCTCGACGCTCGCGCTCGCGTCTCTCTTCACTGTTGTGTCGCCGCTCGGTGCCGTGGTCTTCGCGGCCGATCTGCCCGCCAACGGCTGGCTCGCGTGGGCTTCGAACCGGCAGCAGGGGCGCCATGAAATCTACGTACAGAACGTCGTCAACGGCCAACCCTTGCGCGTGACCACCGCGGGCGGCCAGAACCCCGCCTGGTCGCCTGACGGCCGCTGGATCTCGTACTTCAATCACGCCGATCGCACGACGCACGTGGTGCGCGCCGACGGTACCGGCGACAAGACCGCGTGCAACGGCTTTCCCGTCTTCTGGATGCATGACAACTCGGGCGTGGTCTGCGCGCAGCTACGCACCGACAACGTCGGCTGGGAGGGCATGAGCCGCTCCGAGATCTATCGCCTCGCCAACCCCGACCTCGGCACCGACGTCGAATTCTTCAAACGCAGCGACTTTCGTCATCTCGCCGACAACTTCGGCTCGGTGGGCGAACGGCACTTCATGCCGGGCGGGATCACCAATGACGGCCGCTACATGGTCGGTTGGGTCTGGGGCCTCTTCGGGCTCGGCTATCAGGCCGACAACGGCCGCTTTACTGCCGAACACAGCTCGGTCGCGGTCGACATGCACGACAGGTCCAAGCTCTTCTTCCTCGGGCCCGGCTGCACGACGACCACCCCCAGCACGGGCCCGCTCGTCTATCACGTCAGCCGCGAGGGCAGCACGTACCCCGACGTCTTCAGCCTCGACACCAAGGATCTTGCAACGCGCGCCTCTTACAAGAAGGTCGTCGGGCGCACCGACCTCGACTGGGGCCACGACTATTTCCCGCGCGTCTCGACCGACAGCAAGTGGCTCACCTACGGCGCCAGCACGGGCTGCCACCCCTGGTTCGAGTGCGACTACGAGATCTTCGTCTACGAGCTTGGCAGCACGCCCGACACGCATTCCGTTCGTCTCACCGCGAGTCCGGCCAACGACAACTACCCGCACCTTTACGTCGGTGAGCCCTGGCAGGCCGAGCGCGAAGCCAAGCTGGCCGTCGGCCCGGATCGCCTCTACTTGACCGGCGGCACGACGGCCCCGGTGCAACCGCATCGGATCGCTCTTTGGAGCACCGGCGCCAAACCGCTGCCTGCCCACGAAGTGAAGATCAGCTACGAGGGCGTGGGCGGCTGGCTCACCGTCGGCCCGTCAGAGCGCAGCGCTTACAAGGAGATCGTGGTCGGCGTGAACGGCGCCGTTGTGCCGAGCGGCACTCACCGCGCGACCATCGAGGTGATCGCGCCGGGAGCCCTCGGCTCGCCGCGCACCATCCCGGTCGAGCTGGTCTTCGCGAACAGCGATCCCAACTTCGTCCCGCCTCCGGCGGATGCCGGTACCAGTGACGGCGGGCGACCCGACGGCGGTGGTAGCGACGCGAGCGGCGGTGGAACTACCGGAGCGGCCGGCGGGGGTGGAACTGCCGGCACGGCGGGCGGCGGGGGCACGGGTGCCGGAGGAGCGGGTTCTGGCGGAAGTGCCGGGAACTCCGTCCCGACCGACGCGGGACGGACCGACGGAGGGGCCTCGACGGGCGACGACGGTGGCTGCGGATGTGATCTGGGCGCCAGCGGACGTCAGGGCATCCCCGGGCCCTGGCTGCTGCTCGCGGGCGTTTTCGTGATCGGGATCACACGCCGTCGACGAAGAGCCCGCTGAAGCGGCGGCTGCAGGCAACTTTCGGGGGAAGCTCACCGACAACTCGTCGGTGCGCGCGCCTTGCCTTCGCCCGGCGTTCGCTCGCCCTCGATAACTGTTTCCGTTCGGGACGGACGCGTAGTCCCGCCTACACCCGCGTGATCACGGCCACTTAGGTCGCGTCACCACTTCAACGCGCGCCGCGGCTACTTGGCCGTGAACGCAGCCTTCCTTACAGTCCACACAAGATGCTACTTTTCGGGCCGTCCCGATTCCAGCCACCCCGGAGCCACGATGAGACATCCCGCCCAAGCCTTCGCCCTCGCCCTTGCGGCGCTCTCCATCGTGGGCGGCGCGTGCGCCAAACCGCGTTCCTCCGGGGCCATCGACCCGGCCCGCGGCAATGGCGGCGCGGGCGGCCAACCGATCGCAGCCGGAGGTTCGGGCGGCACGCTGCTCGGCTCGGGTGGATCCGGAGGCAGCAGCTCCACGCCGATGGGCCCCTGCACGGCGGGCATGACCCGCTGCTCGGAGAGCGGGCTCAACGTCGAGGTCTGTACCCTCAACGGCGACTGGATCATGAAGGAGCCGTGCCCGTCTCTCTGTTCGAACGGCGCCTGCGGCGGCATGTGCAAGCCGGGCGAACGCCACTGCGGTCCCAACCAGGTCCCGGAAATCTGCAACGACAGCGGCGAGTGGGTCACCACGGGCATGCTCTGCCCCAACGTCTGCAGCGGCGCGGGCGAGTGCACCGGTGACTGCCGCCCCGGCACCATGAGGTGCGGCGGTGCCAACAGCCTCGTCAAGGAGACCTGCGATCAGAACGGCGTCTGGGTCCCGGGCATGACCTGCGCCAACGTCTGTCAGTTCGGCAGCTGTGGCGGCGACTGCATGCCGGGCGAAAAGAAGTGCGGCGTCGACAACACGCCCGCCACCTGCAGCAGCATGGGCTTCTGGGAACCCGGCCAGCCCTGTCAGTTCGCCTGCAGCGCCGGCGCCTGCACGGGAGAGTGCACGCCAGGCGCCAAACAATGCGACGGCATGACCCCCAAGGTCTGCGGTCAAGACGCCCGCTGGCAGGTGATGGAGGCGTGCAAGTTCCAATGCTCGAACGGCGCTTGTTCCGGCGAGTGCGCGGCGGGCGCCAAACGCTGCGCCACCGGCGGCACCGTGCAGACCTGCAGCGCCGCCGGTCGCTGGGTCGATTCGTCCAAGTGCCCCAGCGTCTGCACGGGCGAAGGCCAATGCAGCGGCGATTGCCGCCCGGGCGCCAAGGAGTGCGACGGCAACACCCCGCGCACTTGCGATGCCAACGGCCAATGGAAAAACGGCACCGCCTGCCCGAACGTCTGCACCGGCGGCAACTGCACGGGCGCCTGCACACCCGGTGAAAAACGCTGCAGCGGCGGCCGCGCGCAGGCCTGCCAGCAGAACGGTCAATGGGACGGCGGCACCGAATGCCCATTCGTCTGCAACGGCGGCAACTGCGGCGGCACGTGCAAACCCGGCAGCAAACAGTGCAACGGCAAGACGCCGCAGAGCTGCGGCGCGAGCGGTGAGTGGAGCAACGGCGCCGCTTGCCCGTTCCAGTGCAACGGCGGCAACTGCTCGGGCGAGTGCAATCCAGGTAGCAAGAGCTGCAGCAACAAGACCCCACGCACCTGCGACCAGGCCGGCAACTGGCAAAACGGCGCCGCCTGCCAGTACGTTTGCTCGGGCGGCAACTGCGCCGGCGAGTGCGACCCCGGCGAAAAACGCTGCCAGTCCCAGACTCCACAGACCTGCTCGCCGAACGCCCAGTGGCAAAGCGGCAGCCCCTGCCCCTACGTCTGCGCCGGCGGCGCGTGCAGCGGCCAGTGCAATCCCGGCGAAAAACGCTGCCAGTCCCAGACTCCGCAGACCTGCTCCGCATCGGCGCAATGGCAGAACGGCAGCCCCTGCCCCTACGTCTGCAGCGCCGGCAACTGCGCCGGCCAATGCAACCCCGGCGACAAACGCTGCCAAGGCCCCGAAGCGCAAACCTGCAGCGCCACCGGCCAATGGCAACGAACGCAGACCTGCCCGTACGTCTGCAACGCCGGCACATGCACGGGCATGTGTCAGCCCGGCGCAACCACGTGCATGAACCTCACCTTCCGTCGCTGCAACGCCGCCGGCACCGACTACACCGATCAACAGTGCGTCCCCGCCCGGGCGAACGAAACCGCGAGCTGCTCACCCAGCGTGGGATGCCAGTCACGCTGCCAAGCGCCCGCCCAGACCTGCGGAACCTCGAAGTGCTGGAACCTTTCTTATGGTTGCGAGCAATGCAAGAACGGCTACGTCTGGCGCGAAGCCTACGGAATTGAAGACAAGGTATGCGTCAGCGGGGGCGCGCGCGATCGTGTCGCAGCGGAGAATCGGGCGGGACCGTCGCTGCGCCATCCCGAATGCGCAAACAGCCCAAACCCGACGAATACCTGCAACGCACCCGGCCCCTGCATTTGCGGCAGCCACACCTGTGCACCGCCCTACGTCTGGAGAGACGCTCGGCAAGGTGATCACGTCTGCGTAGACGGCTCTTCTCGATCGCTGGCGGCTCAGGAGAGGGCTGCTCATCCCGGCAACCTGCAGATCAATCAGTAGAAGACCAGCCGACGATTCGCCCGCAGACATAGTTCAATCCCTGTCAGCGTCGTTGGGCTTCAAGTCGTAGGGGTGGTAGCTCGACGAGGAGCTTTTCGTTGGGGCGCAACCCCGCCGAGCCGTTCCAAGTTGGTAAGCGGGCGCCACCGTCATGCCGGACGAACCGGCCAAAGCTGCCGCCGTCTCCCCTACGTAGCCGGCTAGTTGCGACCATCGCCTCTTGGCCTTTGCCTTCCGTGTCGGCGTCGGAAAAGACGGCGGTGAACTCGCCCGTGAGTGACCCTTCGGGGTCGCCCTCATGGCGGATCTGCGTAAGCGGCAGCGTGAGGGTCACGGCGCCTGACCCGGTGGACGGTTCCACAATGGGGAGCTTCTCCTTGTTGCCCTTGGGGTGCAGCCAGCGCGCGTGCCAGCCGCCCGCGCTGGTGCGGCCAATACCGAGCTGCCGCGCTTGCTTGCGTTGACACAGTTCCTCGGCGTTTGCGGCGCAGCCAAGCGAAGTGGGCCCTGGCCTGCTCCAGTGCATAAGGTCGCGCCTCCCCAGCGGCAAACGGTGAGCTGCTTTTGTCTGGCAACAGCCGTGGACCACGATTTACGAGCCCCGTTCCGCCGATGTCTTCTCGGCGATGTTCGCGCAGCGGGCCGCAGAGTCTTTGTCATTGGCTATCGAAGAAACGTATTGCGGCTCATGTTGGCGAGGCTATCGGACCGGGTTGTCGTCGGGTTGCGTGAAAGACGGGTCCCTTGGCGCCCCTGGGCATTGGGATTCGGCGCAACCGAAGAGCCCCGCGGTGCTGATAGACTTCGATGGCGACGGACACTCTCACATCCAGGCGGCCTGCGACGATCTTGGCACAATTCCCGGAGCCTTCGTTTTCCTCCTCGGCGGCCCTGCTCGCGTTGGGGTTGTTAGCAGCGTCACCCGCGCAAGCTAGAGGCGATGCACGTGAGTCCACGCACAGCCTCGGGCCGCGGATTCAGCTGAGAGTTTTGAGCATGCGGGAGGATCTCCTGCGGCCTTTGCGGTCTACGGGGCCGGGGCTCGCGATCGGTGTCGTTTGGGAGCGGCGGGCGGTGGGATCGCTACAAACCGCGGATCTGGCTTGGGGGCCTTCGTACCTGCTCAATCGCTTCTCGCAGCGGGCGATCTCCATTGGGCTGGAGGGGCGGTATCAGTATCTGCGGCGGGTGATCGAGCTGGGGGCGGACACGACGCTTTCACTGGGCGGTCGCGTGCGGTTGCAGAATTTCCTCTGGTATCACGTCGATTGGGACGATTCGCATCTGTACTGGTTGACCGGCCATGACATGGGTCCCGCAGCGGCGATCGAGCGTCGGGCCGGGCGCTTCGATCTGACCGCAACTCTCTCGGCGCCCTTGCTGGCTTTGGTCTCGCGGCCCGCCGCCGAGCGGACCAACAAGGTGGACGCGCTCGACCGGCCCTCGTTCTTCTTCACCGAGCCCAACCGCCAACTTCGCCTGGCGACGGTGAACCAGTACCGCGGCGGATCGATCGGCCTGACCGCCGCGCCGTCGCGCCGAGAAGGTTGGTGGTGGCGCCTCTCCTGGCAGCTCGACTATCACGGAGCCACGAGGCCTCGCGCGATTCATGTCCTGCAACACCGCTTGGGTGGGGAGCTGCTGCGTGCGTTCTAGCCCGACCCTGTTCGCGATCACCCTCGCGGTCGGTTGCATTCCCGAAGCGCGGCTCAAGCTCGACTACGACGATCGCCCCTTCATGACGGGAGACGGCTGGTTGATCGCGTCGCCCGCCGAAGCCGGCTTCGACCCTGACAAACTCGCGCGTGCCTACCGTCGCCTCTATTCCGAAGACGAGCTTCCCGGCGCGCGCAGTCTCCTGGTCGTGCGCGGCGATCGTCTCGTGGCCGAGGGCTACTGTCGCGATCGCGGCGACCGAGAGCACCCCCGCGCGATCATGTCGGCGACCAAGAGTGTGACGTCGCTGCTGACCGGCATGGCGATCGCCGATGGGCTCCTTCGCGAGGACGAGACCCTCGCCACGCTCTTGCCCGAAGCGGCCGCCAGCGATCCCCGCAAGGGTGCCATCACGATCTCGCACCTGCTGACCATGCGATCGGGGCTCGCCTTTTCGAATGACGACTTTTCGTTGGAGATCGAGCACGGCGGCCACGCCGACACCGTAAGGCACACGCTCGGCAAGCCCCTGGCGACATTGCCGGGAGAGCGCTTCGATTACCGCGACGCCGATCCCTTCTTGCTCGGCGCGGCCCTCGAACGAAGGCTCGGCGGGTCGCTGGCGGCCTACGCGCGCCAACGCTTGTTTGCGCCCCTCGGGATCGCGCGCATCGAATGGCAGCAGAGCCCCGACGGCGTGACCTATGGACCCTTTGGGCTCTTCCTGCGCCCGCGCGATCTCGCACGCCTCGGCCTGCTCGTGGCGCGCGGCGGGCAGCACGCTGGCTCCGCCCTCGTACCCGCCGCGTGGATCGAACGATCCTCGCAGCCGCTGGTCCCAGCGACCGCCATCGCCATCGACGTACCCGACGTCGCCTATGGTTACTATTGGTGGGTCCTCGCCAGGCGGCAGGCCGTCCTGGCTTGGGGCCACGGCGGGCAATACGTCTACGTGGCACCGTCCAAGGATCTCGTCGTCGTCATGACGGGCGAACCCAATGCCGGTGACAACGACGCCGAGATCAGCGTGGAGCAGTTGCTCTCACTCGTCGACGTCATCGAAGCGGCCCGGATTCCTCAACAACGCGCACCCTGAGGTAACCACTCAACACACCTTGCCCCCCACGCAGCCTTCTCCAGTTTTGCTCCCGGCCTGCTACCCTGGTTGGCGATGCCATCGTCGGCGAGTGCGGGAGGAAAAGGGCCGAGGGGATCGGGCGAATGGGCCAACGACGAGCAGTTCCGCCGGCTGGTCGAAAGTGTCACCGACTACGCCATCTTCATGCTCGACCGTGACGGCTGCGTCGTCAGCTGGAATCTGGGTGCCGAGCGGCTCAAGGGCTACACCAGCCAGGAAATCATCGGCCAACACTTCTCGCGGTTCTATCCGCCCGAATCGCTGGACGCTTCCTTGCCCGCCCGAGCCCTCGAGGTCGCCGCCGACCTGGGCCGCTTCGAGAATGAAGGGTGGCGGGTCCGCAAAGACGGCTCGCGCTTCTGGGCCAACGTGATCATCTCCCGGCTCGGCGACGACGATGGCAAGCTGATCGGATTTACCAAGGTGACGCGGGATCTGACCGAGCGGCGGGAGGCCGAACGTCGCCTGGAGAGGAAGACCCGCTTCTTCGAGACGATCTTCGATTCCATCGGCGACAGCATCACCGTCTGCGACGACAAGGGTCGATTCATCTATACCAATCAGGCATCGCGAGAGCTGACCGGCGACGCAAGTCAACTCGATGTGGACGTCGACAGGAGCATCCACGAATACGGCGTCTTCCTTCCCGATGGAGTGACTCCCTTTCCTCCCGAGGAGAGCACCCTACTCAAGGCCTTACGGGGGATTCCCTCCGACAACGTCCACGCAATCATGCGCAACGCTGTTCACCCGGAAGGCGTCGACCTCGACGTGACGACCAGACCTCTGCGCGACAGTGACGGTGATATCTTCGGCGCGGTCGTCATCGCCCACGACGTGACGACGGCCAAAGGAATCGAGCGTGAACTGGCCAGACAGCAAACACTGCTGCGCTCCGTGCTCGACTGCGTGGTCGATACCATCTCGGTTTTCGACGCCCAGGGGACCTTGATCTTGTCCAACCCGGCCTTCTTGAACCTCGTCGGCCGCAGGATCCAGCAGACGCCGACGGTGGACGAACGAATGAGCCGCTATGGGCTGTTTCGCAGCGACGCTGAGACGCCACTGCGCCGGGAAGACGCTCCCGCCATGCGGGCGTTGCAGGGACAGATCGTCGAGGACATGGAGATCTTCGTGCGCAGTCCCCAGCACCCCGACGGCGTACTCATGAGCACCAACGCTCGTCCCTTGAAAAGCGCTTCGGGCGAAACCATCGGCGCCGTGGTCACCGGACGCGACGTCACAGCCCGCCGGAAGGCGGAACGGGAAAGCAGCGAACAAGCCAAGCTGCTCACCACCATCCTCGACTGCGCCGCGGATTGCATCGTGGTCTACGACACCAAGGGCCAAGTCTTGCATCTCAATCGCGCAGCCGAAAAGTTCATGCCGCAATCAAGTCGCGCGGGCACCTTCGAGGAGCGGGTGAGTCGCTTCTCGATCGCCACGGCCGACGGGATTCCGGTCGAGGCGAAGGATTCGCCGCCGGCGCGGGCGTTGAGAGGTGAGGTGCTCGACGACGTCGAGGTGATCATTCGCAGTGCCAACATGCCCGAACCCGGCGTCTTCAGCATAAGCGGCCGTCCGCTGCAGGACGATGCCGGCCGGAATCTGGGCGCTGTCGTCACGTTTCGTGACGTGACGTCTACCAGCCGCGCGCGACTCGAACGCGAAGCCTTGCTGGCCGAGCTTCACCGATCGAACGAAGAGCTGGCTCAGTTCGCTCACGTCGCCTCGCACGATCTGCGAGCCCCCTTGCGAGCCATCGACAGCTTGGCCGAGTGGTTGGAACGCGATCTGCGCCCTCACTTCTCGGGCGAAAACTCCGAGCAGATGCGCCTCTTGCGCAATCGCGTCTCCCGGCTGGATCGGCTGCTGCGCGATCTGCTGGAGTATTCCAAGGTGGGACGGCTCACCGCGGACGTGGACGCTGTCGACGTCGATAAGCTGCTGGCCGACATCATCGAGCTGTCTTCACCGCCCCAGCGTTTTCAGATCCGCCGGGACGTAGCCGTGTCCCACCTCGAAACCGCAGCCCTGCCGCTCAAGCGAGCTCTGCTGAATCTGGTGTCGAACGCGATCAAGCATCACGACAAGGACGAAGGCCACATCAGCATTAGTGCGCGTGACGCCGGATCCTCTGTGGAATTCGACGTAACGGATGACGGTCCCGGCATTCCCGCCCGGCACCATGACCGCGTTTTCCAGATGTTCCAGACGTTGCGCCCCCGCGACGAGACCGAAGGCAGCGGAATGGGCCTCGCGTTCGTCAAGAAGCTGGCCGAGCAGGCCGGAGGGTCGATTCGACTGCTGTCAGAAGGTCGCGGTGCGCGCTTCCGGCTCACGTGGCCGAAGAATTGGCGTCCGCGGGCCCCGTCCTGATCAGCGCCACACGGTCGTTCACGAGAGCCGATAGCGTCCGGAGGTCGACGGGTTTGTCGAGGCAGAGATTCAAGATCTCGTTGCGAAACTGCTGCGCTTTCGGCGTGAAAGCTCCGCCGGTCATGAAGATCATCCTTGGTGCCATCGCGCGATGGCGCTCGACGACGGCTTCGTAGAGCTCCATCCCGCTGAGATCGGGCATCATGAGATCGCACAACACGACGTCGTAGGGCGCATCCGCGGTCAGACGCTTCAGCGCCACCTGGCCCCCGGTCGCGACAGTGACTTCGTGATCCCGCGACAGATAGCGAGCCAGCGCATCTGCCAGCATCTCTTCGTCATCGACGATGAGAATGCGCCCGCGCACAGCAGAGCGCCGGGGGGCAGTCGGGGGCCCTGCCGCCGTGGGCACGCGCGGGCCGACAATCGAGGGCAACACGACTCGAAAGGTGGTGCCCTGCCCGACCACGCTCTGCACAGTTATGGATCCGCCCAAGGCGGTGACGATGCCGTGGCAGACCGCAAGGCCGAGCCCGGTGCCCTTGCCCACCGGCTTTGTCGTGAAGAAGGGATGAAAGATCCGCTCGAGGTTCTCGTTCGGAATGCCCGCCCCTGTATCGCGAACCTCGAGGATGGCTCGTCCATCGTTCGTCTCGTCGACCACGATCCGGATCTCGTTGTCTTCCGTATTGCCCTCTGCGATGGCGTGGGCGGCATTCACGAGCAAGTTCATGGCGACCTGTCCGACGCGCGCTTCGCCGCCACCTACGGTCGGGTTTGCTCGGAAGTCCTTCACCAGCCGCGCTCGATGTCTGATCTCGTTCCAGGCTACGCCGACCGACCAGTCAACGGCCTGGCGCAACGAAACTGGTGTATCCCCGGTATCGGTAGGACGCGCGAGCGTCTTCATGTCACGAACGATGTAGTTGATGCGACTGGCACCCTGTCGCGCTTCGTTCAGTGCGGCGGAGACTGCGATCGCCAGAGATTCGCAGCTGCGGCCGCCCGCGACTATTTGTTCGGTTTCGGCCTGACGAGACAACGCGTTGGTGAACTCGACGAACTCCGAAAGTGCGAAGTCGAGGTTTGCGGTTACGAACGCCAGGGGGTTGTTGATCTCGTGAGCGACCCCTGCGGCGAGCGTGCCGAGGGCAGCCATGCGAGACGAAAATACCACCTGCTCTTCCAGGTGCTTTCTTCGGGTCACGTCACGCGCGGAGAGCAAGATGGCCTCTTCGTCGTCGAACAAAACGCAGCTCGTCCACGCCTCGACGAGAACCCAGCCGCCCGAATGACTTCGCAGTCGTAGCTCCGTGAGCGGATCTTGGCGTTCGCCCCGACGCGTTTGATTGATGAGACCTTCGAGCACGACCGCGTCTTCGGGATGCACGAGTCCGACAACTTCGGCGATCTCTTCCCGTTTCCTGCCCGTGAGCCGGCAAAATGCAGGGTTTATGTAAGCAAGCTCGCCTTCGCTCATAACCGCCATCGCGTCGGGGCTCTGTTCGATGAGCGCGCGAAAGTTGCTCTCGTGCTGATGGCGTTGCTCTTCGAGCCGCTTGCGTTCGATCGCATACCGGATGGAGCGCAAGAGCATGTGCCCTTCGATCCTCCCCTTGATCAAATAGTCCTGGGCACCCCGCCGCAGAGCTGCGCGGGCAATGTCCTCGTCCTCGAGACCGGTCAAGACCACCACCGCGGCGCCCCGGAGCGGATCGCCATCGTCGTCCAGCAGGGAGACCCCATCGCCGTCCGGCAATTGCCGGTCGATCACGACGCAGTCGAAGCGGGCGCGCCCGAGGGCCTCCCGGGCGGCATCGAGCGTGCTGACCTCGACGATATCGACGGCGCCAAGACGGTCGGTCTCACGAATGGCGTTGCGAACCGCCATGCGATCGACGACGTCGTCCTCGACGATGAGCGCTCGCAAGCGGGCCGTGCTCCGGGTGCGAGCTGAGGATCCCTCTCGCGAGGCATCAATCCACGAGTCGATCTCTTCTTGTCGAAAGCGCCAGGTGCCCGCGACCTTGAAACCAGGCAGCTCACGCTTCTGAACCAGCCGGTAAACCGTCTTCTCGTCGACGTGTAGATAGTCCGCCACGTCCCGCACGGTGAGGGCGGACGGCCGCTTGTTGGCAATCGATTTGGTTTGAACCATGGAGGGCAGGGGAAAGCAGTCCAGACGCTCCTGTTGTCGACTCTCGCCCCTCGGAACTTGAGAGAGCAAGGTGGCGCCAACAAATACTCAACCATTCCAGTCGTTTACAACGTCACCTGGGAAACCAGTCCAAATCAGGGCTCAGGCTTTGCCCAGGCGGAGCCGAAGACATGAGGGTGCCCGTGAGCCATGCGCCTCACTGACTTTTCATCCCACGATGCCCGCCTGCTCCGAACGGCAGTGGTGGGACCCGTCACGGCCGCTGCCTACCTGGTCAGCGCGGAATTCGGGTTCAGCCTCGCCTTCGCGACCAAACAGGTCTCCGCGGTCTGGCCCCCGACGGGCATCGCCGTGGTCGCCCTGCTGGTCTTCGGAGTCAGGATCTGGCCGGGCATCTTCGTCGGCGCTCTGCTCGCCAACCTCATGGCCAGTGGCGCGCTTCTCACCTCGGCAGGCATAGCCGTGGGCAACACCGTGGCGCCCATCGCCACCTGGCTATTGTTGCGACGGCTTCGGTTCAACCACCGGCTCGAGTCGGTAAGGGACGTCTTGCTCCTGGTCATGGCGGCTCTCACGACGATGACGTTGTCGGCGAGCAACGGAGTCGTGAACCTCCTTTTGGCAGGTCAGATCGCCTTGGGGGCGCTGGGCTCGGTCTGGTGGACGTGGTGGGCGGGGGATGCGCTCGGGGTCATGGTCGTGGCCCCGCTCCTGTTGGCCTGGGCAGCGCCACGTGCGGCGCGAGAGCGACGTTGCCGACCTTTCGAGCTCGCCCTGGTCCTGGTCGCGCTTTTCGGGCTTTGCTGGCTGGCATTCTGGGGGGGCTTTTTGCCGCCGGGATCGCGTCTCGAGTACGCGGTCTTTCCCCTCGTGATCTGGGTGGCGCTGCGGTTTGGCAAGCGCGAGGTCTCCTGGGCGATCCTGGTGATCTCGGCAGCTGCGATCATTGGGGCAACGAACGATCGCGGCCCGTTCGCCGAGGGCGAGATGGACCAGCGCCTCATCCTCCTCGATATCTTCATCGCCGTGACGACCGTGACCGCGATGGCGCTGGCCGCGATCACTGCCGAACGGTCAGCGGCCGAGGAGGCGCTGCAGGCTGCACACGACGAGCTGGATGGCAGGGTCAAGCATCGTACAGCCGAGCTGGCCGGAGCCAATCAGGCGCTCATAAAGCTCAACGACGACCTGAAAGTGGCCACGACGGCTCTGGAAAGGACCAGCCTCGAGCACCAGCACGAGCGGGAACGGTTGGCCGAAGCCCAAGGGATCGCGCATGTCGGTAGCTGGGAATGGGACATCGCCGCCAATCGCATCACCTGGTCGGACGAGCTCTATCGCATCTACGGCCTCCAGCCTTCCATGCCCAATCCATCCTACGAGGGCTACCTCGATCGCATTCACCCCGACGATCGAACGCTGGTCGAGAAGGTCGTTCAGACCTGCTTTCGGGAAGGCCACCCCTTCGACTATCAACCTCGAATCGTTCGTCCCAACGGCGCTACCCGATCGCTCCGGGCAAGGGGGCGCGTGCTCTGCGGCGCTGACGGCACTCCCATCCGTATGGTGGGGACGGCCCAGGACATCACGGAGCAACGCCAGCTGAGCGATTCGCTGCGACAGCACGCCAACGAGCTGGCGCGTTCGAACGAAGAGCTCGAACGCTTCGCCTACGCCGCCTCCCACGATCTCAGATCGCCGTTGCGCGCGGTGAGCTCGCTCGCGCACTGGATCGCACAAGACTCCGAGAATCGTCTCACGCCCGAATCCCGTGGACACCTCGCGCTGCTCCAGGCGCGCAGTCGTCGCATGGACCGGCTGCTACGCGATCTGCTGGACTTCTCGCGCATCGGTCGTACCGAGGTGCCGCCCGAATCGGTGAACCTGCCCCATCTCCTGAGCGAAATCGCCGACGGAATGCATCGCCCGTTCGGCTTCGTGGTCAGCACGGCCACCTCCATCGAGACGCTTCGTACTTGCAGGTTGCCCCTGCAGCGGGTCCTGATGAATCTGGTCGACAACGCGATCAAACACCACGATCGAGATCGAGGTAGGATTCGGATCACGGCGGACGAGGATGGCGATCGGATCCGATTCAGCGTGAGCGACGATGGACCTGGTATCCCAGCTGTGCACCGGCACAAGGTGTTTCAGATGTTCCAGACGCTCAAGCCACGCGACGAGGTCGAGGGCAGCGGGATGGGCCTGGCCATGGTCAAGAAGATCGTCGAATGGACAGGGGAAACCGTCACGATCGATGAGGGACAGCTTAGGGGCGCGACGATTCGTTTCACATGGCCCAAGCAGTGGAACGAACAGGATCGGATGGCGACTCCTCTCGAAACCGTGATTCCGGCAATTGGACGGCAGACCGCTCATGGCTCTTGAAACCCTGGTGAACATCCTCCTCATCGACGACGACAACGTCGACGTCATGACCGTGCGGCGCGGTCTGGCGAGCCGAAAGGTGCCGCACGCGTTGACTGTCGCCAAGGACGGCAGTGAAGGATTGACGGCCTTGCGGGGCAGCGACAATCGTTCAGCACTCGCACGGCCCTACATCATCATGCTCGACCTGAACCTGCCGACCATGGATGGACACGAGTTCCTGGCCGAGCTGAGACGGGATCCCGATCATGCCGATGCTGTCGTCTTC
>JANNNO010000287.1:0-7882 GCA_031398585.1 Myxococcales bacterium | reverse complement strand
GGGCCGTACGTGGTACGCGCCGTCGACCGCGCGGGAAACGAAGACGACAACCTCAGCGTCATCACCGTCGCCGATCTGTGCGATCGATCGGTGGGCAGCGGCGGACGTCCGGACGGCGGCGTAGTTGGCGCCGTCGATGCTGGCCCGAGCTCACCGAGGGCCGGAGGTTGCTCGCTGGCGGCCGACCGGGACGCGCCATCGGGGGCCGTCCTCTTTGCCTTCGCGCTGCTGGCCTTCGGGTTCATCGCCCAGTCACGTGCCGTGCGGGGATCATGTCGACAATGACGGCCATCGTGGGATCGGCAACGGCGGCGGAAAGTCGTGGGCGGCAAAGAGCGGGGGGGGCGGTGGCTTCGCGAGGATCGGTCGGTGGTGGGGCCGGCGCTATTTCGGAATCGGTGTCGCGGCGATGCCAGCGTCCGATGCGAACGCATGCTCATCGCTACCGGCCGCGCCGAAACCGCCCGCACTCGCGAAGGAGTGCGGGCCTTTTCTCTCGCTCCGACCGCTAGTAGCGGTAGCGCATGCCGAGGCGGACGCGGAATGGGTCGAGGCGGCCGCTGGTCTGGCCGAAGTTGGGGCCGTCTTCCTGGAAGACCGCCGTCGTCGTGCGCAGGGCCAGGACGTTGATGATGTCGGCGAAGAGATCCAGGTTCACTCCGTAAAGGGGGAGCAGGCTTGCGCGGAACTGCAGGTTCAGCTTCTGGATGTCGGGCATCCGCAGATCGCGATCGTCGGCGGGGTCGTTGATGTTCTGGCCAGGGTCGGTGCCCACGCGCGCTTTGTAGTCCTCGAAGCGGCCGGTCTCGCTGTTGAAGAACTTCCGGCTGTAGGGCTGGCCGGAATAGTAGTTGTAGACGACACCGGTCGAGAACCAGCTATTGGCCTGGTAGACCGCCGAGCCGCGGATCTCGTGCCGACGATCGTAGGGGCTCGGGCCCCAGAGGTAGGCGTTGCGACCGGGGATGTCGCCATACTCGTTGTTCTCTTCAAGGAAGACGTTTCCTTCGAGCATGCTCCAGGTGTAGCTGCCGGTCAGCTTGAGCGCGCCCTCCCGCTTCTTCACGCTCACTGTCACGCCGGTGTATTCGCGCTGCGCTTCGGAGGGGGTACCGAGATCCACGACGGTCTCGGCGCGGCCGTTGCGAAAGGCGCCGCCGTTCGTATTGAGCGCGCTGCCGGCCGCGTTCCAGTTGCGGTTGGTCTCCGCAATTTCGTAAGGATTGCTGAACGTGCGGTAGACGGCGTCGGCGCCGAGGCCGACCCCCTGCACCAGCTCTCGTTCGGCTCCGACGGTCAGCTCGCGCGTTCGCGGGATCGACAGCTTGGTTCGGCAGGGCGCGCCTGACGCCGTGACGCCCTGGGGACCACAGGGCAGGCCGACGGTGCTGCCGCGCATGCCACCCGAGTAGCGGCAATTGGTGTCGAAGGCACCGGTGGCAGCATTCCAGCGACACTCCTGCGAGACGCCGTCGCCGAAAGCTCGCTGGGCAATCCTCACCGCATCGGTGTCGACGTAGTGGTTGTAGCTGCCACGCAGGACGGTGCGCCCGTCGCGGGTGGCGTCCCAGACCGTGGCCACGTGCGGCGTGAAGGCAGTCTGGCTGATCACCGCTCCCCGCAGAGGCGTGGAGGCGTGGTTGGTCGTGAGGCCGATGCCCGGTGTGACCGTCAGGTGGCGCGTGACCCGCACGACGTCGCTCACCGAATGGCTGATGCGATAGCCGGAGCTCGACCGGATCCAGTAGCCGCGTCGGGCCTCGGCCAGCCGCGGATCGTTCGAGTAGTAGTCGATGCGTCGATCGGGCAGACCGCCGTTGAAGACCAGCTTCATGTCGCCGGGCACGCCATCGGTGGTTTCGTAGTTGCGCGCCAGTACGCGTGAGATGAGCTTCACGCTGTGCTCACCGAAACGCGCAGTCGACTTGAACCACTCGAGCGTGTTGACCATCTCGATGCTGTGGTCGAGCAGCTGGTTCACGCGGTCGTAGTTGCCCATGCCGTGAGGGCGCGGGGAGAGCTGTTGCAGCGGGATCTGATCCAGACAGGTGTCGGGCTCGTTCCGGCACGACTCGGGTTTGAACGTGCGGAAGAAGCGCTGGATGCCAACCTGCGACTTGAAGAAGACGGTATCGCTCAGCAGCGACTCCCAGGTGATCCCGGTGAAGTAGTCCTGCCAGTCCTGCATCTGCTGGGCTTCGGGGGTCGCGTCCCAACCCTCGCGGTTCTTCTGCCAGGCTTCGGTGTTGATGAGAGTGAAGCTCTGAACTTTGTTCCGCGGCGAGACCTGCCACGTCAGCTTGAGGGTCCCGCGCGTGTTCCAGTAATAACGCGGCGGCGGTGTCGCCACGACACCGGTCGGGTCCGGATCGCGGTGGATGAGCTCGTTGCGGAATTCCGTGTTCAGATAGAACCAGAGCTTGTCCTTGATGATGGGACCCGAGAACGTCGGGTTGAAGAAGCTCTGACGGCGGTTGTTGTTCGTGTCGTTGCTCGAGGTGAAGAGGCGCAGGCGGCCGTCTTCGTGCCACGTCGTGATATCGAGAACGAACTGATTCGACCCTGACTGCGTCACCATGTTCACGACCGCGCCCGGCGTGCCGGCGTTCTCGGCGCCGTTGCCCGCGGTCAACACCTCCATCGCTGCCAGCGAATTGAGCGTGATCTTGTGCCAGTCCATCCGGAAGCCTTCCAGCAGGACGGCGTTCTGATAGGTGTTGGCCCCGCGCACGCGCGCCAGCCAGTCGCTGCCCGCGAACTCGCCGCCACCGTCCGCCGCGCCCGGCACGTTGTCTCGGATGAAGCCGCCGTAGCCTGTGCGTTTGTCGAGCGGAAGGGCATCGACGAAGTTGGCGTCGAAGGTCTCTTTGACCTTGGCGCTGGTGGTGCTGATGACCGGCGCGCGTTCGACGATCTTCACCTCCTCTTCCTTGGTCTGCGCTTCCATGATCACGAAGATCTCGGCAGGCGCATTGATCCCCACGCGGATCTGCTTCTGGATGACCGACTTCAATCCCGGCGAGGACGCCGTGACGTCGAAGACGCCGGGCTGCAGCCCAGGGATGCGAAACGAACCCTCTCCACTCGTGTAGGAAGATTTCGCCCCACCGATCTGGGTATCGGATCGCGCCGATACGCGGACCCCCGTCAGCGGCGTACCCATCTGATCAGTGACGGTCCCCGTGATGCTACCGACGACTTGCGCGAGGGCGCGCCGATGAGAGGTCTGAAGCAGCGAGAAGAGGAGGAGAGCAGACGCGAGCACCCAGGCCCGACGGAAGAGCAGCATGTGGAGACCCTCGCAACGGTGTGGGTGAAAGTGCTTCACCTTCACAACGGTCGTCCAGGTTTCTCGTCGTGCTGCGAAGAATGAGGGGGCACTGAGCAAGTCCCTCCAAGGACGCCGCCACTTCATCTAGATCGCGTTCGCGTTCTCGGGCGCGTGTTCGAAACCTCGCGAGCCGGTCTTGCATCGCCGCGAATCGATCCTGGCCTCTGGCTGCCGCCGGGCCTTCCGCAGGTTTCGCTCGGCGTTGGTTGGGGCGTCTTTTATTGACCAATGTTCAATAGCGTCGCAGGTGCCCAGTCAGGCCCCGACGACCCGGCGCGCGTCGTCGAATGCCCTGCTTTTTGTGCCGGCCATCACCCCCCTTCACGCATCCCACGCAACGAACGGTTTTGGGGTCCGATGGGCCGTGGACAGCGATGCTCGCGTGTGATTATTCTCTGCCGCGTCGCGCGTCGACCCGTCCGGTCATCGCGTGGCGACCTCTTCGGAAAAGGGTGCTCATGAACAAGTTGCTGGCGTCTCTTTCGTCGATCGCGCGGGTCATCGCCATGACCGGCCTTCTCCCTGTGCCGATCGTCGGGCTCTCCGTCGTTGCGGCTGGCTGCTCGAGCCCCACGGAAGATTGCATCGTCGGAACGCCTGGCTGCCGTTGCAACGCTTCGGGCAGCTGTGCCGTGCCCCAGCTCACCTGTCGCGCCAACGTCTGCGTGCTCGGCACCCCCGGCAACAACCTTCAGCCTGGCCAAGGTGGTGGCGGCGGCTCTCCTTCCGGCCAGGGCGGGCAGGGCGGCGGCGTCGATCCTCTCGTGGCTGCGCCGACCACGCCCACGGCGGGCTCGCCCGGCAACGGCGGGCCCGTGGTGCTGGTGCCAGCGCCCCCGACCTCACCTCCTCCCGGTGGCGCTCGCGACGCGGCTCCGCCTGCGCCCTCGTCGGGTGTCGACGCCGGTGGCGGCCAGACCCTGCCCGGGGGGCCCAGCACGCCGGGAGCCCAGGGGACCTGGACGATCTTCGTTTACGGCCACGGCGATCACAACCTGACCCCGTCCCTGGTGCGCGACATCCAGGAGATGATGGTCGCCAAGATCTCCCCCAACATTCGCGTGGTGGTGCTGGCCGACTGGAACTCGCAGACCGACGCGTCGGGTACGGAGAAGTTTCCTGCGGGTGGCTTTTGGTACCTCGTCCCGGGCAACGGCGCCAAGGCGGAAGTCGTGGGCACCATTCCCGAGCCTGACCTCGATGATCCGAACGTTCTTGCCAGCGCCATCAAGAGCGCGTTCACCAGCTACCCCTCCGAACGCTACGGCGTCATCCTCTGGGACCACGGCGGCGGCTGGCTCGGCGGCTTTGGCGGCGATGATCAAAACGACACTCGGCGCGGTCGAGGCATGCGCGTCGACAGCGTTGCCAAGGCCGTGCGCGCTGGTCTGACCGCCGCGGGTCTGACGGGCAAACGCCGCCTCGATTTCCTCTCGTTCGATACCTGCCTGCTCGCGACGACCGAAGTGGCGGCGGAGTTCTCCGACGTCGCCAAGGTCTACATGGCCAACGCCGAGCTCGACTACGGTGATGGGCTGGATTACGAGGGCATGCTCACGTGGCTCTCGGCGAACGCGACCGCGTCGGTGTCTCAGTTCGCCGCCGCCGAGGTCAAGGCTTGGGACGACCACCACAAGAACGCGAGCCTCGGCGATCGGCTGTTCCGCTCACACGTCGCGCTCGACGCCGAGAAGCTCGAAGCGCTTCCGGCCGCCTTTGCGAAGCTATCGGCAGCGGCGCAGGCCGGGGGAGCGGGCGCCATCTCCCGCGCTCTGTTCGAAAGCGTACCGAGCTACCTGCGCTCGGGTGACGACGAGAGCGACAGCGGCTCTCCGCCCTCGCGCGACGTCGGCTTTCTGCTCCAGAAGCTGAAGGCTTCGACGATTCCCGCCCTTGCCGCCGCCGCCACGCAGACGCTGGATGTAATGACTGCGGCCAAGATCGCGGGTGCGCACGGGGATTTGCGCCAGGGGCAGATGGGCGTCGGCATTTTCGGTGGTCCGCTGCTTGGGATCGACGCCCGGGCATTTCCGCTCTATCCCAACCTGGCGGCGACCTGGGAGCGCGCCAGCGGGTGGGGCGCCATGCTGGCAGCGGCCAAGGCGGCTGCGCCATCCACCAAGCCGACCGTGCAGGGCATGGCCGTGGTACCGATGGCGCCGACGCAGGTCGATCCGCCCCGCATCGATTTCAGTGTCACGGGAGCCGACGCGGCTTTCGTGGGGGCGCTGCTGGCGCAGATCGCACCGGGAAGCCAGACCAAGCTCAACATCTGGGGGGCGGTCGGCGCGAGCCTGGTCAGCGGTCAGGGCGTGCTCAAGTGGAACGGCCGCAAGGTCGTGCTCGACACCGAGCAGAAGACTCCCGTCACCGTCATGCCCTGGGAATACGTCGTCAAGGGGACGACGCTCTCGACCGCTCTACGAAAGGTCCCCGGCTACTTGCAGAGCGCCAGTCGGCGGATGGAAGGGAGCCTCATCATCGACGACAATGGTCTGGCGACGTCTGCGGTGATCAAGGTCGAAGGCGGCGAGGGGGTTACCAGCTTGAGCCGGCTCTTCAAAGTGCTCGGCGAGGGATCGATGTTCGTGCCGCGCGTGCAGTACTACGACGGTGGCACCAAGCAGCTTGCCTGGGAGTCGTCGCAGTGGGGCGTCCTGCTCAACGCCGGTGGCGTCATCCGCTTCAAGGAAGAGGTCGCTGCGCCGGACATCTACGGCGTCATGTTGACCGTCGACGACAGCTGGGGAAACAGCACCACCCAGGGCTTCGTCTGGCAGCTCGCTTCGTCGGTGGGGCAGTAGCCGATGACCGCAGGGCGTGCGGGCTTCGTCATCGGCGGGGCCGTCGTCGTCCTCGGACTTTTCCTCCTGTTGCGCGACGGCGGCGAGCGCGCCGCCGAGTCTTCTTCGCCGGGCGCGGAGCCGCCATCGGTGGCGGGCGGCTTCATCGTGCCGGACAGCGCGACCCACGCCGAGGCGGTCGGTGTTGATGCCGGAGCGGCAGGCGGCACCGCCGTGGTGGTGCCGGTGCCGAAGCTGGTGACGCCGCCCCCCGTCGACGCGGGCAAGGCCATTGCGGCCAAGCCTCCGAGTCTGCTCGGGGGAGAGCATGGCGCTGGGACACCGGCCGGAGATCCTGCGATCGTCGACCGCTTCCTCGCCTCGCACAGCAAGGAAGAGCTGCGCATCGTCGGGCTGATGGCGCGCAACGAAGTGAAGCCGCCACCCGAGATGAAGGAGCTCTTCGAGCTGCGCCGCAAGGGGGCTTCGACCGACGAGCTGATCGCCTTCGTGCGGCAGCGCTTCCCAGACAACATGCGTTTGAAGCTTTTGACGGTCGAGTGGATCGAGGGCATGGACCCGAACCGGCCCAAAACCCAGATTCACGTGGCGCCGGGGGGGCGGAAGCCGCAAGCGACCATCGAGCAGGTGCCGGTGCAAGTGCCAGCTCAGAGTCCGCCGCAGGCGCCGTGACGGGGCCAAGTCGGCGCCACATGCCGGCACGGGTGACGAGGCCTGAACGGCGCCAGGTCGGCGGCCAAGTCGGCGGCCAAGTCGGTGGCCAAGTCGGCGGCCAAGTCTGCGCATGCTGGCGCCCTGGGCAGCGCTTTCCGCAAGCGCCCGTGGGGGGACAGGAGGCGCTTGGCAGCGACGGAGATCCCGGCTATGAATACCCGTCCGTCGGGATGACTGCCGGCGGCACGAGGTGGAGGAGTGGCCGAGTGGTCGAAGGCGACGGTCTTGAAAACCGTAGCGCGAAAGCGCCGGGGGTTCGAATCCCTCCTCCTCCTCTAGTCTCTGAAAAGTTTTGTTCCGGAGAGGTGGCCGAGTCGGTCGAAGGCGGCGGTTTGCTAAACCGTTGTACGAGTCTAAAGCTTGTACCGAGGGTTCGAATCCCTCCCTCTCCTCTGTGTTTCTCCGTTTCGCTCCTCTGGTCGGCGAAGCCCCCGTGAGTTCTTTGTCGCCCTTTTGCTCGCCCTTTGGGTCGTCATGAGCGGAACCCGGGATTATCTGACCGGGCTTGCGCAGCTGCACGACCTCGCCAACCCGGACGAGTGCCGGCGAAGCTGGCGGCAGGGATTGGCGTCGCTGTCGGCGGCGGCGCTCAACGGGCGCGTCGCCCCGCTCGAGGCAGTCCCGCCCGAACGATTGCTGGCAAGCATTCGCGAGGCATTTCGCACCGGCCTCGTCGATGACGTTCGCTGGATGTCGCCCAGCTTCGCGGCCGTCGCGTTCTTCGAGATCGCAGCCGCACTGCCCCCGTCCGAAGAGAAGCGCGAGCTGGGCCGCCGCGTGCTCGAGGCGTTGCTGACCGGCGACGCCGCAACTTTCGCGTTGCTGGCGACATCGCTGGCGTCGACCTCGCGGCGGGGGCTGTCGACACCGCCCGTGCGTGCACGGGTTGCGGTCGCGGTGCGCTTGCCGATCGGCCTCGAGACAGAGGTCGATCGCTTGGCCCTCGCGCTGTTGAGCCGACCCGATCTCGAGCGCGAATGGTTGGTGACGCCGTCGATCGGTGCGCTGCCAGCACGACGTGTTTCCGCCCGGC
>JANNNO010000276.1:0-9998 GCA_031398585.1 Myxococcales bacterium | reverse complement strand
GGCAAACGCAGCATCGGGTGGCATCGGCTGCAGCGTCGGCGGCAACGGCAACGGTGGCGGCGCCAGCTTCGCCTCTGGACTCGGACTACTCGGTCTCGCTCTTCTCATGCGCCGCCGCCAGCGCGGCTAACGCGAGCGACTGCCCGAGCATCACGCGACGGCGTGCCGGTCCCATCGGGCCGCGCACGCCGTTCGCATTTCGGGTCGCCCGAGCCTTGCTCGACGGCACCGGGGGGCCTTGGTGGGCCAGCGCACCGGCCCAGTTGGGCCGACTGAATCGGGTGCCATGCGGCCCCGTCCTCATGAAGTTGGCGTTCGCGAGCTCTGCTTCTAACCTTGCCGCCGGTGCACGCATGATCGCCCGGCGACACGATCTCGGGGGCCTAAGAATGAGCCCCGGCGTATCGCCGCGCGGGGGAACGCGAACGCCACTGGCGCTGCTCGCCGTGGCCCTGCTGGCGGGCGCCTGCGGAAGCGGCGCCGCGGGACCGGGCGAGATCGAACAGCCTCCGGAATACGCGTGCCTCAACTTCCTCGTCGAGCATCAGATCCCGTTCGTGGAAGCCCCGCCGCAAAAGGGCGTGCGCACGCCGGTCGAGCTACGGGGAGCCGTGCGCGGCCTGCAGCTGACGCCACGGGTGGGACGGCCGCCCCTCATGGACTGTCAGCTGCTGCGCGCCCTGTGGGAGGCCGCTCCCGTGATCAGCCAGGCCGGCGTTACCGAGCTGTCGTTTTCGGGCGCCTACGTCTATCGGACGAGGCACCGCTCATCGACCTTGTCGGCGCACGCGTTTGGACTCGCCATCGACGTGCACGAGTTCAGAGGACGCGACGGTCCCCTCAACATCGTTCGCGACTTCGAAAAGGGAGCGGGCGCCTGGCGCGGTCTGGTCGCGCGAAAGGGCGAGATCCCCCGCTGCATCGGCGCTCCGCGTACGACCAAAGGCAAGCGCCTACGTCGGCTGGTCTGCGAGCTCAAACACCACAGCGCCTTTCGCGTGATCATCACGCCCGACGACGACGCTGACCATCGCGACCACATCCACATCGAGACGTTCGCCGACGACGAGAGCCGCGTGGCCCGCGTGATGGGCGCTTACTGAGCAGGGACGCGCAGGGCACGCGCGCCGAGTGTCGCTGGAGCTGCGATTGCTGCTCGCGAGACGCCGTCTCTCAGAGCCGCAGGCCGCCCAGCGGATCGTCGGTGACGGCCTTCTTCTTGGCGACCTTGGGGGCGGCCGGGGCCGGAGCGGGCGGGGGAGCTTTCGGCAACGCGGGAGCCGCGGCCACGGGCGCCTTTGCACGTCCCCACCCTCGCGGGCGGCGCAGACCCCGTGCCGTCGGCAAGGGAGCGGGGGCCGCCGCCGCGGGGGCACTTGCCGAAGCGCGCGCCGCCACCGCGAGCGCGGTCGAAGCGGCGGTGGCCTTGGCGTTGGCGGTGCCGAGCTTGCCCTCGTATTCGGCGATCTTCAGCTTCAGCTCTTGCTCGGCCTTGGCGCGCGCGGCGACCGCTTCGTTGCGGACCTCTTCTGTCTTCTGCCGCTGTGCCTCGATGAGGCTGAGCTTGCTGGCAAAGTCGCTGTTCATCTTCCAGAGGCCCGCGGCCGCGCCGGCGCTACAGAGCACCAGGGTCGCAAGCACCGCCTTGAACGATGACTTTCGCTTCTGGCTGGGAAAGCTGGGACCTTCCCACGAGGGCGGCTGCCCCACGCCCGCCACCGGAGAGCCGAAGCCGACGTACGACTGCGGGTGAGCGAAGTCCTGCCCCTGCACCGTCATCACTTCGGACGTGCGGTGAACGTTGCGCGAAAAACCCTCTGGGAGGCCCTCGCCGTTGCCCCAGCCGTTGCCGAAGGGGACCATGCCGGGACCGTATTGCACCGAAGAGGCCTCGGAACGCGCGCGCTCCTCGTCGGCCCGGCGGGTCTCCTCTTCACGACGCTGTCGCTCGAGCTCGAGGCGACGAACCTCTTTGAGGGCAACGACGACGGAGCTTTCGGTGGCCATTCAATCCTCCTCGGCAGATGGGGTGCTTTGGAAACCGATAAGCTGTGAAGCGGCAAGCCGCACCAGGAACCACCGTCGAAAACCGCGTCGTCTGCCGCATTCGGCCCGACCCGTCGCCTGCGTCGCGGGACTGAAATCCGCGTCGCCCCCCCTCACCTGGAAAGGCCTTGAGACTAGCACACAGGGTAGGAGGTGGTAGGGCGCCGGACGGAAATCCACCCGGTTTTCCCGGGACCGTGCGTGTGTGAGCCGCTCAGCACCGGGGCTGGCCGCCGGTCAGCCAGCCGAAGGCCGCTCAGGCCAGCGCGGCGCCCAGGTCCGCCAGTGCCTGGTCGATCTGCAGGGCGTGGGTCCGGAAGGAGAGGATGCAGGCGCGCAGCGTGAAGGCCTGGCCATCCGAGACGGGCAGCAGCGTGCTCGACAGGTGCACCCGCTGCCGTTCGTTGACCGCTGACAGCAAAGCCCGGTTCCTCTCGTTCCAGGCGCCCAGCGTCTCGCCGGGGCCGCGGGCCAGCCGGAACGCCACCAGGGAGAGCTGTGGCCGCGCCACGATTTCGAGAGGTGCCCCCGCCGCCCGCAGCCGGTCGAGTCCGGCCGTGAAGCGCTCGGCCAGGGCCAGCTTTTCGTCGAGCGCCTCGCGGAAGGCCGCCACGCCATGGAGCATGAGTGGCAGCCAGAGGCGCAGACCGCGAAAATCTCGCGATAGCTCCGGGCCGAGGTCAGCCGGGCTCCAGGAGACTTCGCCGCCCGCGTCGAGGTCCTGCAGGTACTCGGCGGCGAGTTGATGTGCCCGACGCAAGGTGCCGCCGTCGCGCACCAGCAGGCACCCGGTGCCGTAGGGCAGGAAAAGCCCCTTGTGGGGATCGAAGGCGATGCTGTCAGCCCGATCGATGCCCGTCAGCCGCTCTCGACCCGCCTCGGTGAGGACGAAGGCGCCGCCATAAGCTGCGTCGACGTGCAGCCACAGGCCGTACTTCGAAGCGACATCGGCGATGGCGGGCAGCGGATCCACGGCGCCCGTGTTGGTGGTCCCGGCCGCTGCGACCACCGCGAAGGGGCGCAGCCCTTGCGCCAGGTCCGCGGCCACGGTGGCCGCCAGCGCCTGCGGCAAGAGGCGGTGATCGCGATCCACCGGTATCAAACGCAAGAGGCGCGAAGGGATGCCGGCAAGCCGCGCGGCTTTGGCCACGCTGTGATGGGCCTGAGTGGACGTGTAGATCACGGCGCGGGAAAAATCCCCGCTGTCGCCAAAGGCTGCGTGGCGGGCGGTGACCACCGCCGAGAGCGTGGCCAGTGAGCTGCCCGAGGTGAAGACAGCGCGCGCACCGCTGTCGTAGCCGAAGGAGCGGCAGAGCCAGGCCAGGACCTCCTGCTCGAGGCGAAACAGAGCCGGCGCCGGCGCGGGCATGCCGGTGTAGCGGTTGAGGCAATCGGCGACGAGATCGGCCAGCGCCGAGCCGAAAAGGCCGCCCCCCGGGATGTACGCGAGGTACCCGGGACCGGGCGCGAGCAACGAAGCCGAAGACGCGCGATCGAGCAGTCCGACGATGGCGTCGGCGCCGCCTGGAAACGGTTTCTCCGGAATTCCGCGCGCGACATCGTCGGCAATCGCCGCCCATTCGCGCGTCGGAGCGCCCCCTGCCGGAGCGGTCTCGAGATCGTCAATGTGATCGAGGGCGAACCGCCCGAAGACGTCGAGCCACTGCTCGGCGAGAGCGCGCGAGGGCTCGAGGCGGGGCTCGAGATCGAAGGCGGAATCGAGCGGGCGAGTCAGGGGCTGCTGCATCGTTTCGCCTGTCTCGAAGGGGTTGCTGGACAATGGCGATAAGGTGTGGCGTAAGCAAGGCGAAGTCGTCGCTAACCCGTATGATTCCGCGGTAGGGCGGCGTTCGGCGGGCCGGTACGCCGCGCCTGGCTAGGCGCTGCGGCCGACCCAAGTGGCGCCAGGTTGCGACCCGGCGAATTTACCGGGCGACCAGCGCGAACCCAGCGCGGCGGATTTATGCTGGGGGGCGATGCCACTCGTCTCTTCCAAGGACCGCACCCTCGATACCCACGCCAAGGCGCTTCAGATCAATCTCGATGCCCGTCGTTACGGGACCTTTGCCGAGATTGGCGCTGGGCAGGAAGTGGTGCGCTGGTTCTTTCGCGCCGGCGGCGCCGCGGGCACCATCGCCAAGAGCATGTCGGCCTACGACATGACGGTCTCCGACGCGATCTACGGCAAGGCCGAACGCTACGTCTGCCGGCCGCGTCTCGAGGCGATGCTGGCGCACGAACACGAGCTCAACCTGTCGCGTCTGTCCGATACCCGCGGCGCGACCACAGCCTTCTTCGCCTTCGCCGATACCGTCGCGGCGCGCTCGTATCGCGGCAACAACGATTGTCACGGCTGGATGGGGGTTCGCTTTCAGTCGCGTCCCCGGGATCAGGACAGCCAGATCATCATTCACATCCGCCTGCTCGACAGTGAGAACGCCTTGCAACAGGAGGCGCTGGGCATCGTCGGGGTCAATCTGCTCTACGGCGCCTTCTTCCTGTTTCACGAGCCAGAGATGTTGATTGAATCGTTGCTAGATGGATTGACCACGCAACGAATTTCGATCGACATGATCGAGTTTTCCGGCATCGAGTTCCGCCAGGTCGACAACCGCTTGATGAGCATGAAGCTGGTGCAGATGGGGCTTTCGGGCGCGGCGATGTTCGATCCCAAGGGCGCCGTGTTGCAGCCGTCCGAGGTGCTCTACAAGAAGAACGTGCTGGTCGAACGCGGCAGCTTCCGGCCGGTCTGCCTTCCCAACATCGACATGCTTCGCTGCGCGCGCGAAAGCTTCGCCAGCGATCTGGAGAAGGAGGGCGAAAAGGACGCCCCCATTGTCGAGTTGATGGAGCTGACGATGCGCAACTTGCGCGAGCAGGGGGGAGACGTCGATCGGGCCGACTTTCTCGCTCGCGCCGACATGCTGGCGGCATCGGGCAAGACCGTCATGATCTCGGACTACTTCGAATACTACCGACTGGCGGCGTACCTCGGGCAGCACACCAAGAAGAAGATCGCGCTGACCATGGGTGCGGCCAGCCTGCGTGAGCTGTTCGACGAGAAGTACTACGATCGCCTGGAAGGCGGCATCCTCGAGTCCTTCGGTCGCCTGTTCAAGAACGAGCTGCGCCTTTACATCTATCCCTTCCTCGACCCCAAATCGGGCTCGCTCACCAAGGTCGACACCCTGGAGGTGGCACCCCGGTTGCGACAGCTCTACGGCTACCTGGTCGAGAATCGCTTCATCCGGCAGCTCGAAAACTTCAATCGCAGTTACCTTCACATCTTCTCGCGCGACGCGCTCCAGAAGATCGAGGAGGGCGACGCCAGCTGGGAGTCGATGGTCCCGACCGAGGTGGGCGAGGTGATCAAGCGCCGTCGCTTTCTCGGTTATCGACCGGAAGACTTCGTGGCGCGGCCGATCTAGCCTGCGGGCGTGCCAACGCCGCTGCGCGATCCTTTCGTTCATTTCGTCGTCGTCGGCTGCGCGATCTTCGGCCTTTACGCCTGGGTGGGAGGCGACGACGAGCCGCAGCCCGCGTCCGGCGGGGCGATGCAACCGGATCGTCGCATCGTCATCGGGGCTGCTGCCATCGAGGGCGCGCGCGACGGTTTTCGGCGTTCGTGGCGGCGCGAGCCAGCGCCCGAAGAGCTCGGGGATCTGCTCGAGACCTACGTGCACGAGGAGGTCTTGTTCCGGGAGGGGCAGGCGCTGGCGCTCGACAGAGACGACGTCGTCGTGCGCCGGCGGGTCATCGAGAAGATGAGCTCGGTAGCGCGCCCGGCCACGCCGGTCAGTGAGCCCTCCGAGGAGCAGCTGAAGCGGTGGTACGACCGCTATCAGCATCGCTTCGCGGAGGTCGCGCGTTTCACGGTCGAGCAGCGCTTCTTCGATCCGAAAAAGCGCGCCAGCGCGACCGCGGATGCGAGTCGCGTGCTGGGCGCTTTGGCCGCGGCCGCTCGGGAACAGAGTGCCGCCGAGATTGCCGCTGACGATTTCGTCCTGCCGAAGTTGATCGACGGCAAGAGCGAGTTGCAGGTGGCGCATCTGTACGGGGAGGGTTTCGTGGCGGCGTTGCGGACCGCTCCCGTCGGCCGCTGGGCAGGCCCGTTCGCCTCGCAATTCGGGCAACACCTGGTCTTCGTGGTGGATCGTCAGGCCGCACACATGCCGAGCTTCGAGCAGGCGCGAAAGCACGTTCGGGCCGACTGGCTCACGATCAACACGCGCGGCCTCAAGGCAGCGGCGGAGACCCTCTTGCCGCGTTACCAGGTGGCGCTCGATCCGACGATCGATGCGGCGGTCGCGCAGTCGGTGGCCCGCGCTCGATCGATGGCGCCGCTGCTGGGGGCGAAGTGATCTCGCCGACCGGCCGATGCGAGACGCGCGGCCAGCGCGCGATGAGGGCCATCACGACGGTGACGGCGACGATGCGGGCGTGGCTGATCATGGGGGCTTTGCTCGCGACGGGCCTGCCGGCGACTGCCGAGGCGCACGACTTCAAACCGGCGCTGCTCGTGATCACGGAGTCGCCCAACCCTACTGGCGCAGCCGAGCCATCCTCGCGGGCCGATGGCGTGCACGAGGTGCTCTGGCGGGTTCCGATCGAGGCGGCCTCGGACTCTTTGCGGCCGGTGATGCCCGAAGGCAGCGAACGACTGGGCGTGCCCACGCGGCAACGCGAAGGCGACATGCTGGCCGAGCGGTGGCGGGTGCGCCTACCGCGGCCGCTGCCCGGCGAGGCTCTGCGTTTGGCGGGCAGCTCGGGCGCCGTCAACGAGGTGCTGCTGCGGGTCGAGCTGCGTGACGGCGTCTTCACGGGCCGCATGGCGCGCACGGGGGCCGCCTGGCAGATCTTCCTCGTTCCGGCGCGCCCGGACTCGGCGGGAATCGCGGCGACGTACCTCGGCCTTGGCATCGAGCACATTCTCACCGGGCTCGATCACCTGGCCTTCGTGCTGGGACTCGTGCTGCTGGCGGCGGGCTGGCGCCAGATCGTCGGCGCGGTCACGGCCTTCACGTTGGCCCACAGCGTGACCTTGGGCTTGGCCGCCCTGGGCTGGGCGCGGGTGCCGGGCCCTCCGGTCGAAGCGGTGATCGCGCTGTCTATCGTATTTCTCTCGCGGGAACTGACGGCGCGTTCGTCGGGCTCGCCGGCGGCGTCCCCGCGGCGATTGGCCATCGTCGCCTTCGGTTTCGGCCTGCTGCACGGGCTCGGCTTCGCGGGCGCGCTCGCCGAGGTCGGATTGCCCGCGGGCGACATCCCGCTGGCGCTTTTCACCTTCAACGTCGGCGTCGAGCTCGGGCAGCTCGGCTTCGTGTTGCTGGTCCTCGGGATCGGCCGCGCCCTACGGCCGGCGCTTCGGGCGCTCGATCACGACGGACAGGCACGGGCGCGACGAGCGCTGCAGCTGGTACCCGCCGGCGCCATCGGCGTGCTCGGAACCTTCTGGCTCTGCGAACGAATCGCCGGCTTCTTTTAAAGCCGACTCAGCCCCGCGTGTAGCGGGCGCCCACGCGGTGGGCGGGCGGCAAGAAGCGCGGGCGCGCGGCGGGGCCGCTCGGCAGCGTGCGCTCGAGGTGCAGCGCCAGCCACTCGGGATCGTTCTGCGGCATCTTCATCTTCTTGCCGTTCTGCAACGATTCCCTTTGGTGCTTGAGCCGTTCGTCGCTGGGGCATTCGGTCACCCCGCGCGAGA
Source organism: Myxococcales bacterium (assembly GCA_031398585.1). Taxonomy (GTDB): domain Bacteria; phylum Myxococcota_A; class Polyangia; order Fen-1088; family Fen-1088; genus JANNNO01. The sequence goes on along the minus strand of JANNNO010000276.1, from coordinate 2,251 downwards.
GCACCGCGATGGCGTCGTTGCGCGAGCCGCGCTTCCACTCGCAGTAGCCGTAGATGAGCCACAAGAGAGCTTCCTTCTTGTTCTTCTTCACGGCCTTCTCGAAGACCTGCTTCATCTCGGTGAAGCGTTCCTTCTTGAAGTGCGCGGCGGCGAGCATCGCTTGTGCTTGCCAGACCTTGGGATGCGCGCGCTCGAGGTTGGAGCGGGCGTCTTCGAATTCGCGCATGTGCGCGTACCGGATCATGCCGATCTGAGCGTCGATGGAGCCGGTGAGGCCGGGCTGCCAGCGCGCGATTGGGCGGAGGGTCTCGAGCGAGGCGAGCGCCTTTTCGAAGCGCTGCCCTTTCATGTGAGCCTCACACTCCTTCATGCCCGCTTCGAGCGGCTTGCGGCCCCGGCGCAGGATGAGGATGAAAGTGGCGACGCCGGCAATGAGTCCGATGGCGACGCCCGAGAGGACGTCGAACGCGAAGAAGCCGACCAGGAACAGCCCGACCGCGACGGCGGCGGCGATGATGACGCTCAACATGAAGGTGCAAAAGGCTATCACGCCGCGCGCTGCGTGGCGGCCGCTTCGCAGATCGGACGAGCGGCTTGTTGCGGTCTGGAGGGTGCGTTGCGGGGCTGACAGGGAGCGCGGCTCGACGTCGCGGTGGGCCGGGGGGGCGAGGTGGGGTCGCGGAGCGAAGCAGCATCCCCTCGGGGTCGGGCGCTGATTGGATGGCGCCGTTCGCGTGCCGAGAGCCTGGGGGAAAAATCGGCGTTGTCGATGACGGTCCGGCGCACCTTTCTTGATTCGCGGTCGAAGCTGCCATCTCCTCTAGGCGGCCGAGGGCTTTGGGGCCCCTAGGTCGCTCGGCAAGGTCATGCAGCTCATCCTCGCGGAAAAGCCTTCAGTCGCGCGCGATCTCGCGCGGGTCCTCGGCGTGCGTCCGTCGGGGCGGGGGGCGTTCGAAGGCAACGATCGAGTCATCACCTGGTGCGTGGGCCACCTGGTCGAGCTCGACGAGCCCGCCAGTTACGACGCGCGCTGGAAGGCCTGGCGGCTCGATACGCTGCCCATGTTGCCCGGAAAGTTTCGATTGCGGCCGGTCGCGAGCTCGAAGGATCAGCTGGGCGAGGTCAAGCGGCTGCTCGTCGATCGGCGTTTCACCGAAGTCGTGAACGCTTGCGACGCCGGGCGCGAGGGCGAGCTCATCTTCCGCTACGTCTACGAGCTAGCGGGGTCGCGCTTGCCCGTGCGACGACTCTGGATCTCGTCGATGACCGACGAGGCGATCCGGCAGGGCATGGCGCAGCTGCGGCCGGGCGCTGATTACGATCGGCTGGGCGACGCGGCTCGCTGCCGGTCGGAAGCCGATTGGCTGGTCGGACTCAACGCGACCCGCGCGGTCACGGTTCGGCACCGCACGGGCGGGGAATCGCCGCTTTACTCCATCGGCCGGGTGCAGACACCGACGCTGGCGCTGGTGGTGGCGCGCGACGAAGCGATCGCCCGCTTCGTGCCGGCCGACTACTGGGAGGTGCGCGGCCGCTTCACGACGCCCGCTGGGCAGGCGTTCGAGGCGCTCTGGACGCACGAGCCGACCGCGCGTGGTGAGCGCAAGGTGACGCGGCTCGGGCGAAAGGATCTCGCTGGGGAGCTCGTGCAGCGGCTGCAGGCCGTCAGTGGCACGACCAAGGAGGTCGTGGTCGAGTCGGTGAACGCACGCCGCACCCGCGAGCCGCCGCCTCTGCTTTTCGATCTCACGTCGTTGCAGCGGACGGCGAATCGTCGCTTCGGTCTGTCGGCGACGCGGACCCTCGAGATCGCGCAGGCGCTGTACGAGACGCACAAGATCCTGACCTACCCGCGAACCGATGCGCGCTACCTGTCACGCGATCTCGCCGGGACGCTTCCTAAGCTTTTTGGCAGCCTCGCGGCGTTGCCCGACTACGCGAGGTTCGCGCAGCGGCTCGAGCGTGAGCTGCAGGGGGAGGGCGCGGCGGGCATCGCCGGCAATCGTCGCGTCTTCGACGACGCCAAGATCCAGGACCACCACGCGATCATCCCGACCGGCAAGCGGATCGATCTGGCGTCGTTGTCGCGCGACGAACAGCGCATCTTCGATCTGGTGGCGCGCCGGTTCCTGAGCGCGTTTTTTCCCGATGCCGAGTTCGCGGCGACCGACGTGGTGGTCCGGGTGGGCGCGCGAATCGAAGGGGCGCCCATGGGGGCCTCGGGTTCGGCAGCGAGCCCGCCGCCGGGACC